>NZ_JBHTTQ010000001.1:0-354352 GCF_042794475.1 Streptomyces sp. NPDC056527
CGCTGCCCGAGCGCCCCGACGGCCCCGTCGTCCTCGCCCTCGATCCGGCTCTCACCGGTCTCGGCGACGAGGGCTACGGACTCACCGTCGGCCCCCAGGGCGGTCTGCGGCGCGCCCCCCCCCCCCCGGGGCGGGGGCCCCGGCCGGGCCCCCCCGCCCCCGCGACGAGGCAGTCGTCGACCGTTCCTGACGCGGGCGTTGCCGCGGGTCAGGAACGGTCGAGCACCGCTGCTCCCGCGTAGCGCGCGGATGCGCCCAGCTCCTCTTCGATCCTGATGAGTTGGTTGTACTTCGCCGTGCGGTCGGACCGGGAGAGCGAGCCGGTCTTGATCTGGCCGCAGCCCGTCGCCACCGCCAGGTCCGCGATGGTGGTGTCCTCCGTCTCGCCGGAACGGTGCGACATGACGACGGTCCAGCCCGCGCGGTGCGCGGTGGCGACCGTGGCGAGGGCTTCGGTCAGGGTGCCGATCTGGTTGACCTTGACCAGGACCGAGTTGCCGACACCGGTGCGGATGCCCTCGCGCAGCAGGTTCTCGTTGGTGCAGAACACGTCGTCGCCGGTGAGCTGGCAGCGGTCGCCGACGCGGGCGGTCAGCTCCCGCCAGCCGTCCAGGTCGTCCTCGGCCATCGGGTCCTCGATGGAGACGATCGGGTACGCGTCGATCAGCTTGGCCAGGTAGTCGGCGTGTTCGGTGGGCGTGCGGCGCACGCCTTCGCCCGCGTAGACATACGTACCGTCCCGGAAGAACTCCGAGGAGGCCGGGTCCATGACCAGGCCGATGTCCGCGCCGGGCCGGTAGCCGGTGCGCTCGATGGCCGTCATGACGAAGTCGAGCGCTTCCTCGGCGGTGCGGAGTGCGGGCGCGAAGCCGCCCTCGTCGCCGACGCCCGTGGAGTGCCCGGCGGACAGCAGATCGCGACGGAGCGTATGGAAGACCTCGGAGCCCATGCGGACCGCTTCCGCGAACGTCTCCGCGCCGATCGGAGCGATCATGAACTCCTGGAAGTCCAGCGGGTTGTCGGCGTGGGCGCCGCCGTTGACGATGTTCATCATCGGCAGCGGGAGGAGGCGGGCGTCGGCGCCGCCGAGGTAGCGGTAGAGCGGCCGGCGGTGGGCCGCCGCGGCGGCCTTCGCGGCGGCGAGGGAGACGCCGAGGAGCGCGTTGGCGCCGAGCCGGGACTTGTCGGCCGTGCCGTCGAGCGCGACGAGCGCGGCATCGAGCCCCGCCTGATCGCCGGCGTCGCGCCCGACGACCGCTGACGCGATGTCGCCGTTGACGTGGGCGACCGCACGGTCGACGCCCTTGCCGTGCCAGCGCCCAGGGTCGCCGTCACGCAGCTCCACTGCTTCCCGTGCGCCGGTGGAGGCGCCGGAGGGGACGGCGGCACGGCCGAGGGATCCGTCGGTGAGGAGGACATCGGCCTCGACAGTGGGGTTGCCCCGGCTGTCGAGGACCCTGCGGGCGGTGACGGACTGAATGACGGTGGACTCGATTGCCGTGGAAACCATGGGAGGTCCTTCGCGTTGACGCACGCCGCGGCCCTGCTGCGACAGCGATGGCGCGTGCCGCGACATCCCAGACTCTACAGCAATGCTGTTCAGTTTCGCTGTTCAGTTGTGCTGTTCAGTTGTGCTGTGCAGGTAAGCTGCACAGCTTCGCTGGTCATCACCGGTTAAAGTGCCTTATGCCCACCCCGGAACCCGCCGCCGTCGCCACCGAACTTCGTACCGCGATGGGCAAGCTCACGCGGCGCGTGAAGCACGAGGACCGGATCCCTCTCGGCCACGCCTCCGTGCTCGGCACCCTCGATCGCGACGGGGCCATGACCACCAGCGATCTCGCGGCGGACCAGCGCGTACGGCCCCAGTCCATGGCCCGCTCGGTCGGGCTGCTCATGGAACAGGGGCTCGTCGTCCGCCGGGCGCACCCCACGGACGGCCGCAAGTCCCTGGTGGAGCTCTCTCCTGCGGGACGGGCCGCTCTCGAAGCGGAGCGCGGACGCCGGGCGGGCTGGCTCGCCCAGGCCATCGAGCTCGAGCTCACCGGCGAGGAGCGCGAGGTGCTGGCGCGCAGCGCCGCCCTGATGGAGCGGCTCGCCGCACGCTAGGGGCGCTTACGAGAGGGGGAGACCGGTACGGGCCACCGGCGTACGGGCCTGGGCGCACGCACAGGCCACCGCGCCGCAGAGGGCCGCACCTCCGGCCTCTATGCTGGCCGTCCATGGCAATGAGCACCGCGCTGTGGTCCTTCGCTCTGGTCGTCGGACTCCTCACACTCACCCCCGGCCTCGACACGGCCCTCATCCTGCGGACCGCCGCCCTCGGCCGACGCACCCGTGCCTGGGGGGTCGTCCTGGGCATCCAGACAGGCACCCTCATCTGGGGCACGCTGACCTCGCTCGGGGTCACCGCACTTCTGACCGCCTCCCACCTCGCCTACGAGATCCTCCGCTGGGCCGGCGCCGCGTACCTGCTGTGGATGGCCGGCCGCATGATCGTCGACACCTTCCGCGGCCGACGCGCGGAGATCGACACGGAACAGCAGCCGGCGGGGGTCGACACCTTGTCCGGCGGCTGGCGTCAGGGGACCGTGACCAACCTTCTCAACCCCAAGGTGGGCGTCTTCTACGTCGCCGTCCTGCCCCAGTTCATCCCCGAAGGCGCCCCCCACTTCACCATGGGGGTGCTGCTGACGGCCGTGCACGTCACGCTCGGCATGATCTGGTCGACCGTGCTGATCGCCTCCGCGTCCGCCCTCGGCACCTGGCTGCGCAAGCCGCGCGCCCGCAGGATCCTCGACCGGGTGACGGGCACGGTCATCGCGGCCTTCGCCGTGCGCCTGGCCCTCACCGACTGACGACTCCGGGGCGCGAAACCCCCGAAGCCCGCGCCCCTGGGCGCTGCCGGCACCTGAAGTGCCGGGCGGACGAAGGGCGTTGTCGGTGCCGCGCGCTAGGTTGGGCGCATGACTGACGGAGAGGGCAAGACCGAGCGGATCAGGCCGCAGCAGTTCCATGAGACTGCGGGCCTGGAGGACTGGCGCGTGCTGGGCGAGGGGGCCTGCGCGTACTTCCGTACCGGATCGCTCGCGGCAGGTGCGGAGCTCGTAAGAGCGATCAGCGAGCTGCCGGGTGTCGGGGACGGACGCCCCGATGTCGACCTGAGGTTCCAGGGCGTGACGGTGCGACTGATCACGATCGCGGGCGACTACTACGGGCTGACCGAGGACGATGCCGAGCTGGCACGGCGGATCTCCGAGATGGCTCGGACCCTGCGCATACCCGCCGACCCTTCCGCCGTGCAGACCGTACAGGTCACTGTCGACGCCCTCGCCGGACCGGAGGTCGTGGCGTTCTGGCGGGCCCTGCTCGGATACGAGGACCGGGCGAACAGCCCTGAGGACCTCATCGACCCGCGGCGCCGCGGGGCGCCGTTCTACTTCCAGCAGATGGACGAGCCCCGCCCGCAGCGCAACCGGGTTCACGTCGACGTCTGGGTGCCGTACGACCTCGCCGAGAAGCGGATTGCCGCGGCGATCGCCGCCGGCGGCCGACTGGTGACCGACGCCCATGCCCCGTCGCACTGGGTGCTGGCAGACCCCGAGGGCAACGAAGCCTGTGTCGGCGCGGCGGGCTGGACCGGGCGGGCACGTCCTGCGCCGTAATCGGCGCCGACCGGCGGATAGTGGGGGCGTGGACGTCGAGCGGGTCATCGAGGAGTTGTACGGGCTGCGGCCCGAGGAGTTCACCGCAGCCCGCGACGCGTACGTCGCCGATGCCCGCAAGGCGGGGGACGCGGACGCCGTGAAGGCGGTCTCGGGGCTGCGTCGCCCGACGACGGCGGCGTGGGTGTCGAATCTCTTCGTACGGGAACGGCGGTCGGACGTCGATCGTCTGCTCGCGCTCGGTGAGACCCTCCGGGAGGCCCACCGCACGCTCGACCCGCTGAAGCTGCGGGAAGCGAGCGGGCAGCGGCACAAGGTGGTCGCCGCGCTCGCCCGCGAGGCGGCCGGGCCGGCGCGGGACGCCGGACAGCCGGTGAGCGACACGGTCCTCCACGACGTCGAACAGATCTTCCACGCCGTCCTCGCCAGCTCCGACATCGCCGAGCAGTGGGCGACGGGCAGGCTCGTCAAGGCACCCGAGGTGCCGGTCGGCTTCGGCGAGGTGGTTCCGGAGGCCGCCGTACCCCGGTCGAAGCCCGCCAAGCCCTCGAAAGGCGCCGAGTCCCCGAAGCCCGCGGCGAAGCGTGCGAGCAAGGCGGAGGCGGAGCGCCGCGAGCGGGATCGTACAGAGGCCGAGGCGGCCGGCGCGGAGGCCCGCGCCCGCGACGAAGCACTCCACGCGGCCGAGGAGGCGCGAAGCTCCGCGCAGGCCGAGGCTGCCGCGGCGGACGAGAGCGTCACCGAGCTGGAGCGGCAGCTGAAGGAGGCCAAGCAGGCGAAACGCGCCGCACAGGATGCGGCGGCCGAGGCCGAGAAGGCCGCGAAGGAGGCCGGCCGCGCGGCACGGGACGCGCACCGTGTCGCCGACCGGACGAGGAGCAAGCTGGAGCGGTCGCCCGATTGACGACCCGCCAGTGACACCGAAGGCGCCGCCGCCGGCGCGGGACGTGCCGCCGGGGGCCATCACCTGCCCGGACTCTCCGCCATCCGAGCCGGCTGATCGTCCACCACCCCTCCCGGATCACCTCCGGCCTTCCCCCAGGCCCCCTCGTCCAGGCGTTCCTGTCGTGCCCATGGAGCTGACGGGGATGGGACTTGGGCGTCGGCGCGGGATAGCGTCTCCCTAACGGCGCCGTCCGGAGAGCCGGACAGGGCCGAGTGGGGGAGGCTGAAACAGGAGGTGGTACCGGTGCGTGGTTCCGGACGGCATAGGGGTGCGGCCCGGCTCCTGGCACGCTGTGCGCTGCTGGCGCTCACGGCGGCGGTCGTCGTGCTGTTCCTGGCGCTGGGTCAGGCTGGGCCGATAGTCCTGCTGACCGGGCTCGGCGGCTTCGTCCTCACCGCCGTGGGGCTGTGGTGGCTGGTGGCCGGCCGGGGACCGCTCCGGCTGCTCGGCGCGCTGCTGGCGGTCGCGGCACCCGTGGGCGTGCTGATCCACTACGTCCAGAAGGGTGTCTGGGGCAACGCGTTGATCGCGCTCGCCCTGTACGGCCTGGCCCTGATCTGTGCGCGGGCCGCGATGCGCGCCACCGGCAAGTCCTACGTGATGCGCGGCAAGTCTCGGCCGCTGCCGCGCAGACCCGTCCTGATCATGAACCCGAAGTCCGGCGGCGGCAAGGTCGGACGCTTCGGACTCGTGGAGCGCGCTCAGCAGATGGGCGCCACGGTGCATCTGCTCGACACCGAAGGCGGGACCGATGTGGTGGCGCTGGCCCGGGAGGCCGTCGCCGGCGGTGCGGATCTGCTCGGGGTGGCGGGCGGCGACGGCACCCAGGCGCTGGTCGCCGGGGTCGCGGCCGAGCACGATCTGCCCTTCCTCGTGATCTCCGCCGGTACGCGCAACCACTTCGCCATGGACCTCGGCCTCGACCGTACGGACCCGTCCCGGTGTCTGGACGCCTTGACCGACGGTGAGGAACTCCGGATCGATCTGGGCCTCGTCAGCGGGCGGCCCTTCGTCAACACGGTGTCGTTCGGGGTGTACGCGGACATCGTGCAGCGTCCCGAGTACCGCGATGCGAAGGCGGAGACCATCCTCAATCTCCTCCCCGATCTGCTCCAGGAGAGCAGCCGGCGCCTCGACGCGACCGCCGGTGAGAAGCAGCTCGCCGAACAACAGGCGATCCTGGTCACGAACAACCCTTACGCCGCACCGGACTTGATGGCCTCGGGTCTCCGGACGCGGCTCGACCGCGGAAAGCTGGGTGTGATCGGCCTCCGTGTGGAGGGCGTGGCCCACGCGGCCGACCTCGCCGTGCGGGGACGTCGCTCGCAAGGGCTCAACCTCCTGACCGCGCGCCGGGTGGAGGTCACGGCAGGCACCGACACCGTTCCCGTCGCGGTGGACGGTGAGGCGCTGACCCTGCCCACGCCGGTCGTCTGCACCGTCCGTCCGCGTGCCCTGCGCGTCCTCGTCCCGCGCCACCGGCCCGGGACCGTGGCACCGAGGTCGCCCCTGAACTGGCGATGGGTCACCGCGCTCGCCCTGGGGCGTGCACGGTGAGGCCCGCGCGCGAGGTGGACACGAACGGTTCCGCCACGGGGGCGGACGGGCGGGGCGGGCTCCGGGCTCTGCGGCGGAGCGTCGCCGCCGCGCTCCACGACCTGCGCGTCGTCGACGGCGCCGTGTACGCGGCGGTGGCCGCGACCCCCACCCCCACGCTCGACACGGGGCTGCGGCGGCTGTCCACGGCGGCCGACCACTCCAAGATCTCTCTCACGGTCGCCGCCGCGCTCGCCGTCGTCCCCGGTCGCCCGCGACGAGCCGCGCTCGCGGGGGTCGGGGCGATCGCCGTGGCCTCGACCGTCGCCAATCTGGTCGGCAAGCGTGTGGTCCGCCGCAGGCGTCCCGACCGGGAGGCGGCCCGGGTGGCCGTCGGCCGGCACGTCCCCATGCCGGCGTCCGCCTCGTTCCCCTCCGGGCACACCGCCTCGGCCGTCGCGTTCGCGACCGCCGTCGGCGTCGTGCTGCCCGTGGCCGCGGTGCCGCTCGGAGTGCTCGCGAGCGCCGTCGGCTACTCCCGCGTGCACACCGGAGTGCACTATCCCGGGGATGTGGCCGCGGGCGCGGTCCTCGGCGTCGCGAGCGCGGCCACGGTGCTCGCCGTCGGGGCCTCCTGGACCGCGGTCCGGCCCGCGGACGGGACGGCGCTCGTCCACGGCGGCCTGGTGGGCCGACTGGGCATCGCGTGAGGGCGCGGGCCGGCGGGGCGCCGACGGTCAGCCGCCCACCGGATTCACCGCGTCGCGCCAGACCTTGACGTCCACGGTGATGTAGTCCGTCGTGCCGGGCGACGGCGCGGTGCCCCGGAAGGTGACGAGACCGACGTGGCCGGTGCCGCTGATCAGGCAGAGCCGGTCGCCGACGGCGAGGTCCCTGACCCATACGTACTTCTCGCTGCCGGTCTGCGCGAGACACGACTGCAGCGTCCCCGCGGCGCGGGGCGCGAGCCGGGTCAGTTGGCTGCGACTGGTGGAGCCGGGGGCCACCACGGCGCCGGAGGAGTACACGGCGTAGGTGAGGTCCTCGTCGATGGTGCCCGCGTCCGCCTTGGCCCGTACGGGACGATCGGCCAGGAACAGGTCCTGCTTCGTCCTCATGCGGATGCCGCCGTACGTGGTGGCGGGCGGCTGCGGGGCGGTGGTGGCCGACGGCTTGGTGGAGGCGGTCGGCGGACGGGACGCCGTCGGTTCGACCGAAGAGGGCGGAGTGGTGCGGGTGGCGGACGCGGAAGGGGACGCCTCCGGGCTCTTCGACGGCGGCGCCGACGGCCCACCGGTACCGGTCGGGTACCGCTCGGCCGTCGGGCTCGGCGCCTGCCCCACCTGATCCTTCGTCTCATCGGCGCGCTCGCCCGGGCGCAGGACGCCGGACAGGAACAGCGTCCCGGTGACCGTGGCGGCGGTCAGGACGACGGCCCCGGCCGTGACCAGTCCCCGTCGCTTGGCACGCCGGGGCTCGGGGCCCAGTCCGCCGGGACCCGTCGGCGCGGAGTACGGCGAGACGCCGACGGAGGCCGGTCCGCCGAAAGCACCGGCGGGGAGGCCCGCGGCGGGGGCGGGCACCGGTACACCGGAGGAGGGCGGACCGAAGGCGCCGGACGTCCGGCTGCTCGGGACGTGGGCCGCGCCTTGGCGGGGGAGGCGCAGGGCCATCGTCTCGTCCGGCGCGGGCGCCGACGGGGCCTGCTCCGACTGCGATGGCTCCGACCGTGACGGCTCCGACTGCGATGGCTCCGACCCTGACCGCTCCGACCGCTCGGGCTCCGGCCGAGGCTCGTGCACGGCGTGCTGGGCGAGCTGCCCGGCCACCGACGCCGGAAGCCAGCTCTCGGAGCGACGCAGGCCGCCGTCCGGGTCGGCTGCGGCACACAGCCGGATGACATCGTCCGGGGTGAGCCGCTCGGAGGCCACCTTGCGCAGACAGCCGGCTACCAACTCGGTTATCTCGTCCGGGAGGTCACCGAGCTGCGGCTGCTCGTGCACGATGCGGTACAGGATCCCGTGCGAGGGTCCGTCACCGAATGCGCCTGCGCCGGTCGCGGCGAACGCCGCTATCTGGCCGAGCGCGAACACGTCGGCCGCCCCGGTGATCTCCCCGCCGAGCGCCTGCTCGGGTGCCATGAAGGCGGGCGTCCCGATGGCGGACCCGCTGTGGGTCAGGGCGGTGGCGTCCGCCGCACGCGCCACACCGAAGTCGATGACCCGGGGCCCGTCGAGGGCGAGCAGCACGTTCGACGGCTTGAGGTCGCGGTGCACGATCCCGGCCCGATGGATGTCCTGGAGCGCCTCCGCGACCCCCGCCGTCAGCAGCAGCACCGTGGACATGGGCAGCGGACCGTGCCGCTTGACGGCATCGGCGAGGGAGGGCCCGGGAACGTAGGCGGTGGCGAGCCAGGGCGTGGGGCCCTCCGTGTCGCTGTCGAGGACCGGCGCGGTGCACACACCCTGTACGCGACGGGCGTTGGTGACCTCCTGGCGGAACCGCTCGCGGAAGTCGGGGTCGTCGGCCAGCTCCGGGCGGATGACCTTCACGGCGACGGGTCTCCCGCCGGGCGTGTACGAGAGGTAGACGCGCCCCATGCCGCCGGCTCCGAGCCGCGCGACGAGCCGGTAGGCCCCGACCGTGCGCGGATCGTCGTCCCCGAGCGGCTGGAACGTCTCCGAACTCGTCCCCGTACCCGTCTGCACGTTCCCGACTCCCGTGGTGCTCAACTGTCTGCCGTATGACTGGCGGAAACCCTAGCGGTGTTCGAACACCCGTGGAGTCGGAGGGCCGTCCCCGGTGGATGCCTGACGGCCCCTCATGCGCGGAACGCGTCGCCGTAGAGCTCGAAGAGGCGCGGCAGCGGACGGCGGGCGCCGCGGGCCCCGTGGGGTGTGGGCGTGGGGCGGGCGTCGAGCAGGGCGGTCCAGCACGAGGCGGTCAGGTCGCGGGCACGGCTGCCGGGCCATGGCCGGGGGAGGAGCTCGGGAGGCAGGAGCGGATCGGGGCGCATGGCGCCCGCGAACTCGGCGGCCGGCTCCACGGCCATGGTCAGCCGCTCGGCCTCGGACGACTCGACGGCGCCGTCCAGCCGGTCGAGGCAGGAGGCGGCGAAGGCGGCGAGCCGTTCGTGACGGGCGGCGATCTCGCCCAGCGGCCACAGCGCGGCCGCCAGTGCCGACCCGCCTTCGTGGGTGAACCGGCCCTCGGCGACGAGGCGTTTGACACGATCCGAGCGTTGTACTCAGCTCGATCTGAGTAGCCGACCCGAGGTGACGTGGATTCAGGGTGCATAGGCTCCGTGCCATGAGTTCTGATCGACACGTCGCCGACGGCGTACGCGACCACCTGGCCGACGACGCGTCGGAGTCCGATGCGATGCCCGCGGCGCAGGTGACCGGTGTCGGTTCGCTGCTCCTGGGTCTCGGTGCCGTGGCCATGGGCGGCTTCCCCTGGCTGCCCGAGGCCGTCCCGCCGATGGTCCGGTACTTCCCGCTGTACCTGATCATCCCCATCGGCATCTGCGCGATCGTCGCCGGTATCAATGTGCTGCGCGTCAGGGGCGGGGTCGCCGTCGCCGCCCGGCGCCGCGCGTGGGCGGGAACCGCCCTGGGGGCGGTGGCCGTCGTGGTGCCGGTCGCCGTGGTCCTGTGGGCGATCGTGGTGCTCAGCACCACGGAGTACTGAGTCCGGCCGGAGTATCTTGTGGCGCAAGGTAGTCCATGACTATCATGCACCGCATGACAAAGGAGCTGCCGACGGCCGGTGACCAACGGCGCAGCCAGCTTCTGCGCGGTGTGCTCGATCTGTGCCTGCTCTCCCTCATCGGCGAACGACCCCGTTACGGCTATGAGTTCGTGGAGGCGTTGACCGAGAGCGGGCTCGAGCTCGTGAGCGAGGGCAGCATCTATCCGCTGCTGGCCAGGATGGAGCGAGCGGGGCTCGTCGAGTCGTACCGCGCCCCGTCGTCCAGCGGCGGGGCGCCGCGCAAGTACTACCGGCTGTCCGGGGCGGGCCAGGCCGAACTGGACCACGGGAGGGCGGTGTGGAGGGAGTTCGCCACACAGGCCGACCGCATTGTCACCGGGACGGCAGGCGCGACGGGGACGGCCGAGGCGGTGGGGACACAGCCGCCGACCGGGACGCACCCCGCCGACCGGGACGCAGCCGTGGACCGGGACGCAGTCACCGACCGGGACGACCCGCAGCCGACCGTGACGACCGAGACCGAACGACCCACCGGGGGAACGACACCATGACGAACGAGCGCGTGCTCGCGGTCTGCCGCAGCAACTGGGAGTACCGGGGCATCGACGACGCCTCCGTCCGCGAGATGCTCGCCGAACTCACCGCCCACCTGGAGGACGCCGCGGCGGCCGGCCGCACCCCGCAGGACGTCGTCGGCCGGGACGTCAAGGCCTTCGCCGCGTCCTGGGCCAGGGCACGGATGCCGCTGCACCGGCGCGTGCTGAGGATGGCGGCGCTGATTCCGTTCGTCGTCGGCACGCTGCTGGTGTACTCCCACCTCGTCAACTGGACGACTGTCGTGGACGTCAGCGCGGGGCGGCTGGCCTTCTGGCTGAGCATCGGCGTCGTCACCGTCCTCCTGGAACTGCGCCGAGGCTCCCTCGGCTTCCGCAAGGGCTGGATCGTGGGGCTCGTCGTCGGACTTCCGGTCCTCTTCCTCACGGACCAGCTGGCCGGGGACGGGACGCTGCTCGCTCTGCCGTTGTGGGGCACCGCCCTGCTCATGCTCCCGGGCATCGCGTACCTTGTCGCCGAACGGCGCGCCAAGCGGCCGAAGGAGTCCTGAGCCGAGGGGAAGACGATCATGGTGACAGTGCCGGACGGTGGGTCGCGGAGCGTGCTGCCCGAGGGGCTCGCCGAGGCGATACGCGGAACAGCCGCGGACATCGCCGACGTGCTGCGCGAGGCCGCCGACACCGGGCGGCCCGTGCCCCGGTCCACCTGGACCGTCGGGGAGGCCGCCGCCCACCTGGCACAGGCCAACGAACTGATGGCGGCGATCGCCGCGGGGCACACGCGCGCCCACGGCGACGGAACCCCGCAGAGCCTGGCCGCGGCCAACGAAGTGGCCCTCGCCGCCTTCGACGAGCGGACGGCCGGGCCCCTCGCCGAGATGATCGCCGAACAGGCGGACGCCTTTCTCACGGCGATCGAGGAACGCGCCCCCGAGGAGGTGCTCGACACGCCTCTGGGCCCGATGGGGCCCGCCGTGCTCGGCTCGTACCTGCTCACCCACATGCTCGGACACGGCTACGACCTGGCGCTGGCCCTCGGCAGGCCCCACATGCTCGACCGGGCCCGGGTCGAGCTGACGCTCCCGTTCATGATCACCGCCATGCCGAGGGTCGTCGATCCCACCGCCGTGGACGGCCTCACCGCCCGCTTCGCCGTACGCCTGTGGGGCGGGGCCCGCTTCGGAGTGACCGTCGCCGACAACGCGGTGCGGGCCACGGCCGAGCCGCCGGCACGGCCGGACTGCACGATCCTCACCGAGCCGGTCGCCTTCCTGCTGCTCGGCCTCGGACGGACCGACCCCTGGGGCGTCATCGCCACCGGGCGGGCGCTCAGCTGGGGGCGCAAGCCCTGGCTCGGCCCCCGCTTCCCCCGACTCTTCACCGCCCCCTGACCTGATCCTCGGGACACCGCCCGCGCACCCAGAACCGTTGCGTCTCCTCGCCGTTGGAACTCATGAGCATGGTTCAACGAATCGAGGAGCGTCGGAATGTCCGATCAGTCCGCCGTGGCGGGCCGCAGCCACCGGGTCCGGGTGGCGGAACGGTGTCGTGAGATCACCGAGGCCCGCTGGTTCGCCACCGCGGTCTTCCTCCTCATCCTCGGCAACGCCGCGGTGCTCGGAGTGGAGACGTACGCCGGTGCCACCGCCCGCTACCACGTCGAACTGCAACTGGTCGAGCACCTCTTCCTGGCGGCCTTCACGACGGAGATGCTCCTGCGCGTCGGCGTCCACGCCGTCCGCCCGCTGGACTTCTTCCGTGACCCGTGGAACGTCTTCGACCTCGTCGTGGTCCTGACCGCCTTCGTCCCCGCCGCGCGCGAGAACTCCACGGTCCTGCGCCTGCTCCGGCTCGCCCGCGTGCTGCGCGCGGCCCGATTCCTGCCCCAGCTGCGGATCGTCCTGGTCGCCGTCGGCCGCAGCCTGCCCGGCACGGTCAGCTTCCTGCTGGTCGGAGCGCTGCTGCTCTACGTGTACGCGATGGTGGGCTGGGTCTTCTTCGCAGGCCACGACCCCCAGCACTTCGGATCCATCGGCCGGGCCGTACTCACCCTCTTCCTGCTGATGACGCTCGACGGCCTCGGCGACGCGGTCCACGCGGGTCTGGAGATCTCGCGTTGGAGCTTCCTGTACTACGTCTCGTACGTCCTCATCGCCTCCTTCGTCCTCGTGAACGTCCTGATCGGGGTCGTCATCAACTCACTGGAGGAGGCCCGTGAGATCGAGAAGGCGGAGACGGAGAAGGACGAAGCCGCCCAGGCGGTGCGCGAAGACGCCAAGGCGGTCGACGAGGACGCCGACGGGGCACGCCTGCGGGACCGGATCGCCGCGGCCCGGCGCGCTCTCGACGACCTGGAGTCGGCTCTCTCGCCCCTGCCGCCACCGCGCGCGGACGAACCGCCGATCGTCGACAAGACCCGATTTCGGGCCTGAGACCACGGCAGTTGGGCCTCCGGCCAACCTGCGTTCCGGTTGTCCGCACACCTGGCCGTGGGTCGCTGAAGCGGTCATTCCCCATGCCTTGGAGCGCAGTACGACGTTCATGGCCATGACATCGGACGGAGCTGAGATGAGTTTGCTCGTCCCACTCCGAAGGAGTCATCGCCTTGAGAAACGTCCTTCGCCGGATCGGCGTCATCGCCGCGGGCACCGCCCTCCTCGGCGGCGCGCTGTCCGTCTCACCGGCCGCCGCAGACGACACTGTCGATGTCCAACTCCTCAGCATCACCGACTTCCACGGCTACCTCCAGCCGCCCACCGCCGCCCAGGGCGGGATCATCCCGGCCGGCCGCGGTACCTCGGTCACCGTCGGCGGCGCCGCCTATCTCGCGACCCACCTCAAGCGGTTGCGGTCGGGCCACGCCAACTCCGTCTTCTTCGCCACCGGTGACAGCTTCGCCGGCTGGCCCTTCGAAGTGGACGCCTTCCACGACGAGCCGACGATCGAGGTCCTCAACAAGCTGGGCCTGCGCTTCTCGGCGGTGGGCAACCACGAACTGGACGTGTCCCCGGACTTCCTCGTCGAGCACATCGAAGAGGGCCGGTGCTTCGGCAAGGTCGACGTGGACAGCTGCTTCACGGACTCCACCGGACGCCGCTTCCACGGGGCCGACTTCGACTTCCAGTCCGCAAACATCGTCTCCTCGCAGACCGGTCGCCCGATCGTGGATCCGTACCGCATCGAGTGGTTCGGCGCCCCCGGCGGGAAGCGTGTCCCGGTCGGCTTCATCACCACCACGGTGGAGGCGACCGTCACCGGCTCGACGTCCTACCAGCCGCGACTGCGCGCACTCGACCAGGCGCAGACCATCGAGCGCTACACCAAGGAGCTCAAGCGACGCGGGGTCGAGGCCATCGTCCTCAACGTGCACGAGGGCGGTTCACCGAAGTCCGCCACGACCTCCGGCTACAACGAGTGCGACTCCGCCTACGGGCCGGTGATCGAGCTGGCGAAGAGGGTCACACCCGAGATCGACGCGGTCGTCACCGGAGACTGGCACTCCCGCTTCAACTGCATGGTGCCCGACCCGTCCGGCGTGCCGCGCCCGGTCGTGGAGACCGGCAACCACGGCGCACTGATCAGCGAGATCAACCTGTCCCTGGACCCGAGGACGGGCGAGGTGCTGAGGAACCGCACCCGGTCCGTCAACCACGCGGTGACGCGCGACGTGGCGCCCGACCGCGAGGTGCAGAAGATCGCCGACTACTGGTCCGCACGCGGCGCCCGGCGCTCCGCCGAACCGCTCGCCAAGCAGACCGGCTCCTTCACCCGCACACCGAACGCCGCGGGCGAGAGCACGGCGGCCGACCTGTACGCCGACGTGCAGTTCTGGAACGCCAACCGCACCCGCGAGGGGCAGGCCGATCTCGCCCTGATCGCCGCACGCCCCGCCAAGGGCAGCAACGCCGTCCGCGGCGACCTGCCGTACGCCAGGGGAAGCCTCCCCGGCGACGCGGACGGCCGTGTCCTGTTCGGCGAGTCGTGGAGCGTCTACGGCTACGGCAATCCGGTCCTCACCGTCGGAGTGAAAGGGCGTCAGCTGGAGGCGATCCTCGAGCAGCAGTGGCAGAAGCAGGCCGACGGGACGGTGAAGGCCGCCCCGCTCGCGGTGTCCCGCAACGTCTCGTACGCGTACGACCCGGCGCGCCCGGCCGGCGACCGCGTGTCGCCCCGCGACGTGCTGATCAACGGCAGGCCGCTGGACCCCGCGCGCACCTACCGGGTGGCCGCACTCGCGTACACCGTCATCGGAGCCGACGGCTACAGCGCCTTCGCCGGCTACACCGCCCCCGTCCGCAACGGCGCCGACCACGAGAGCTTCGTGGACTACCTCAGGGCCCACAAGACGATCTCCCCGGCGCCCCTGAACCGCGTCCGCGTCAAGCACTGACGCGATCGACCGCCCGTCGCCGCGCGCCCGCGCGCGCGGCGATGGATCCTGGGAGTAGGAAGGGACGCACGGCGGTCTCACGCGTCCCGACGGTGCGAGGAGGCAGACCATGACACGGACCTTTGAGTGGACGGTCGGCCTGGAACTGGTCGAAGAGGACGGCAGGACCAAGGCCGAGGCGCATCTGAACACTGGCACGTCGACCCTCACCGGCCACGGCAGCGCGCGGTGCAACCCGTCGGACGTGGACGTTCCGGCCATCGGCGACGAGCTCGCCGCGAGCCGGGCCATGAAGGACCTGGCAGGCCAGCTGATGCGAGAGGCCAACCGTGAGATGGAGGCGGTGGGCGCGGGGACCGTACCCCAGCACACCGGTCCCGGATACGGCTGGCCCGAGGCGGTCTCCTGACAGGACCGCCGCCGGACCGGGCCCGTCGGCGCTCTGCCGACGGGCCCGCTCCGCCGTCAGGGAAGGGGCGGAGCCTCGGCCTCGGCCGGAGCGTCGCTGTCGCCCTCGTCCCTATCCACGTCGTCCTCGTAGGTCAGCCGGTCCACGACCTCGACCACGCCGTCGACGCTCTCGCAGAGCCGGACGAACACCGGCGCGATGCTCTTGCGCTCCAGCGTGCCGCTGAGCGTCACCCGGCCCTCGTCGACGTCGATGTGGAGCGCGGCGGGGGAGATCCCCAGGATGCGCATGACCACGTCCTCCAGGATCTCCTCCTGGATCGCGCGGTCGCGCCGCAGGAACAGCTGGAGCAGATCGCTCCGGCTCAGCACCCCGATGAGCTGCCCGCCCGCGTCCACCACGGGCAGCCGCTTCACCCGGTGCCGCTCCATGAGCCGTGCCGCCTCGATCGCCGTCCAGGAAGGGCGGGCCACCACCACGGGGCTGGACATCATGGCCCCCGCGGTGCTCGGCCCGCCCTTGGCGGTGTGGCGGCGCAGCAGATCCGCCTCGGACACCACGCCGACCGGCCGGTTGTCCTCGTCGACCACCGGCACCGCCGTGATGCCGTACTCGTCGAGCAGTCGCGCGATCTCCTTGAACGACGTCCCCGGCTGCACGGCCACCGCGGTCGGCGTCATCAGGTCGGCCACACTGCGGTTCCGCATGGTCGGTTCCGTCCCTTCTCCGCTCCTTCGTCCATGATCCCTCACGCGGAGCCGGAGGAGGAGCAGGAGCCCGGGACGGCGGGGTGCTAGTCGAACGGGTCGAGCGTCACGTACGCCTGTCGCGGGTCGCCGTCGTGCACCAGGGACTCGTGCGCGCCGACGTCGTCGAAGGCGAAGCCGTACGCCTTGCCGTCCGTCATCTGCGCGTGGATCTTGCGCGAGTAGTGGTTCGTCACGCCGTCCTGGTAGAAGCCGGCGGACGACGTGTCCGGCTGGTTGGGGTTGGTGAGCAGGGTGGACCGGTTGTATCCGGCGCAGAGGGTACGGGAGATGGGGCCCCGGACCTGGTCGTTCGGGGCGTCGAGCCGCTTGTAACAGCCGAAGACGCTGTCCGAGTCGGGCTTCTGGAAGGAGGTGACGACGGCGCCCGCGCTGTTCGTGAAGTTCATGACGTCGCCGGAGACCCGGCCGTAGTACTTCACCGACGGCTGGTTCGCGAAGGGCGTCACGGTCAGCGTCGAGCCGGCGTACTTGGTCCAGACGCGATTGATGTAGTCGTCCATGACACCGGCCGGGAGCGCGCCCGCCTCGATGCCGTGGCCGGGGGCGAGGGCCCGCAGCACGGTCCCGTCGCTCCGGGTCTGGACGAGGCCCGCCCAGCCGCCGGGCTGACCCCTGAGCGCGTCGAAGAAGCCCTTGTAGCCACCGGGCTTGAGCCGGCCCGTGGTGGCGACGCTCCCGTCGGGCCGCTTGACGCCGACGGCGTACGGGGCCGAGACCATGTCGACCTGGGTGCTGTTGAGCCAGAGGCCGGAGTCGTTGAGCGTGTACTCGGACCAGTTGAAGAGGATGTTCCGGTTGGGATCGCTGGGGTTCTGCACGGCCGGCTGCACGAGGCCGCCCGTCGCGAGCTTGAAGACCAGCTTCTGGCCGTAGCTGAAGTAGATCCGTCCGGAGAACTTCGGCATACGGATCGTCATGGACCCGCCGCTCGCCGGGCCTGCGATGGATGCGTCGGGCGCGGGGACGGGGACGGAACCTCCGGCGGGCCAGGGGTGGAAGGTTCCGTTCGCGTCCGCCCAGCCCTGGCGGCCGGTGGAGAGTTCGGTGCCGAGGTTGTAGACGTACACCTGCTCAGCGCGGCGCGAGTTGTTCGTGAACGTGAGTGGGATCGTGGCGGGGACGGCGGCCGGGGCGGCGGCGCTTCCGGTGACGGCCGCCTGGACCGTGGGGGAGGGGCCGGCGACGGTCACGACGGTGCCGACGAGGGCGGCGGCGGTGACCGGGACGAGCAGCGCGAGCCTGCGTCGATGGCGGGAAGGCATGGGAGGGCTCCTCGGGGTGGGGGTCATGAGGGAGCTGAGAGCGCTCTCAGAATGGTGAGCGTGTGATGACCCTGTCAACCTTCTGAACGGTTTACGCGGGCCAGAAGCCGCGCTCGTTCAACCGCAGAACGAGCGCGGCGATGTTCCACGCGTCGTCCTCGCCCCGGTGGTGCCGACCCTCCAGCGGGATCCCCGCGATCTCCAACGCCCGGGCCATTCCCGGGCGTTTGGGCAGGCCGTTGGCCTCGGTGAAGACGGCCTTGGCGTTGGTGTGGCGGTGCCCGAAGGGGTACTCCGTCCCCGTCACCCGGCACTGGTGCGTGAACTGGTTGCGGTCGTAGTCGCCCCAACTGGCCCACGGGCGGGCCCCGGAGGCGTGCTCGGCGGCGAGCAGTCCACAGGCGGCGGAGAAGTCCAGACCGGTGTCCACCTCCGCCTGGGTGAGTCCGGTCAGCTCGGTGCAGAACGAACTGACCGTCGAGCGTGCGGGCTTGACGAGCACGCGGTGCCGGCCGATCCGTTCGCCGGCGTCCAGGTCGACGACGGTGAGACCGATCTCGATGATCTCGCTCACCGCTCCCGGCGGCCGCTTCCCCTCCCAGCAGGTCGCCTCGACGTCGACGATGTTCAGCAGGCGTCCATGGTCCATGCCGTCGAGGCTAGAGGGGGAGGTACGGCGCGGGCATCCCGATTTCCGCGCGGTGGCCGCGCGCGGTGCGATCCGGCACGTCGGTGTCACTCCAGGTCGGGGCTCGCACTCGGGGGCGCCCCCGCTTCGGCGCGGCGCCCGTCTCCAGGTCGCCGTCTCAGTCCAGGTCCAGGACGTCCGGGGTCGCCGTCTCAGTCCAGGTCCAGGACGTCCCGCAAGGCCGCGACCGCATGCGCCCGGTGATCGCTCAGCTCGCGCACCGCCGCGTTCTCGTCGCCGTGGCGCACCGCCGAGATGACGGCGCGGTGCTCGCGCACGGCCGCCTCCCGGTTCGGGACCTCCGTGTAGTACAGCGAGCGGTAGGCGTCCGTGGCGTCCCACAGCGTGCCGATGAGCCGGACCAGGCGCGGCATCCCGGACGCCTCGATCAGGGTGAAGTGGAAGCGGCGGTTGGCCTCCGCCATCGCCGTCACGTCCCCGGCGTCGGCCGCCCGTTCCACCTCCCGCTGGATCCCCTCCAGCGTGGCGAGCAGTCCGTCCTCGCCGCGGACGACGGCGAGCCGCACCGCCTCCGTCTCCAGCAGCTCCCGGATCCGGTAGATCTCCTCCAGATCCGCGAGCGACAACTCGGCGACGAAGTACCCCCGGTGGATGTGGTGCACGACCAGACCCTCGGCCTCCAGGGTCTTCAGGGCCTCGCGCAGCGGCACGCGGCTGACGTCGAGCCGGGCGGCGAGCGCGTCCTGGCGGATCTGTCCGCCGGGCCGCAGCTCGCCCGTGGTGATGGCGCGCCGCAGCTCCTCGAGGACGAACTGCTGGGCGGTCGGCGGCCGCCGCTTCTGCACCGCGCTGCTCATCGCCTGTGACCTTTCCTCGGTTCCCTGACCGGCGCGCGGTCCCGCGGCGCCGGATCCGTACATCTTCCTATGGCTTGCGAGGGTGAAGTCCCAGCTCGGAGAGGAGGGCCTCGGTGTGCTCGCCCAGGCGCGGGGGAGCGGCGCGGTAGGCGGGCGGGGTCGCGCCGAGCGCGATCGGATTGACGACCTGGCCCGGGCCCGCCGCCTCGGTGGGGACGCGGGGTTCGAGGCCGAGACGCTCGGCGAGGTCGAAGGCGGCGGCGAGATCGTTGATCGGCCCGCAGGGCACGCCGGCGGCGTTCAGCTCCTCGAACCAGCTGTCGGCGGTCCGCTCGGCGAGCGGACCCGCCAGGGCCCGGAGCAGCTCCTCGCGGTGGGCGACGCGGGCGGTGTTGGTGGCGAACCGGGAGTCGTCGGCGAGACCGGCCAGCCCCAGCCGCGCGCAGAGCGTCCGGAACTGGCGGTCGTTGCCCACGGCGAGAACGAGCGGCCGGTCCAGCGCCTCGAACACCTCGTAGGGGGCGATGCTGGGGTGCCGGTTGCCCATCGCTCGTGGGACGACGCCCGCGCCGAGGTACGCGGCCGACTGGTTGGTGAGCGCGGACAGCAGCGAGGTGAGCAGCGAGACCTCGACGCGCTGGCCCTCTCCGGTACGTTCCCGGTGGCGCAGGGCGGCGAGGACTCCGAGGCCCGCGTGGAGTCCGGTGATCACGTCGACGAGCGCCACCCCCGCCTTCGTGCCCTGGCCGCCGGGTTCGCCGGTGATGCTCATCAGCCCGCCCATGGCCTGCACGAGAAGGTCGTAGCCGGGCAGACGAGCGCCCTCGGCGGCGCCGAAACCGGTCACGGAGCAGTAGACGAGCCCGGGGTTCGAGGCCCGCACGTGCTCGTACCCGAGACCGAGCTTCTCCATCGTGCCGGGGCGGAAGTTCTCCACCAGGACATCGGCGCGGTCGACGATCGCCCGTGCCGTCTCCCGGTCCTTCGGGTCGGTCAGGTCGAGCGCGACGGAGCGCTTGTTCCGGTTCACCCCGAGGAAGTAGGTGGCCTCGTCGTTGGCGAAAGGAGGCCCCCACGCGCGCGTGTCGTCCCCGGACCCCGGCCGCTCGATCTTGATCACGTCGGCGCCGAGGTCGGCGAGAAGCATCGTCATGTACGGCCCCGCCAGCACCCGGCCGAAGTCGGCGACGACGATCCCGGACAAGGCGCCCGGGCCGGGCCCGTCCTTCTCCTGGTGGTCTGCGTGCATACCGCTCTCCTCCGCCCGGCGATCGGATCCAGTGGGAACGTACGGATCAGAGATCAGATATTCAATACTGGATCCAAAATCCGATCTCCCGCTACGCTTCGGCACGCCGAGTAGCCGCACCCGCCTGGAGGCCGTCAGTGAAGCCGTCGCCGCAGTCGTCGAACGCGTCGAAGTCGTCCCCCGTCCACCCCTTCGATCTGTTCGCGATCGATGGACTGCTGACGGAAGAGGAGCGGGAGATCCGCAGGACCGTCCGGGCGATGGCGGACCGTGAACTGCGCCCGCACGTGGCCGAGTGGTTCGAGCGGGGCGCGATTCCCGCCCGCGAACTCGCCCGGCAGCTGGGCGGCATCGGTGTGCTCGGCATGCACCTGGAGGGCTACGGCTGCGCGGGCACCAACGCCGTCGCGTACGGTCTGGCCTGCCTGGAGCTGGAGGCCGTCGACTCGGGTCTGCGGAGCCTGGTCTCCGTACAGGGCTCGCTCGCCATGTACGCGATCTGGAAGTACGGCTCGGAGGAGCAGAAGCAGCAGTGGCTGCCCGGCATGGCGGCCGGCGAGTACATCGGATGCTTCGGGCTCACCGAGCCGGACGCGGGGTCGGACCCCGGATCCATGCGCACCCGCGCCAAGCGGGACGGCGGGGACTGGCTGCTCAACGGCACCAAGATGTGGATCACCAACGGCTCGGTCGCCGATGTCGCGGTCGTCTGGGCCCGCACCGACGAAGGGGTACGCGGCTTCCTGGTGCCCGCCGGTACCCCCGGTTTCAGCGCCCCCGAGATCAAGCAGAAGCTGTCGCTGCGCGCGAGCGTGACCAGCGAGCTGGTCCTGGAGGACGTACGACTGCCGGCGGACGCGATGCTGCCCGAGGCGCGCGGCCTGTCCGGCCCGCTCGGCTGTCTGAACGAGGCCCGGTTCGGCATCGTCTTCGGTGCACTCGGCGCCGCTCGCGACTGCCTGGAGGCGGCGATCTCGTACGCCGGCGACCGCATCGTCTTCGAACGACCCCTCTCCTCCTACCAGCTGACGCAGGCGAAGCTCGCGGACATGTCCCTGGAGCTCGGCAAGGGCATGCTGCTCGCGCTGCACCTGGGGCGCCTCAAGGACGCGGGGACCCTCACCCCCCAGCAGGTCAGTGTGGGCAAGCTGAACAACGTACGGGAGGCCATCGCCGTCGCCCGCGAGTGCCGGACGATCCTGGGTGCGAACGGCATCACCCTGGAGTACCCGGTGATGCGCCACGCCAACAACCTGGAGTCGGTGCTCACCTACGAGGGCACCAGCGAAGTCCACTCCCTGGTCATCGGCAAGGCGCTCACGGGCGAGCAGGCCTTCCGCTGATCCACGCCGCCGGGGGCGCCGCGAGGCGCTGCCGGCGAGGTGGTCTTCTAGCCTGCCGTGACCTTCCCCAGGAAGGCGTCGAGGTTCGCGGTCATCCGCTCGATCCGCCCCTCGACGGTCAGCGACTCCTCGTGGCGCCCGGCCCGCAGCTTGGGCTGCCGCTTGCCGCGGACGTAGAGGGAACACGCCAGGTCGGCGCAGACGTAGATGCCGACCGTGTTCCCCTCGCGCCCCCGGCTGCCGGCGAGCGGCGCCGCGAGCAGGGTCACGCCCGAGGAGGCATGCCCCGTCAGACAGACCTGGCAGAGGCTGGACTTGACGGCGCTGGTCCGGCTCGTCGCGGGCACCCGCAGCGTGATGCCGAGCGGGCCGTCCTCACGAGGGACGACGAGATGGGCGCGCAGCGGCGCGCCCGGATCGACCCAGCCGAGGAAGTCGAGTTCCTGCCACGGGAGTTCGGCGAAGTCGAGCGGCAGCTTGAGCCGGCTCGCCTCGCCCTTCGTGCAGTTAACGAACGACGAGCGGATCTGTTGGTCGGTGAGAGGTTCCACTCGGTGGACCGTACACGGACCCGCGGGTCGGGGCATCCGGATTTCGCCCCGCCCGCACCCGCCCGGCCGCCGCCACCCCCCCGTCGCGCCTCAGGCCACCCAGTCCGGCAGGTCCGGGTCCGAGATCCGCGCCGGAGCCCCCGCCAAGGCCGCCGCCAGACGCTCGGCCGCCGTGTCGTAGACGTCGACCGGGAGCGCGAAGGGGAGGCGCAGCCGGTGTTCGTGAGTGCCCGGATCCACCCCGAACCGGGCGCCGCCCTCGACCCGCACGCCGTGCCGCAGCGCCCGTCCCGCCAGCGAGGAGGCGATCGGACGGCCCAGGTCGATCCAGAGGCAGAGCCCGCCGGTGGGCAGGGTCCAGTGCCACTCCGGGACATGGCGCGCGAGCGCCGTCACCAGCGCCTCGCGGCGCCTGCGCAGCTCCTCGGCGCGGCGCGGCAGGATGGTGTCCAGCCGGTCGATCAGCTCGGCGGCGACCAGTTGGTCGAGGACCGAACCCGCCAGATCCGCGGTGATCCGGACCCGCGCCAGCTCGGTGACCACCCGTGCCGACGCCCGGGCCCAGCCGACCCGCAGCCCGCCCCAGCAGCCCTTGCTGAGCGAACCGACACTGATGATCTGCTCGCCGTGCCCGGGGCCCGCGACCGCCGCGAATGGACGAGGGGCCGGCACGTCCAAGGCGATGTCGGCCAGAGTCTCGTCGACCACGAGCCAGGTGCCGGTGGCATGCGCCGAACGTGCCACCTCACGGCGCTGGGCCTCGGGCATCAGCTGCCCGGTCGGATTGTGGAAGTCGGGGATGAGATAGGCGAGTCGGGGCGCGGTCTGGCGCAGAGCGGCCTCGATCAGCCCGCTGTCCCACCCGGACTCGGTGACCGGTACCGGGGTGATGCGCAGCCGCCGGCCGCGCATGGCGTCCAGGGCGTTGGTGTACGAGGGGTTCTCGGCGAGCGCCCTGTCGCCGGGGCCGCCGAGCAGCGCCAGGGCGAGGGACACCGCCTGCTGGGCCCCGGTCGTGACGAGGATCTGCTCGGGGCGGGTGGGCAGTCCGCGCCGCGTGTAGCGGTCGGCGATGGCGGTGCGCAGCTCCGGTAGCCCGAACGGGTGGTACCCCTGGGCGCGGGCGTAGCGCGGCAGCTCGGCCGAGGCCGTGGCGAGGGCTTCGGCGAGTTCGTCGATCGGGGCCTCCGGCGCGGCGAGCGCGAGGTCGATCGCGGCGTCGGAGTGGCCGTGGAACGTCGAGAGGCTGATCGGTGCCTGACTGTCCGGGAGCGCCGTCCAGGTGCCCGCGCCCCGTCGGCTGTGCGCGTATCCGCTCTCCCGCAGCAGGTCGTAGGCGCCCGTGACGGTCGTACGGCTCACCGTCAGCGCCGTGGCCAGCTCCCGCTCGGCGGGCAGCCGCATCCGAAGCGCGACCCGTCCGTCGAGGAGGGTCTCCCGGACGGCGCGGGCCAGCTCCCGGTAGCCGAACCTGCCCTCCGGCGGCCGGGTGAGCAGCGCCGCCAGCTGGCGGCCCGTCAGCGTGCGGTCCGCAGTGCGGACCACTCGACCCTCTGCCATGCCAATCACTCCTCATTGGCTCTGCTGTCCAGGCCAATAAGCCTACAGACTCCTTCTCAGTGGCCTGGTCACCACGTCCCGAGAAGGGACGGGGGAACTGAAGGGAGACGAGCGATGTCCGGACACCTCACCGACCGTGACGAGAGGATGTGGCAGCGGCGGGCCGAGGGGCGGGTGGCGGAGCCCCTGCCGATCGGTGCCTGGATCCGCGGAATCGGTTCCCTGATCGCCCGCCGCCGAGTGTCCGTCCGGCGCACCGCGACGGCCGCGCCCCGGCCGCACCCCTGCGAGCCGGCCTGAGCATCGAGGGCGCCCGTGATGCCGGGGGCCGCCGGATCGTCGTCGGGGCGAGCCGCTCCCTCGCCTCGAGCGGCGGCCGGCTCTGCGGCCCGGCGAGGCGGGGCTGTTGCGGCGAAAGAGTGAGACCCCGTACCGGACGGCGCCGGTACGGGGTCGGTGTCACGGTCGGAGCGGGTCACTCCGTGACGGGGGCGGCCTTGGCCGTGGGGGACCGGCCGGTCATACGAGCGGGTGGGCCTCCGGCCCGGGCTGCGGAACCGGTCCGGGGGAGGAGCCGATGACACTCGACCCGGGGGCGACCGGGGTGGTGGCGGAGGTCTCGGGATTCACCGCCGGGGCCGACCGGTTGGTCGTCCCGTCCGTCGCGTCGCCGGTGGCGCCGTCCGTCGTCTCGCCCGAGGTGGTGCCGTCCGTCGCCGGATCCGACTTCGGTGGCGTGACAGACCCCTCCGTGGCCGGTGGGGACGTGGTGGAGGTGTCCGTGGGGCACGGCTTCGCGGTCTCGCCGCCCCGCGGCGTCACACAGGTCGCCGGCGTGGACTCGGAAGGGGAGCCCGTCCCCGAGTCGGAGATGGACGGTGACGGGGGAGCCGTCGGCCGGGTGGTCGGCTTGTCCTGCTTCCCCTTCTGGTCGCCGGGCTTGCGGGCGAACCAGCCGTCGTCCTCGGGGTCGTAGACGACGAAGACGTTCACCACCTGCACCGAAGGTGCGACGACGACCACCTGGGACGGCTGGTAGCCCGGCCAGGCGGTACCGGTCGTCTTAGGCGCCTTCTGGGGGACCGGAGTCGTCAGCGGATTGCCGCAGGCGCAGCGCACCCGGGGCACCCCTCGGTCGTCGACCAGCACCGCGGTGCCGGCCTGGAGCACCGCCTGGTACGGGGTGGCGGCGCCGCCACGGTAGCCGTGGTTGGTCACGCGGGTGTCGACCCGCAGTTGAAGCGGGGTCAGGGAGCGGAGATAGCGGGGGACTTCGTTGGCGGAGATCTTCTGGGCCGAGGCGAAGGCCGCGTTCTTGGCCGGCTCGTCGGTCAGATAACGGACCTGCCGCTCGACGTCACAGCTCGCCACGTTGCGCGTACCGCCGTACAGGCCCGCCGCGGAACCGCTGACGCTGCGCGTGGCGTTGGCGTCCGCCGTCTGCGTCGGGCTGGGCAGCGGCGCGGCCGTCGGTGAGGCGCTGGGGGTACGGGCCGTGGACGCGGTGAACGGGTCGGGGCCCGTGGCGGAGGCGTTCTGCAGGAACACCTCGCCGCCTCCCGCGGCGGTGTCGTCACCGTTGCCGTCGGGGCGGGTGAGGACGACCACCAGGGCGATGGCGGCCACCAGGATGGCGGTGATCGAGGCGACCTTGGGGACGGAGCGCCACCATGGGCCGTTCGAGCCACCGCCCGCACCGCCGCCGGTGCCCCCTGCGCCGCTTCCGTCGCCGGGGCCGCCCGGGCCGCCGGAGCCGCCCGAGCCGCCCCCCGAGCCGTCGTGCGGTCGATCGGGGGGTGGTGGGGGACCGGCGGCGCCTGGGCGGGTGCTCGGGCCCGAGAGGGGACCCGAAGGCGGACCTGAGGGGGGAACCGAGGGGCGGCCGGACGGCGGGTGGGAAGTCACGTTTTTCCCTTTCTTCCGTTCCGCGCCCATTGTGTGCGCCGAACCGGTCCCGCCCGCAAGCGGACGGCACCCGCCGGTACTAGCGTGGACAGCGTGAGCCGTCAGCCGCCCACCACTTCCCGACCGGCGCACGGCGCCGGGCAACTCGCCCGCCATTGGGGCGAAGCCCTGGCCGCCGTCCTCGCCGGTTTCCTCGCGATGGCCGTCGTCGCCGCGCTCGGCCTCTGGGCCGCGGGCGCCGCCGACCTGCCGGGAGGCTTCGTCAACATCGTCGCCGCGGTCGTCGTCATGGCCGCCGGCGGACAGATCGACCTCTCCGGCGACGCCGGCGCGCTCGCCGGCACGAACGCCGATCTCACCGCCATGCCGCTCACCGTCACCCTCGTGGGCGCACTGGTCACCGGTATCTGCTTCCTGCTCCCTCTCCGCCACCACGCCGTCGCCAGGACCCGTGACCTCGTCGCGCGGGCCGCACGCACCGTCGTGCTGTGGCTCGTAGCCCTGGCCTGCATCTCCGCCCTCGCCCAGCACGACTTCCCCATCTCGATCGGCGGCGGCGAGACCGAGGACACGGTGTCCGACCTCTTCGGCGAACTCCTCGACGCGGCCGACCCCACCGTCGGATTCCGCACCGACCTCGGAGCCACCCTCGGCTTCGGCCTCCTGTGGATCCTCGGCGTCCTGCTGATGGCCCTGCTGGTCTCCCGCAGCCCGTTGCCGCCCCGCCTCGTCCGCTATCAGGAAGCCGTACGCCCCGCCGCGCACGCCATGTTGCTCCTGGTGCTCGCGTACGTCGTCGTCGGTCTGGTCATCGGCATCGTCGTGGCGACGACCAGGGGCCACGCCGCCGAGACCTGGGCCGTGATCCTGCTCGGCCTGCCCAACGTCAGCTGGCTCGCCCTCGGCGTCGGCATCGGAAGTTCCTGGGAGGGCACGGTCGAGGGGCCGTTCGGGTTGCCCATGCCCCCGATCCTCGACGCGGTGCTGCGCACCGACACGGCCGGTCTCTCCACCGTGGACCTGTCCTCCCTCACCTCGTACGACTCCCGTGCCTGGTGGCTGCTCCCCGTGGCCGCAGTCCTGGTGCTGACCGTGTCCTTCCTCGCCGCCGTCCGCTCGCCCGCCCGCACCCGGCTCTGGCAGCACGCCCTCCGCATGGGGATCGCCTTCGCCCTGACCATGCTGGTCATCACCCCCGTCACGCTCGTCGAGGCGCGGTTCGGGCTCTCCATCCTCGGCATCGGCGAACTCGAATCACTGGGCGGCCAGGTGGTACTGCGGCCCGCGGTCTGGAAGTCCGCCGGCCTCGCCCTTCTCTGGGGACTCGTCGCGGGCTTCCTCGGCGGACTGCTCGCCAAACCGGTCCACCGCCGCGGCGAAGTGGACGAGGGCCGGAGGGACGCGCTTACGCAGTGACGTTCTCGCTCGACCGCCGGAAGGACGCGCGTTCCCACTGAGGTCCTCGTACCCGGCCGGTATCGGCTGTCAGGACGGCCCCCGGAACACCGGCCGCGCCCAGGTCGGCGGCGGCAGCGGGGGAGTCGGCGGCTCCGGACTGCGACGCGTCCCACCCCGCTCGCCCGGCCCCTTGCCGCCCCGCTCCAGCGCCGCCCGCAACGCGCCGACGAACTCCAGACACGTCTCGTACCGCTCCTCCGGCGCCTTGGCCAGCGCCTTCGCGAGCACCTCGTCCCCGGCCTCCGGCAGGTCCGGCCGCTCCGACGAGACCGGTGGCGGCGGGTCGTACTGATGCGCCCAGAGCAGCGCCATGTCGTCGTCACGGCGGAACGGCGGCGCCCCGGTGAGCGTCTCGTAGACCACGCAGGCCAGGCTGTACACGTCGCACCGGCCGTCCACCGGCTTCCCCGAGATCTGCTCCGGCGCCACGTAGTCGAGCGTGCCCACGAACTGCCCGACCGTCGTCAGACCGGTCAGCGACAACGACTTCTTCGTGAGCCCGAAGTCCGTGAGGTACACATGCTCCGGATGGTCGCGGTCGGTTCCCTCGGCGACCAGGATGTTGCCCGGTTTCACGTCCCGGTGGACCAGATCGTGCGCATGCGCCGCGTCCAGGGCGGACGCCACCTGGACGGCGATCCGCCCCGCCTTCACCGGCGGGAGCGCCCCCTCACGGTCCAGGAGCGCCCGCAGGTCCTGCCCGGCGACGTACCGCATCGCGATGTACAGCACGCCCTCCGTCTCGCCCGCCTCGAAGACCGGCACGATGTGCGGATGGTCGATCGCCGCAGCCACCCGCGACTCGTGCGCGAACCGCTTGCGGAAGGTGTCGTTGCGGGCCAGTTCGGGGGCGAGGAGCTTCAGGGCCACCGTCCGGTCCAGGCGCAGATCGCGCGCCCGGTACACGACCGCCATCCCGCCGCGTCCGATCTCCGCCTCCACGACGTAGTTCGCGATCTGCTTGCCGACGAGCCCGGAATCCCGGCCGACGGGGAGATCCGTGTCCCGGGACGCGTCGGTCATCGCTCCTCACCCGGCAGGTCCTTGACGTCCACGATCCGGGTGGGCGGCGGCGGCCCGGCCGGCGGCTTCCGGGGGCCCGCCTCCGTGCCCTTCTCGTCCTCGTCGCTCTCGTCGAGCTGCGGCACCACACGCGTCGGCTGGTGCCCGGCGCCGGATTCCTCGCCCGCGGGCACGACTGCCGACGCCGACGGCGTGGACGAGGCCGCGTACGTACTGAGCCCCGTCCCGTCGCAGTACACCCAGCGCTCGTGCTCCCCGTCGTACAGCCACAGCGACTCGCCGTCGACCACCATGCCGACCCGAAGCCCGAACGTGCGCCGCCGGAACGTGTCCCGGTCCGCCCGACCGGCCGCCAGCTCCTCGGCGGCCCGCCGGAAGCGCCCCAGCGACTCCTCCACCCGGGCGATCAGCGGCCGGGGGTCGGCAGTCCTGGCGAGCGGCTTACGGGCCTCCGGAGGGTCCACGGGCACGGAGACGAGCAGCCGGGCGTCGACCCAGGCCGCCCAGCCGTTGGAGCACAGGATCTGCCCCCAGTCGCCGACCCGCTGCAGGAGTTCCACCGGCAGGAACGCGTCGAGCGGCTCGGTGGGCAGACCCGGATCAGGGGCCTCCCAGGCGGGCAGCCCCTCGCGCGGCACGACATGCGTCGGCCGGAAGTCCGGTACGTACTCCGGTACCGGGGGAGTGGCCGGAACACCCATGAACCGCCTGCCTCTCTGCTCACTTGCGCATGATCACCGGCTCCTGCCGCCGCAGCAGCCGCGCGACGACGAAGCCGAGGACGAGACAGAGCACGACCAGCATCCCCATGTCGAAGAGCCAGGCCTCCAGAGTGTGGTCCATGAGCGGATCCGTCGTCTTCTCGCTCGGTGCGGTCGTCCCTATGTCGATGGTCGCCCCCATCGCCGCGAACGCCCACCGCGACGGCACCAGCCACGCCAGCTGTTCGAGGACCGGTGTCCCGGTGACCTTGAGCAGAGCCCCGCAGAACACCACCTGGACGATGGCGAGGAGGACGAGCAACGGCATGGTCATCTCCTCCTTGCGCACCAGGGCGGAGACGAACAGACCGAGCATCATCGCCGTGAAGGACAGCAGCGCGACCGCGAGCGTGAGCTCCACGAGCGGCGGGAAGAGCACGCCCTCGCCGTCCGGCACGTTCAGCGGTACGCCGATCAGCGCTACCAGGGTCAGCACCACGGCCTGCACGACCGTGATCAGACCGAGCACCACGACCTTCGACATGAGATACGCGGAACGTGACAGGCCGACGGCTCTCTCGCGGCGGTAGATCGTGCGTTCCTTCACCAGCTCGCGCACCGCGTTGGCGGCTCCCGTCAGGACACCGCCGACACAGAGGATGAGCAGGACGTTCAACGTCGACTCGGGGTTGAGACTGCCCTCCGACAGGGCCCGCGCCATCGCACCCATCACGAACGGCAGGGCGATCATGATGGCCAGGAACATCCGGTCGGCGGCCAGGGCGGCGACGTAGCGGCGCACCAGCGTACGGAGCTGGGAACCCCAGCTCTGCGCCTTGGGCGGCGCTCCGATCTCCGGTGCCGCACCGGAGCTCGGCAGGCTCGTCCGGTTCATCGCGTCCGCGATGTACCGCCGGTGGAAGCGGGAGGAGCGGTACTGGCCCGCCCAGTCGCGTCCGCGCTCCTGCTCGAAGGCCTCGAACGCCTCCGGCCACTGCGCGAACCCGAAGAACTCCAACGTGTCGTCCGGCGGCCCGTAGTACGCGACCCGGCCGCCGGGCGCGAGCACGAGCAGCCGGTCGCAGACGTCCAGGCTCAGCACGCTGTGGGTGACGACGATGACCGTACGGCCGTCGTCGGCCAGCCCGCGCAGCATGTGCATCACCGAGCGGTCCATGCCCGGGTCGAGGCCGGAGGTCGGCTCGTCGAGGAAGAGCAGCGACGGCTTCGTGAGCAGCTCCAGGGCCACGCTGACCCGTTTGCGCTGACCACCGGAGAGACTGTGGATGGGCTGTTCCGCCCGTTCGCCGAGGCCGAGTTCGGCGATGACCTCGTCGACCCGGGCCCGGCGCTCGTCCGCCGCCGTGTCCTCGGGGAAGCGCAGCTCGGCGGCGTATGCGAGGGCGCGTCGCACGGTGAGCTGGAGGTGCAGGATGTCGTCCTGGGGAACGAGCCCGATGCGCTGACGCAGCTCCGCGTAGTCCCGGTAGAGGTCCCGTCCGTCGTAGAAGACCGTGCCGCGGTCGGCCGGGCGCTGGCCCGTGAGCGCGCCGAGCAGAGTGGACTTGCCGGCGCCGGACGGTCCGACGACGGCGAGGAGACACTTCTGCCCGACGGGGAAGGAGACGTCGTCGAGAAGGGTCTTGCGACCCCGGTCGACGGTGACCGCCAGATCCTGCACGTCGAGGGAGATCTCGCCGGTGTCGGTGTACTCGACGAGCTGCCCCGCGATGAGGCAGAACGCGGAGTGGCCGATGCCGACGATGTCGTCCGGGGTCACGCGGGCGCTGTCCACGGGAACGCCGTTGAGGAAGGTGCCGTTGTGACTGCCGAGGTCGTGGATCCAGTACGTGCCGTCCGGTCGGGCCCGCAGTTCGGCATGGCGCCGTGAGACCACGAGGTCGTCGACGACCAGATCGTTGTCCGGTCCGCGGCCGATGCGCACGGTACGGGTGGGCAGCGGCCTCACGGAGGTGGGCTGCCGGAAGGTTCCGGTGGCGGCCGGATGGGACACGGAGGAGGGCCGCGGCGGCGTCCGCGGGGGCGCGGGGGCGGGCGGTTCGGGGGTCGGTACGGGGGGAGGCGCGGGGGTCGGCGGCTCGGGGGCCGGCACGGGCGGTGGCGCGGGGGTGGAGGGCCCGGGCTCTTGCGGGGGCGTCGGGGCGGGCGCGGAGGGCGCGGGTGCGGGCTCCGGCGGGGGTGTGGGCGTGGGCTCCGGCGGGGGTGTCGGTGCGGGTGCGGGTGCGGGTGCGGGTGCGGGGGCCGCGGGTGGGGCGGGGTGCAATTGCGTCGGCGCGGAGTCGGGCACCTGCGGGGGCGCCGGTTCCGGCTCGTCGGCGGGCTCGCGTACGGCGGTGGGTTCGGCGGTGGGGTCGGGCACGGCCGTCCGTTCGGCGCCGGCGTCGTACACGGCCGTCCGATCGGCGTCCGGCTTGTGCACGATCGTGGGTCCGGCGTCCGGCTCGTGCACGGCCGGGGGCTCGGTGCCGGAGAGTACGGCCCGCGGGCCGTCCCCGGGATGCCCGAACCGTATGACCGTACCCGGGCCGACCTCGCGCACGGCGATGCGGTGGCTGTCCGCGTAGGTGCCGTTCGTGCTGCCCTCGTCCTCCAGCGTCCAGTGCCCCGCGACGGCCCGCAGGACCGCGTGGTGCCAGGACGTCCGGTCGTCCACGAGGACGATGTCGCTGGTGGGGTCGCGCCCGATGCGGTAGACCCGGCTCGGACTCATCACGGTCGCGTCCCCGTTCATCTCGAGGACGAGCTCGGGTGCGGCAGGCGCGACGGGCCGCTCTCCCATGCGTGAATTTTATCTTCCGGGACGGATCCGTGCCTGCGAGAGGCGCCGGTATCGTGGTCGCCCGGTCGTGGACGAGGCGTGCCCCGATCGTGGACGAAGGAGGGCCCACCCGTGCCGAAAGGTGTCACCAAGCGTCGGCCCCGGACCCGGGCCGCCCTGCTGAAGGCCGCTCTGGAGACCTTCGCGGAGCACGGATTCCACGCCACCTCGATCGAGCAGATCTGCGAGCGGGCGGGCTACACCCGGGGCGCCTACTACTCGAACTTCGCCAGCAAGGAAGAGCTGTTCCTCGCGCTCTTCGACGAGCACAGCGAGCGGACCGTGCGCCGGCTGGCGGAGGCGATCGACGCGCTGACCGCCGAGGAGTACACGCTGGAGCGGCTGGCCGAGTTGGCCTCCCGGGTCGAGCCGGACGAGCGGGACTGGTACCTCGTCACCACCGAGTTCACCCTGCATGCCATCCGCGACCCACAGACGGGGTGGGTGCTCGCCCGGCACGACGCACGGCTGCGGGCCGAGATCGCCCGCGGCCTGACGTCCGTACTGCGCCGTGCGGGGCGGGAACTGACCGTGGAGGCCGACCGGTTCGCCCGGATGCTGATCGCCTTGCGCGAAGGTGGGCTGGCGCAGAGCTACGTCGAACCGGCGGAGCTCCCGCCCGGGAGCCTCGAACGGGAGTTCCTCGCACCGTTGTTGGCGGCGACGACGCGGGAGATCGCGCCGGAGACCGCTCCCGAAGGCGCGCGGGAGGGTGGTTCGCGGGAGAGCGGGCGGGAGGGCGTGTCGGAGACGTCGGTCAGTCGAACAGATCAGGGTCCGACGCCGTGATCTGATCCCACAGCGGGCGGGCCTGGAACCAGCCTGCGAGGTGGGTGCCGACCTGTCCGCGGGTGATCAGCGCCGTCTCGCGGTCGATGAGCTGCGGTGTGCCCGCGGCCATCGCCAACAGCTGGGCCTGGCAAGAGCGTTCCATGGTGATGAACCACCAGACGGCCTCGGCCACCGAGTGTCCGACCGTGAGCAGTCCGTGGTTCTTGAGGATGACCGCCTTGTGTTCGCCGAGGGCCTTCGCGACGCGCTCGCCCTCGTCGAGCTCGTTGACGACGCCCCGGTAGTCGTCGTAGATCCCGTGGTCCTCGAAGAACGCGCAGGCGTCCTGGGTGATCGGATCCAGGGGTATGCCGAGGCTGGAGAACGCCTTGCCGTGCAGGGAGTGGGAGTGCGCGGCGGCGACCGCGTCGGGGCGGGCGGCGTGGACCTGCGAGTGGATCACGAACGCGGCGCGGTTCACGGGACGGTTGCCGGAGAGCAGGGTGCCGTCCTGGTCCACGAGAATCAGGTCGGAGGCCTTGATCTGGCTGAAGCTCATCCCGAAGGGGTTGACCCAGAAGGCGTGCTGGTTCTCGGGGTCGCGGACGGTGATGTGCCCGGCGACGCCCTCGGAGAACCCGAACCTCCCGAAGAGCCGGAAGCCGGCGGCGAGTTGCTCCTTGCGGTACCTGCGCTCCTCCTCGACGGTGTCGAAGGTCGGTGGCAGGGGGATGGTGACGCCCTCGGGCATGGGGCCTACGGCGGCGGACAGGGCGGGCGGGAGAGTGCTCATGGGTGCTCCTCACGACGGGCGGGACGTGGTGCCCGCCAAAAGATACAGAGATGTATCCGATGCGCCAATGGATCCGGCGGAACGGTCTTGCGGGGGTGGGGGGTGGGTGGCTACGGTCGCGCGGAGAAAGCGCTTACTCCTAGGGAGCTGACCTCGTGGGGAACCCGGACGTCCTGATCTACACCCGCACCGCGGGTTTCCGTCACGACTCGATTCCGGCGGGAGCGGCGGCGCTCGTGGAGCTGGCGGGGGCGGTCGGCTTCGCGGCCGAGACGTCCGAGGACCCTGCGGTGTTCACGGCCGAGAGGCTGGGGCGGTGCGCCGCGGTGGTCTTCCTGTCGACGACAGGCACGGTCCTGACGCCGTCGGGCCGGGCGGCCTTCGAGGCGTACGTCCGTGGGGGCGGCGGTTTCCTCGCGATCCACGCGGCGGCCAACGCGGAGCCGGACTGGCCCTTCTACGGGGACCTCCTCGGCACCCGCTTCGACGGCCACCCGGAGATCCAGCCCGGCGTGGTGTGCGTGGACGCCCACGACCACCCGGGGACGGCGCTGCTGCCGGGGCGGTGGGAGTGGACGGACGAGTGGTACAACTTCACGTCGAATCCGCGGGGGACGGGGGTACGCGTCCTGGCACGCGCGGACGAGTCGACGTACCGGGGCGGGACGCTGGGCCCGGACCACCCCCTGGTGTGGTGCCGCGAGGCGGACCGTGGCCGGGTCTTCTTCACGGCACTGGGCCACGCGGAGAAGGCCTACCGGGACGAGACGTTCAGGTCCCACCTGACGGGCGCACTCCGCTGGGTCGCGGGCGCCACCCGAACGCCCTGACGATCCCAGACCTCCACCTTGGGTGCGGGGCCCGCCATGGGTGCCACTGAACCCGGGATCGTCTCGCCTTGCCACCGGGTCGCGTATCCCGGCCCCGCCGGGCGACGGGGCTCCCGGCCCCCGGCCGGGCCAGGCCACAGAAGCCGCCGCCCCAGCCCTGGCGCCTCAGCCACGTCGCCGAGGCCGCGCCGCCCCAGCCCCGACGCCCCCGGCCAGGTCGTCCACGCCATCGACCCTGCCCCCGGCCCCTTAGCCCTCAGCCAGGTCGCCGAGGCCGCGCGCCCCAGACCCCGACGCCCCCCACCCCCGCCGGCCGCCCGAGGCCCTGTCACTCCCGCGCCCCCTCCCCGATTGCGGGCAGGGGTGGGGCGCGGGAGGGTTCCTGTGGGGCGGACGGGTAGAGGAGATGACATGGGTATCGCCACAGTGAACCCCGCGACCGGTGAGACGCTGCGGACCTACGACGCCCACGGGCACGACGAGGTCGAGCGGCGGATCGCCGCCGCGTACGAGACGTTCCGGCAGTACCGCACGACGTCCTTCGCCGAACGCGCCCGCCTCCTGCGGCGGGCCGCCGACCTGCTCGACGAGGACTCCGAGGACATCGCCCACACGATGACCACCGAGATGGGCAAGCCGATCATCGCCGCCCGCGCCGAGGCCGCCAAGTGCGCCAAGGCCATGCGCTGGTACGCCGATCACGCCGAGACCCTGCTCGCCGACGAGCACCCCGCCGACTCCGACGTCCACGACTCCGGGGCCGATGCTGCCCGCGTCCACTACCGCCCCCTGGGCCCCATCCTCGCCGTCATGCCCTGGAACTTCCCGCTCTGGCAGGTCATCCGGTTCGCCGCGCCGGCGCTCATGGCCGGCAACACCGGGCTCCTCAAGCACGCCTCCAACGTACCCAGGACCGCCCTCTACCTCGGCGATCTCTTCCGCCGCGCCGGATTCCCCGAAGGCTGCTTCCAGACCCTCCTCATCGGGTCCTCGGCCGTGGAGGCCGTGCTGCGCGACAGCCGGATCGTCGCCGCCACCCTCACCGGCAGCGAGCCCGCCGGGCGCTCGGTCGCCTCCATCGCGGGCGACGAGGTCAAGAAGACGGTGCTGGAGCTCGGCGGCAGCGACCCGTACATCGTCATGCCCTCCGCCGACCTTCCCCGCGCCGTCAAGACCGCCGTCACCGCTCGCGTCCAGAACAACGGCCAGTCCTGCATCGCGGCCAAGCGGTTCATCGTCCACAACGACGTCTACGACGACTTCGCCGAACGCTTCACCGCCGCCATGAACGCGCTGACCGTCGGCGACCCTCTCGACGAGTCCACCGACGTCGGCCCCCTCGCCACCGAACAGGGCCGCGCCGACCTGGAGGAGCTGGTCGACGACGCCGTACGGAAGGGCGCGACCGTCCTGTGCGGCGCAGGCCGCCCCGAGGACCGGTCCCGCGGCTGGTTCTACAAGGTCACCGTCCTCACCGGCATCACCCCTCAGATGCGTATCCACCAGGAAGAGGCGTTCGGTCCGGTGGCCACCCTCTACCCGGTGTCCGACATCGAGGAGGCCGTGGCGGTCGCCAACGACTCGCCCTTCGGGCTCAGTTCGAACGTATGGACCCGTAACGACGAGGACATCGCCTTCTTCGTACGGGACTTGGAGGCCGGCGGCGTCTTCGTCAACGGGATGACCGCATCCCACCCGGCGCTCCCGTTCGGCGGCGTGAAGCGCTCCGGCTACGGCCGCGAGCTCTCCGGCCACGGCATCCGTGAGTTCTGCAACGCGACGACGGTGTGGCAGCGCGCCTGACCTGCTCCTGATACGGAGACCGCTACCGCTCCCGCGTCCACCACCGCTACCCCTACCGCTCCCGCGTCCACCGCAGAAGCTCGTCCGCCGACCAGGTGTTGATCACCCGTTCCGCCGGCACCCCGCACTCCTCCGCCCGCGCGCAGCCGAAGATCTGCCACTCCAACTGCCCCGGCGCGTGCGCGTCCGTGTCCACCGCGAACCACACCCCCGCCTCCACCGCCTGCCCCAGCAGCCGCCGCGGCGGATCGAGGCGCTCCGGACGGCTGTTGATCTCCACCGCCGTGCCGGACTCGACGCACGCCGCGAAGACCCGGTCCGCGTCGAAGGTCGACTCCGGTCGCAACCGCCCCCCGCTCACGAGCCGCCCCGTGCAGTGCCCGAGGACGTCCATCAGGGGGTTGCGTACGGCCTTCACCATCCGCCGGGTCATCGCCGGCGCGTCCATCCGCAGCTTCGAGTGCACCGAGCCGACGACCACGTCCAGCCGGTCGAGCAGCTCCGGCTCCTGGTCCAGCGAACCGTCCTCCAGGATGTCGCACTCGATCCCGGTCAGCAGCCGGAACGGCGCCCATTCCTCGTTCAGCCGGGCCACCACGTCCAGTTGCTCGCGCAGCCGATCCGGCGACAGCCCGCGCGCGACCTTCAGGCTCGGCGAGTGGTCCGTCAGGACCGCCCACTCGTGGCCGATCCGCGCCGCCGTGCGGCCCATGTCCTCGATGGTGCTGCCGCCGTCCGACCACTCGGAGTGCAGATGGCAGTCGCCCCGCAGAGCCGCCCGCAGCGTCTCGCCGCCGCTTACCTCCGGCACCGGGATCTCGGCCTCCAGGCGCTCCAGATACTCCGGCACCCGGCCCTCGAGCGCCTCACGGATCACCGCCGCCGTCTTCGGCCCGATGCCCTTCACGGACTCGAGCGTGCCGGCCTTCGCCCGTCGCTCCGCCTCGCCGTCCGCCAGCGCGGTGACGGCCGCGGACGCGGTACGGAAGGCCCGGACCCGGTACGTCGGCGCCTGGGAGCGTTCGAGGAGGAACGCGATCCGGTCCAGCGCCGCCACGGGATCCATCAGCGCACCTCACCCTCACCCTCGGCCCGGTGACTCGGCCGCGGCAGGCACCTGCGACGGGCCGATCTCGCACCACACGGCCTTGCCCTCGCCGCGCGGCTCCACACCCCATCGCGACGCCAGCGCGTCCAGGAGCAGCAGCCCGCGCCCCGAGGTCGCCGCCTCGCCCGGTGTACGCCGACGGGGCCACGCACTGGAACGGTCCTGCACCGAGAGCCGAACCCTGCGCACCGGCTCCGGCAGCACCTCCAGCGTGAGCACCGCCCCGCCCTCGGTGTGCAGCAGCACGTTCACCAGCAGCTCGCCCGTCAACAGCTCGGCGTCGTCGGCCAGTTCGGGCATGTTCCAGTCCCGTAGCGCCTGCCCCACCGCGGCCCGCGCGTCCGAGAGCCCCTGCGGATCCGCCTGGTGGATGTACTGATGGATCCGCGGCGCCCGAGGCGTCCCCGGGTCCGGGCTGCGTCGCAGCACCAGCAGAGCCACGTCGTCACCCGCGCCCCACCGCTCCCACAGCTGTTCCGACAGATGGTCCGCGAGCGCCTCCGCCTGCGGCGGACCGCTGCCCATCGCCCCCGACAGCGCCTCCAGGCCGGACTCGATGTCCGAGCCCGGCTGTTCGACCAGGCCGTCCGTGTACAGCACCAGCGTCTCGCCCGGGACCAGGTCCAGCCGCGTCTCCGGGAACTCCTCGTCCCCGAACACGGTCGCCAGGCCGAGCGGAAGCCCGCCGCGGAGCTTCGGCTGCCCCACCCGGCCGTCGGTGTGCCGGATCAACGGTCCCAGATGCCCGGCGCGCACCGCGCGCACCGCGCCCGTGCCCAGGTCCACCTGGGCGTAGGTGCAGGTCGCGAAGCGGTTCGTGTCGAGCTCGGCGAGGAAGCGCGAGGCCCGGGCCAGCACGGTCGAGGGCGCGTGGCCCTCACCCGCGTACGCCCTGAGCGCGATCCTCAACTGGCCCATGATCGCCGCCGCGTGGGTGTCATGGCCCTGGACGTCGCCGACCACGACCCCGACGCGGCCGCGGGGCAGCGGGATCACGTCGTACCAGTCACCGCCGACCTGCCGCCCGCTCCATGCCGCGTGGTAGCGCACCGCGATCTCGCCGCCGGAGATCGCCGGAATACGACGGGGCAGCATCGTCTCCTGCAGCCCTGTGGCGAGCTCTCGTTCCTCGTCGAAGAGGAGGGCGCGCTGGAGGGACTGGGCGACGATGGCGGCGAGGCCGAGCAGGAGGTTGCGTTCGTCCGCGTTGAAGGACGAACGGCGTCGGTAGAACAGCGCCATCCCGCCGAGCGAGCGGGCCTGCGCGACCAGGGGCAGATAGCAGGCGGACTTGAACCTCAGCCGCTCGATGTACGGAGCGAGCTCCGGGAAGTCCCGGCCGAGCGTGGTGAAGGCGGGCACGAACCGGGGGCGCCCGCTCAGCACCGTCTCGGCGAGCGGCAGGCCCCGGTCCAGGCGGCGCGAACGGAAGTCGTTCAGGGCGTCCAGGGACTCGCCGCTCAGCGCGATGATGTTCAGCGAGCCGTTCTCCACCAGACCGAGCGCGAGACCGTCCGCGCCGAGCCGGGCCAGCCCACCGGGGCCCGTCATCGCGGCCGTCACGTCGTCGACCGTCACGGCACGCGACAGCGCGTGGGTGGTCCGCTCCACGATGCTGGTCTGCACCTCGCGGCGCTTCTCCAGCTCCAGGACGATCTCGGAGTGCGCGACCTCGGTCGTGGTGTCCCGGACGATGCCCACGATCCGGTGGGCCATGCCGTCGGCCGTCCGCAGAATTCGTGCCTGGACATGCGTCCACTGGGGTGTACCTTCCTCGTCCTCCGTCCGGAAGTGGGCGGCGTACGAGGTCTCGCCGCTGGTGATCGCACGGTGGATCACCGCGTCGAGTCGGGCCCTCTCCTCTGGGTCGAGGCGCTGGATGAGGGAGATGGGGCGTCCGTCGAACGCGCTCGATTCCAGCCCGAAGACCAGCAGCCCGGCCTCGTCGACGTCGATGGTGCCCGTGTCGAGGTCCCAGTCGAAGCTGCCGGTCCGATTCATGGCGAGCCGCTCGGTGGGCCCGATCTCGCCACTGTGCGTGCCCCGGTCGTCATCGGTCATCCTCACCATTGTCGAACCCGCACCCCTTCAACGCCATGGCGGCGACACGCGGCGTACTGGAGTTGTGACCGACCGGGGGAGAATGGGCCGGTGATCCTCCGCTACCGCGTCCTCGGCCCGAGCCGCGCCCTCAGGGCCGACGGCGGCGAGGCCGTGCTCAGCGGCGCCCGGCTCCGGGCGCTGCTGACCGCGCTGGCCGCCACCGGCGGGCGCGAGGTCGGGGCGGGCGAGCTGACCGACCTGATCTGGGAGGAAGCGCCGCCTGAGGATCCCACCGGGGCGCTGCAGGCGCTGGTCGGACGGCTGCGGCGGGCGCTCGGCCGGGAGGCCGTCGCCTCCACGGTCGGCGGGTACCGGCTCGCCGCCGGCCCCGAGGACATCGACCTCCATGTGTTCGAGCGGCTGGCCGCCGAGGGCTCCGGCGCGCTCGCGGCGGGGGACCCGGCGCGAGCGGCCCGGCTCCTCGACGAGGCGCTCGGGCTGTGGCGCGGGCCCGCCCTCGCCGACCTCCCCGGCCGGGACGCCGACCCTCTCGTCGTACGGGCGGACCGACGCCACACGCAGGCCCATAGGGACCGCCTCGCCGCCGACGTGGCCCTCGGGCGGCCGGCGGGCGCCCTCGCCCCGCTGGCGGCACTGACCGCCGAGCATCCGCTGGACGAGCCCCTCCAGGCCCTTCGTATCCGGGCCCTGCGGGCCGCGGGTCGACCGGCCGAGGCGCTGCAGGCGTACGCCGATGTCCGCACGCTCCTCGCGGACCGCCTCGGCACGGATCCGGGGCAGGAACTGATGGACCTGCACGCCGAGTTGCTGACGGGCGACGACCCCGCGCCGCAAGGCCCCCGTTTCCCTGCCCGCCTCACGTCCTTCGTCGGACGTGATGCCGAACTGGACTCACTCGTAAGTGAGTTGCGGGAACGGCGACTCGTCACCCTGCTCGGAACCGGCGGGGTCGGCAAGACGCGGCTCGCGCTGGAAGCCGCCGAACGCGGTGCGCCGCACTGGCAGGAAGAGGTACGGATCGCCGAACTCGCCTCCGTACGCGCGGAGTCCGCCGTGGCCTCCGCCGTCCTCACCGCACTCGGGGCCCGGGAGACACAACTGTGGAGCGGGACCACGGTCGTCGAGCCGAGCGCCCGTGACACGCTCACCCGGCTCGTGGAGCACTGCGCGTCGCGTCGTCTGCTGCTGGTCCTCGACAACTGCGAGCACGTGGTGGGCGCGGCGGCGGAGCTGGTGGAGCAGCTCCTGGTGCGCTGCCCGGGTGTCACCGTGCTCGCCACCAGCCGCGAGCCGCTGGGGGTGCCGGGAGAGTTCGTACGTCCGGTGGAACCGCTGACTGCGGACGGCGCGCTGCGGCTGCTCGCCGAGCGCGGGGCGGCCGCGCGGGCCGGGTTCGACCCGGCGGACGACCCCGAGGCATGCGCGGAGATCTGCCGCCGCCTCGACGGTCTGCCGCTGGCGATCGAACTGGCCGCGGCGCGGCTGCGGCTGCTCGCCCCGCGCCAGATCGCCGAACGGCTCGACGACCGCTTCCCGTTGCTGACCACCGGGGCCCGGACGGTGCTGCCCCGGCAGCAGACGCTGCGTGCGGTGGTGGACTGGTCCTGGGACCTCCTGGACGGGAGCGAACGGACTGTTCTGCGCCGGCTGTCGGTGTTCTCGGGCGGCTGCGACCTGGCGGCGGCGGAGGCGGTCTGCGCGACGGTTGCCGTGGGCGCCGGCGCCGACCGGGACGGGGCGGGTGCGGCCGATGGCGACCGGGACGCGAGAGGAGACGTGCCTGCCGCCCGTGTTCTCGGCCTCCTCGGCGCGCTGGTCGACAAGTCGCTCGTCGTCGCCGTTCCCTCCGAGAGAGACGGGGCGATGCGCTACCGACTCCTCGAGACCGTTGCCGAGTACGCCGCCGAACGTCTCGACGCGAGCGGGGACCGCGCCGCCGCCGAACGGCGTCACCTCGTCCACTACCGGGAAGTCGCCCGCACCGGAGACGCCGCACTCAGGGGGCCCGAACAGGACGACTGGCTGCGACGTTTCGAGACCGAGCACGACAATGTGACGGCGGCGCTGCGGACCGCCGTCGACCGCGGGGAGGAACAGGAGGCGCTCTGCCTCGTCCTGTCGATGAGCTGGTTCTGGCAGCTCCGTGCCCGGCAGGCCGACGCCCGCGCATGGTCCCTGGCGGCGGCCGCCCTCGGCCCCGACCCGTTCGCGTCGCCCGTTCGGCGCGCCGTGCCCCTTGCCGGGAGCAGCACCGACACGCCGCCGCCGTGGAACGACGAGCAGCTGTGGGAGGCCCGGCGCGGCTGTCGCCTGCTGGTCCTCGCGGCCGAGGGCGGCGAGGGCGCGACGGTCATGGAGCGTCCCGAGACCCGCGCCAGGCTGGCCGCCGTCGTCTCCGCGTACCGCCCGGGAATGCCGCAGAACTGCCGCCAGCCCGGCTCGATGTGGTACTTCGCCCGCCTGATGACCGGCGAGTTCCGTGGCCTCGACGACACGCTGGCGGCCGTCGTCTCCGCCTGCCGCGAGCACGGCGCCGACTGGGACCTCGCCTTCACGTTCCTCCTGCGGGCCAAGCTCCTCGGCGACCGACTCGACGACGCGGAGCGGGCGCTCGCGCTCTTCGAGCAGGAGCAGGACTCGTGGGGCATCGCCGAGTCCCTCTGCGCGCGGGGTCAGGCGTACGAACGGGTGGGTCGTCTCCCGGAAGCCGCCGCCGACTTCGAGCGCGCCGCGCAGGCGTCGGCCCGCCTCGGTGCCCGTTCCCAGGTCCCGGTCTTCACGGCCCGCCTCGCCGCCGTACGGCTGCGCCTCCCCGTCGACGCGACGGCACGGAAGGAGGCCGAACGCCTGCTGGCCGAAGCGGCCGAAGCGACCGACGCGCCGACCGGCGAACCCGTCAGCACGGCCCGGCTGCTGCTCGCCCAGCATTACGCGCACACCGGACGCACGGGTCTGGCGCGCGAACAACTCGAGCGCATCGAGGAGGAGTTCGGGGGGAACGTGCCCGACCTCTTCGCCGGCCTGACCGGTGGCCTGCGGGGCTGGCTGGACTGCCTCGACGGGGCGTACGAAGACGCCGTCGCGCACCTGGCCGAGGCCGTGCGGGACGTCGAGACCCTCGCGTACCTCGTGGCGCCGTACCTGGTCGTCTGCCAGTTCACGACGGCGGCCTGGGCGAGGGCCGGCCGCGGCACCACGAACGAAGCCGAGGACGGAGCCCGGCTCCTGGGGGCGTACGACGCCCACCGGGGAGAGGCGGGAGGCGAGGGCTTCCGCCCGTTCACGGGCCAGACCGAGGCATCGGTGCGGGAAGAGGCCGAGCGGGCGCTGCGGGCGGCCCTGCCACCGGAGACGTACACGAGGAACTACGAGGAGGGCGGCACCCTGACGGTCAGGGAGGCGGCGACTCTCGTACGGGGGGCCTGACGCCCTCGGATCCGGGTGCGAGACTCCCCACGGACCCCGGGCCGGGCCGGGGCTTGGCACGCTCCTGTGTCAGGTGGTCAAGTAGCCCACGCTTCGCAGGAAGGCCTCCGTCTGGTGGGTGAGATACGGGTCCTTGACCTGTCTGGAGAGGAGCAGGGCCGTCCTCCAGGACAGGGTCGCCTCCTCGGCACTGCCGGTCTCGCGCTGGGCGAGGCCCAGGACGAGGAGGGCAGCCGCGCGGCCCTGTAGGTCGGCCGCCGAGCGGGCGAGGGTCACAGCGTTGCGGGCGGCGGAGAGTGCCTCGGCGGGGCGGTTCAGGCGGTAGCGGGCGTTGGCGATCGTCGTGAGGGCGCGACCGGCGGCACCCGGGCGGTTCGCGTCGGTGAGGAGAGGGACGGCGCGCTCGGCGAACTGCACGGCCTTCTCGTGCTCTTCGAGCAGGAGGTGGGCGTGTGCCATGGCGGAGAGGGCCTCGCCCTGGCCCGCCTCGTCGCCGACCGTCTCGGCGATCGCGGCCACACGGGCCTGGCAGCTGACGGCCCGCTTGTAGTCCCCCGACTCGAAGCATTCACGTGCCAGGCCGGTGAGGAGGCGTACCTGAGCCGCGGGTTCACCGATGCGTCCGTAGGCCCGCACGGCGATGTCGTACGTCGTGGCCACGTGGGGGAGGGCTCGCCCCGACCAGATCACCCGGGCGGCCCGACCCTCGTTGCGGGCCGTTGCACACGCGGCGAGCCGTTCCGTGGCGAAGCGGGCCAGCGCCTCGCACACCTCCCGCCACGCCTCTGCCTCCTCCGGGCCCAGATCCGCGGGGATCAGGGCCAGTGCGCGCCGTGCCGCCTTCTGCGCCTCGGCGGCGTACGGATCGGAAGAGGCGGTCGTCCACAACCTCTCCAGGGCCGTCCGGGCCCACGCCGCCGCCTCCGCCCGGGGGCCTTCCGGAGGCACGGCGGACGCCTCGCCCGTGGGGCGAGGGGCTCGCCGGTCGAACTCCTGGGAGATGCCGTCGAACCCCCGGGAGATCGCCACCCGTGCGACGTCCTCGCGACGCATGTGCACGAACCAGCGCTCGCGCTCTCCGAGCAGGCGCTCGCTCTCCGCCACCGCGGCGAGGGCGTGCTCCAGGAGTCGACGGCAGTCGGCGGCGCGCTCGGCCTCGAGGGCTGCCGCGATGACCATGTACTGGAAGCGCAGCAGCTCCTCGGCCGCCCCTACCGCCTCCTCCTCGCGGCCTGCGGATTCCAGCGCGAGCATCACCTGGTGCAGCGCCCGGGACCTGCCGGGGTGATCCTTCGCGTCTCTCGCGAAGCGCACGGCCGACCGGGCGGCGGCCTCCCATTCGGCCGTCCGGCCGCGGTGGGCGTACACCGCGATCAAGGTCTCCTGGATGCGCAGGGCGGCGTCCCCGTCGCCGAAGGTCGCGGCCATCGAGGTCGCGGCCTGGAGTTTCCCCGCCCTGGCCGGGCCGGATCGACATTCGCCGGCCGGGCCGCGCAGACGCCGGGCGCGCGCCCGTAGAGTGGTCCGATGTTCGATCGTCTGGAGATCAGCGTGTTGCCCCCGGGCCCTCGGTTCCCTGTCCAGGTGCGCTTCTGGGTCAATGGCGAGGACGTGGTCGAAGAGGCGGTCGGTCAAGGCGGTCGCGGACCGTACGCGACTGATGCGTTCCCGGCCTGTCGCCCCAGCCCCCTCCGGGCCACCGGCGAGGCGCGCCGACTGGAGCTGGGGGAACCGGACTGCACCGGTGGCTGTTGCGGCTTCCTGGCCGTGGTCGTGCGAAGGCGCGGGGAGATCGTGCAGTGGTCGGACTGGGAGGTTCCGTGGGCGGCGCACACCCCCGCGCCTCACCTCCCGCCGGAGTTCCACTTCGACGCGCGTCGGTACGACGCCGAAGTGGCTCGCGCCGAGGCGGACCGCTGGTGGCGGGTCTACGCGTAGGCCATCACGGCGCGCCGCCGCCCTGGCCGGGCCTCAAGCCCCGGCGCTCCCACCCGCCTCCTCCAGTCGTTCGCGTGCCTCCGCCAGGTCCTCCGGTGTGGGTGCGTCGTCCTGGGTGAGGCGGTGGCGCCAGTAGCCGGTGAAGTCGACGGTGCGACGGTCGTACCCGCGTTCGTCGACCAGGTGACGCCGCAGTGCCCGTACCGTCCCGGCCTCTCCGCCGAGCCACACGTACGGTGCGCCGGACGGGAGCGTGGCCATCCGCACCGCGTCGACGATCGACGCGTCCCCGTGCAGCCAGTGCACGGCGAGTTCGCCGACCGAATCCAGGGGCTGCTCCTCCGCCGCGTCGGGGACCTGGACGAAGGCGAGGGCACGGTGGCCCGGTGGCAGCGCCTCGGCGAGGGTGGCGAGTGCCGGGAGGGAGCACCCGTCGGCGATCAGCAGTGTCCAGTCGGCCGCCCCGAGGGCGATCGGCTTGGCGAAGTACGCGGACGGTCCGAACATGCCCAGCGTGTCGCGGGGCCCTGGAGTCGGCCCTCGTGGACGAAGAAGTCGACGGTCACGGTGGCCGCGGCCGGGTCATGGGCCCGGAGCGTGTAGCTCCGCATCCACGGACGCTCGGCCTCCGGAATCGCTCCGTACGCCGCGTACCAGCGCATCACGTCGCCGTCCGGATCCGGAGCGGGCAGCACAGGCTCGGAGCGGCCGGAGTGCCGGGGGAAGTACAGCTTCACCTGCTGGTCGGGGCCGGTGAGCCGGAGCTCGGAGAGGCCCTCGCCACCGAAGGTGACCCTGATCATGCGCGGGGTGACCGGCCGTACGGCTACGACCCGGATTCGGCGGAGGGGAAAGGGCTGGGACTGCGGCATCGAGGGCTCCGGTGTGTCGTGGCTCGGCCGTCCACCCTCGCCGTTCTCGCCGACACGCCGCCGACACGCCGCCGACACGGAACCGACACGGTGGACCGGTCCCGGTCCGGCATCCGGGCCGGACCGGAACCGACACCGTGACCCGGTCCCGGCCCGGCCCGGATGCGGGACGGGGAGCCGGACACGAGAATGGCCAGTGCCGGAAGAACTAGTAGGAGGCGGCATGAACGCTGAGTCCGACAAGACATCTCCGGGGGAGAGCCCGACGCCCGACCGCCTCTTGCATGCCGGGTCGGAGGGCGAATACACGGCGGAGGACCTGGTCCTCGCCTCAGGTCGTGACGTGAATCCGAAGAGCCTCGCGTGGGCGGAGCGCCGTATGGCGGAGAAGGGACGCGCCTCCCTGGACGAACTCCTGCCCTGAACCCCGAGGGCCGGATCCCGCGGGTTCCCGAACCTCGGACCCCGGATCCCGACCCCGCGCCACCACCGCCTCGGTCCGGCCCCCGCCGGGCCGGGGTGGTCCGCGCGCGTGGACGGGGCCCGCCTCGTTGCGGGGCGGTCATGGCGCGGGGACCGGGTGCCGTCATGGGGCTCTGTGGGCCGGGCCTGCCATGGGTCTCCGTGGACCGGGCCTGTCACGAGGCTTCCCCATTTGTGGAACACGTTCTACCGTGGCCGCCGTCGCGCGCACGGTACGAAGGACGCTGCCACGGGAGGCCCCCATGCACCTCGAGTACACGCCCGCCCAGCACCGCCTGCGCGCGGAACTGCGCGCGTACTTCGCCGAACTCGTACCCGAGGACGTCCACGCCCGGTACGCCGATCCCGCCGCCCAGAAGCGCTTCTACCGCGAGACCGTGCGCAGGCTCGGCAGCGACGGCTGGCTCGGGGTGGGGTGGCCCACCGAGTACGGCGGGCGCGGACTGAGCCCGATGGAACAGTTCATCTTCTTCGACGAGGCCGCCCAGGCCGGCGTCCCGCTGCCGCTGATGGCCCTGAACACCGTCGGTCCCACGATCATGCAGTTCGGCACCGAGGAACAGAAGGCGAACTTCCTGTCGAAGATCCTCTCCGGGGAGATCGACTTCGCCATCGGCTACAGCGAACCCGACGCCGGCACGGACCTCGCGGCCCTCAAGACCCGCGCGGTCAGGGAGGGCGACGAGTACGTCGTGAACGGACAGAAGATCTGGACGACCAACGGCGACACGGCCGACTGGGTCTGGCTCGCCGTCCGCACGGACCCGGACGCCCCGGCCCACAAGGGCATCACGATGCTGCTGGTCCCGACGAGCGACCCCGGCTACTCCTGCACGCTCATCAACACCCTCGCCTCGCACGACACCACCGCGAGCTACTACGAGAACGTCCGCGTCCCCGTCTCCCACCGTGTCGGCGAGGAGAACAAGGGCTGGCGACTGATCACCAACCAGCTGAACCACGAGCGCGTCACCCTGGCCGCCCACGGCACGATGGCGATCCGAGCCCTGCACGACGTCCAGCGCTGGGCCTCCGACACCAAGCTCGCCGACGGCCGCCGCGTGATCGACCTCGGCTGGGTGCGCCGCGGCCTCGCCCGTACGCACACCAGGCTCGACGCGATGAAACTCCTCAACTGGCAGATGGTGAACGCCGTCCAGCAGGGCACCCTCACCCCCCAGGACGCCTCCGCGGTCAAGGTCTACGGCTCCGAGGCCCGCCGCGACGCCTACGCCTGGCTGATGGAGATCGTCGGCGCGGCGGGCGCCCTCAAGGAAGGCTCCGCCGGTACGGTCCTCCACGGCGAACTCGAACGCGGCTACCGCTCCGCCGTCATCTTCACCTTCGGGGGCGGGAACAACGAGATCCAGCGCGAGATCATCTCCTGGATCGGCCTGGGAATGCCCCGCGTCCGCCGCTGAAGCCGTGTGACCACAGGTCTTGGTTGTCACATGCAGAGGCTACTTTTCACCATGATCCATCATTCGGTGGATCTCTCCGAGCCGGGCCGCGATGGATGGAACCCGGCCAGGCATGTCGGAACTACTGGAGACGTGTCGCAGTGCGGACAAGGTCGGCGACGGCTCTGGACCGACTGTGCGGTGGCCAGGCGATCACGGTGGTGACTTCCGGCGCGTCCAGCACGGGCACGGCGGCGAGGTCACCGGGCAGTTGGGCTCGGCACGACTCCGGTGAGACCGCGCAAGCCCGGCCGAGCGCGACGAGCTGCAACAACTGCGCGTGGTCACGGACCCGCGGGCCGGGGCCGGGCGGGTAGGCGCCGTCCGGGCCGGGCCAACGTGGCAGAGGAAGGCCCGGCAGCCCGGTGATGTCGGCCATGTGCACTTGGGTCCGGACAGTGAGCGGATGCCCGGCCGGCAGGACCACAACCTGGCCCTCCGTGCTGAGCTCTTCGGTGTCGAACCCGGCCGTCGAGTCGAACGGACGGTGGAGTAGCGCCACGTCGGCCCGGCCCTCGCGCAGAAGTCGTTCCTGCTCCGCCGGGCCGCACAGGATGACGTCGACGGCGACCGCGCCGGGTTCGGCGGCGTACGCGTCGAGCAGCTTCGCCAGCAGTTCGCGGGACGCGCTGGCTTTCGTCACCAGGACCAGGCCGGGACGGCCGGTCGCGGAAAGGGCTGCGCGGCGCGTCCGGCGCTCAGCAGCGTCGACCGCGCCGAGGGCCGCCCGGCCCTCGGCCAGCAGCACCGAACCGGCCTCGGTCAGTGCAACGGTGCGGCTGGTCCGATCCAGTAGCACTGCCCCGAGCCGGCGTTCGAGCTGCTGGATCGCCCGGGACAAGGGTGGCTGCGCGATCCCGAGCCGCTGCGCGGCGCGCCCGAAGTGCAACTCCTCAGCGACCGCGACGAAGTAGCGCAGTTCCCGGGTCTCCATCCGGCCACGCTACCCCGGATCGATACCCGGACGGTATCGTCGCCCACCCGATCGGTCTTGGACCCCGGCCGGAGTCCGAGGACAGCATGGTCCCCATGAGTGAACGAACGATTGCGCTGGTCACCGGCGCGAACAAGGGAATCGGCTACGAGATCGCCGCGGGCCTGGGCGCCCTCGGCTGGAGCGTCGGAGTCGGCGCCCGCGACGATCAGCGCCGTAAGGTCGCGGTGGAGATACTGCGCGCGGCCGGCGTCGACGCGTTCGGCGTACCACTGGACGTGACCGACGACGCGAGCGTCACCGCCGCCGCACGGCTGATCGAGGAACAGGCCGGGCGCCTCGACGTGCTCGTCAACAACGCCGGCATCGCCGGCGGCATGCCGCAGGAACCCACCCGGATCGATCCCGCCACGATCCGGACGGTCGTGGAGACCAACGTGATCGGCGTCATCCGCGTCACCAACGCGATGATGCCGTTGTTGCGCCGATCTGTTGCACCGCGGATCGTGAACATGTCCAGCAGCGTCGGCTCCCTCAGCCGGCAGTCAGGAACCGCTGCCGAGCAGACGGCGGGTCAGGTGGCCGTGGCGTACTCGCCGTCCAAGACGTTCCTGAACGCAGTCACCCTCCAGTACGCCCGGGAGCTGAGCGGCACGAACATCCTGATCAACGCGGGCTGCCCGGGCTACGTCGCGACCGACCTCAACGGCTTCCGCGGCGTGCGCACCCCCGAACAGGGCGCGGCGATCGCCATCAAACTCGCGACCCTGCCGGACGACGGCCCGACCGGCCAGTTCTTCGAGGACGCCGGCGTAGTGCCCTGGTGATGTGCACAGCGCGGTCATCACCCGCCGGGCGAGGCGGCTTCGCCCGCGCGTCTCCAACCGTGCCCTTGCAACGGCCCCCCGGTTGCGGGTCGGTGAGGCTGGCACCGGCGCCGACCCGGGTCCCGGCGGGTGTGGTCGCCGGGACCCGGGCTCCTTCTGCTACCGGGGCGCCTGCGACGACGACCCCGACGCCTGGCTGATGACATGCACGATCATCACCACCGAGGCCACCGACGCAGCCGGCCCCCGCGTCGACCCCCATACCGCTCGCCCTCAGTCAGTCTCGACCACTACGACGCCTGGCTCGACCCCCACCACCAGAACACGGAAGACCTCCGCACCCTGCTCGCCCAGCCAGCGGCCGGCCGGCTCAACGCCAGGCCCGTCTCCACGGCCGTGAACAACGTTCGCGACAACGGCCCGCATCTTCTCCACGAAGTCACCTGGCACTCTCGCGGCCGCGCACATGGTCGCAGGAAGCCCGGGCGCCGCCCGCGCGGAAGGGCAGCAGCCGAGCCGCCCCGGCAGTGAACCCATCTGCCGATGTCTCTGAGGGGTACGCGGCGCGGGTCAGGCGCCCACCGGCTCCGCCTCCGCCCCCTCATCGGTGTCGGCCGCCCCATCTGCGAAGCCGCCCGCCGGATCGCCGACCTGCTGGGCCGCTGAACGCCCGGAGTCCGGTCAGCCCTAGCATGGCGGGCGTGATGAGACGCCTGCCGATGACGCTCCGGACGTGGTCCGGCGCGCTGTTGGTGTGCGCCCTGCTGTTCTGCACCGGCGGGCTGCTCCGCTCGGCGATGGCGATGCCTGCAGCGATGCCGAGCATGACCATGGCGGCGGCCATGGAAACCCTTGGATCGGCGGCCGATGATCCGGCCGAGGCGGCGAAGGGCGACTCGGGCGCCGCCGGTATGCACTGCCCGATGGCCGACTCCCAGTGCACAGCTCCCCAAGCGGTCCTCGTACCGAACGTGCAGCCGCTGACGGACCCGCTCGCCTCACCCATGGCAGCAACCTGCTCCAGCACGGCGGCCAAGCCCTGGCCCCACGCTCCGCCGAGCCCGCCTCCCCCTCCTGATCTGCACGAACTGTGCGTGTCGCGGACCTGATACCGCGCTGCCCGTGAAGTGCCTGGCACCTCACGGGCGCCGCTGTGTCCTCGTCCGCCTCGGCACGCCCATGACTTCATCGGGCCCGCGTGCCGTCGTCGCAGAATCAGGAGCCTCGACGCATGCCGTCGTCCTTCGCTTTGTTCCTCACCGGTGCCGGCACCGGTCTCCTCGCCGGTGGTGCCTCGTGTGCCGCCGTGCAGGGCGGCCTGCTCGCGGGTGCCGTAGCCCGTCGTACGCCCGCATCACCCCCGCCTTCCGTGGGCGGACCCATGCCGACGCCCACAGTCGGCAACCTCGCCCCGGTCGGGGCGTTCCTCGCCGGAAAACTGCTCTCTCACACGGTCTTCGGTGCCCTGCTCGGCGCCTTCGGCAAGTCGCTCCAGCCCAGCCCACGTACCCAAGCGGTGCTTCTGATCGTCGCCGGGGCGTTCATGGTGCTGTTCGCGCTCGACCTGTTCGGGATCAAGGCTGTCGGCCGACTGGTGCCCCGCCCGCCGGCCTCTTTCAGCCGCCTCGTGCGGCGCAGCGCCAAGACCACGTCCGCGCTCACTCCGGCGCTCGTGGGCTTCGCCACCGTCCTCGTCCCGTGCGGCGTGACCCTGTCGGTGGAACTGATCGCGATCACCTCCGGTTCACCGCTGGCCGGGGCTGCGGTGATGGCGGGTTTCGTCCTCGGCACCGCCCCGTTGTTCACGATCCTCGGCTACGTCTTCCGCCGTGCCGGCGGCTCCGTCTCGGCGCATCTGCGCAGCCTGACCGGCGTCGTCGTACTGGCTGTGGCCGTTTGGACGATCGCCTCCGCCGTGCAAGCCGGGGGCTGGGCCTCCTTCGATATGGACCGCCGCCCCGAAGTCGCCGCGAGTCCGCAGCCCGTCGCACCGAGGGGCCTGGACGCGCCGCAGGACTCTCCGGTGCGCGTGGATGCCTCGGGAAAGCAGATCATCACCCTCACCGTGACGGACTTCTACGAGACCACGGCCTTCTCCGCCAAGGCCGGTGTCTCCACCACTCTGGTGCTCCGCGGCAAGGACGCAGGCGGCTGCGCCCGCGCCTTCACCATCCCCGCCCTCGGCGTGCAGGAGATCGTCCAGCAGAACGGCGACACCCCCATCGACCTCGGCACCCCCAAGACGGGGAAGCTGCGCTTCTCCTGCGCCATGGGCATGCAGACCGGCACCATCGACTTCGCGTAAGGCGGCCCCATCGTGAACCTGTTCAGTCGAAAGACCAAGCAGTCACCCGAGACCGGTGTGGAGCTGGTGCTCCTCATCGAGGGCATGCACTGCTCCAGCTGCGGGATGCTCATCGACGACGAGCTGGAGGAGCTGGCCGGCGTCCGATCCTCGCGGACAGATGTACGCAAGGGGCGGACCGTCGTCCGCTTCGAGGAGGGTGCCGAGGTGGACGCCGCCGTGCTCGTTGCGGCGGTCAAGGGTGCGGGCGACTACACCGCCCGGCTCGCTGACTGAAGTTGCCCGGTGGGGGCAGGCCGGGGCTTTCGGCCAGGCCCCACCACCCCTAGCTGCAGCAGTCGCCCGAGTTACATGCATCCGCCTCGGAGGAAGACACGGTGGCGGCGGGTACGGCGCGGCAACCCTTGCCCTGCCAGGCGTCACGGCCTTCCTTCAGGGCGACACCGGCGATGACGAGAGCCGCGATGGGGTCAGGATGGTGCAGATGTCGCCGTCCGCGCAGGTGTCCGGGTCGGTCGCAGCGGCCCGGCGGGCCAGCTCGCGCAGGGCGGTGCGGGCCTCGCGCAGCTCGGTCATGCGGCGTTCGATGTCGGTCAGGTGCTGCTCGATGAGTGCGCCGACCTGGGCGCACGGAGCCTGGCCGCTGTCGCGCAGCGCGAGGACCGAGCGGATCTCAGCGAGGGTAAGGCCGGCGGCCTGGGCGTCGCGGACGAAGGAGAGCCGGGTAGCTGCCTGCTCCGGATAGTCCCGGTAGCCGCCTGAGGTGCGAGGGGGCTCGGGCAGCAGGCCCGCTTCCTCGTAGAACCGGATCGTTTTGGTCGACAGCCCCACCTGGACAGCGAGCTCTCCGATGCGCATACCGCCAGCGTACGGCTTGACCTTCCAGTGCACTGGAAGGTCTAAGGTCACCCCCGTTGAGCGCCACGAGGATCACCGTACTGACCGTGCCGGACTGCCCCAGCGCGCCCCTCGCAGTAGAGCGGATCACCTCCGCGTTGGACGGCGGCGAGGCGACGGTGGAGCTGGTCGAGGTACGAAACGAGGCGGAGGCGGCCCGTCGGGGCATGACCGGCTCGCCGACCGTCCTCATCGACGACGTCGACGTCTTCGCTGTGCCCGGGGCGCCGACCAGTGTCTCCTGCCGCCTGTACCGGGACGAGGAGGGCCGGGCCGCTGGTGCGCCTAGCGTCGAGGCGTTGCGGAAGGCGCTCGCCCGCGCGCAGGAGTGCTGCGACGACGATCTCCTTGATCCGATCGGGCGGGCGGGACGTGGCCGCCGGGCCCCCGCCGAGCGGGGACTGCGTGTCGTCCTCCAGGCGGTGCTGCGGCATTTCGCCGCGACCGGCTCCGCGCCGAGCGCGTCCGATCTCGAGGCGGTTGCCGCCGAGGCCGGTCGCATCGCCCACGACGTCCTCGCCGAGCTGGACGCCGAGGACTTCCTCGCCCTCGACCCCGCAGGCAGGGTGCGCGCCGCGTACCCCTTCTCTTCGGAGGAGACGTCTCACCGGGTTCGGCTCGGCGACGGGGTTGAGGTGTGGTCGATGTGCGCGATCGACGCCCTCGGAATCGCGGCGATGCTCGGACAGGATGTCCTCGTCACCTCCTGCGATCCGGTCAGCGGCCACCCAGTCACCGTCTCCTTCACCAGCGGCGTGGCACAGTGGGAGCCTGAGGGCGCGGTCGTCTTCGTCGGCCGCCGACCGGGACAAGGCCCGGCGGCCGAGCTGTGCTGCCACGCCCTGAACTTCTTCGCCGACCGCTCCACTGCCGGGACGTGGGCGCGCCGTCACGCAGAAGTCCCGGGCCGCATCACCAGCCAGGCCGAGGCGGTCGCCATCGGAACAAGGACGTTCGGACCGCTGCTCGCCGAAGACTGAACGAGGCGCAGGGTTCGGTCGCCCACTCGGACGGGAATCATCCAGGCCCGGGAAACCCCGGATCCGGACGGGAGCGGCGTGATGAAGGGCGAGCGCCCAGCGCTGGACCGGCAGGCCGTCCTCGACGACTGCGAGAGGGTCCGCCGGACCTTCCACATGCTCCTGGACGGCGCGGCGCCCGCCGACCTCTCCCGCCCGACCAGCGGAACCCGTTGGACCAATGCGGAACTGCTGTGGCACATGTTCTTCGGCTACGTGATCACCCGCGTCCTGCTGGGGCTTGCACGCGGCTTCAGCCGGTTGCCCCGCGGCGCGAGCAAGGGCTTCGCCCGGATGCTGAACGTGGGGACGCGGCCGTTCGATGCCATCAACTACCTCGGGCCGTGCGGGGCGGTGAGAGTCTTCGGCCTCTGCAGGACGGGCGTCGCGTTTGATTGGATCACACGGTCCTTGGAGCGGCGACTCGCGGCCGAGTCCGAGCGTGACCTGGTACGGGGCATGCACTTTCCGGTCCGGTGGGACCCGTTCTTCAAGGACTTCATGACCCTCGCGGACCTCTACCGGTACCCCGCCCAGCACTTCGACTTCCACCGTCGCCAGCTCAGCCTCCGCGACAGCAGCTGACGTCGGTCAGTCGAAGTGGGGCGGCGGTCGACGAGCTTCGCGACTCAGACCGACTCTTCATCAACACGTTGCCCAGCACGGACAGGGCCTCGGGGCCGGCTTCCTCATCCAGAAGAGCGCGGAGCAGGGCGGGGATACCGGCAGGGCACCCGGGAATCTGCGACCAGTCGGTCTCCGCACAGCCCAGCAGCGCGGGGTGGTCACCCGCAGCGTGCTCCAGCCGCGGATACTCGCGGAAGAACCGAGCGACGGCAGCCTCTTTGGCCGCCGCATCCATCACGCACATCTCTCCGCTCCTGCCCCAGCCCCATGACATCGCCCCGAACGGTATGCAGGACGGAACTCCTCCCGGGGCGGCCGTCGAACGCAAGCGGCAAGGCCAGTAGCCGGCACCTCCCACTCTGGAGGTGGGACGTACCCGGCCGGGCGTCGAGTTCAGGGGCAGCCCCTAGGCCGCGAAGTGGGCTTTTCCCGGCCCTCGCGACGCCGGCCTCCTTGCCCTGCGCTGTGATCATCTCGGGGCAGGGCGAGAAGCGGTCCGGTCTGACCGGAGCCGAACTCCGTGATATCCAAGTACAGCTGATAGATGATCACTAGATGGGGGAACGAGTGATGATGCTTCGAACGATGCGCGGTGCGGCTGCCGGGATCACGCTGGTACTGGCACTGGCGGGCTGCTCGGAAGGCAGTACCAGTGGTGACAGTGAGGGCACCGGTGACAGTCGCGCCGCTGTTGCGCCGTTCAACCCGTCTCAGCTGGCCCAGGCCGTCCCGAGCGAACTCGCCGCCCCGAAGGGCTGGAAGGGAGCTTCGCCCGTCGTCAGGGACGGGAGCGAAGTGCAGAAGCTCTGCGAGCAGGCGGCCCGATTCAGCTGCGCCGGGCTCACCTCGCACGGGAGCAGCCGGTACACCACGAGCGGGGCGTTCGTGGACTTCGAGCTCCTCGCCTACGACTCCGTCGACAACGCCAAAGTGGGCATGAAGTCGATGGTCGCCGACATCCACGACGGGAAGCCCGATGCCAAGCCTCTGACCGTCGACGCGGGAGCCGACGAGACCGACGCCTACGCGGACGGGGACCGCCCGGGCGTGGTGCTGCGCGTCGGCACCGTCGTGGCTTTCGTCTTCGGCGAGACCCTGCCCAAGGACAACGACCTGCAGTCGTTCGCCAAGTTCCAGGTCCAGCGCATCAATACCTCTGCCACGGGCAAGAACCCCGACGCGTAGGACGTGCGCTAGACCCTGGTCGTCAGGAACAAGATCAGCACGCATTCCTGACACCCTGCCGACAAGATCACTGAGCACAAGACCCGCGACTCAGCTCACTGAAGCGATCAGTAAGGAGGCACGGCCCGTGGCACCCACCGCCGTTCGCGCCGCCGCCACGAATGCTGCGATCGCCGGGTGGGTGCCGCCGCCCGCGGCGCGGTCGGTCCACCACGTGCCGTGACCGGTGGCCAGTACATGCTCGGCGAGGGCGGTGGTGCCACGTCCGCCGGTGGGGAAGGCACGGGCGGGGGCCGGTGGCTGGAGCGCGGGATGAGGAATCACGGGAACCTCCAGGGGACGGGAGAGGGGGGCGGCCCGTGTCGGACCGCCCCCGTGCGGGGTCAGCGCTGGCCGGCCTTGCGGCCGTGGTTCGCCTTCTACTTGCGGGTGCTCTCTTCTTGCGTGCGCGCTTGGACATCGGTGGGTTCGGATCCCTTCGGGGACTGAGTCAGACGGTGTGGCCGACGAGGACGTCGGCGAGCTTGTTGAGGCGCTTGACCGTGCGCTCCTCGGTGGCGGCGGGCGCCGGTTCGACGCGGTGGTCCCGGTCGTAGTAGGCGCCGTTGACGATCTCGACGGCCGGGTCGCAGAGGCGTACGACATGGGCCGCGCCCTCGGCCGGGGAGACGCCCTCGTGGGCGTAGAGCGGCATCAGGCTGGTGGTACAGATGCCGGGGTGCACGGAGACGGCGGTCACGCGCGGGTCGGCGGCGAAGACGGTCAGGGCGAGCTGCGACTGGGCGTAGGCGGCGAGCCGGGAGTAACGCCGGGTCCGGTTGGGGTCGTTCCACTGGATGGAACCGGTCCGGTGCAGCGAGGAGGACACGTTCACCACCCGTCCGCCCGAGCCGCCGGTCAGGGAGGGCTCCAGCAGATGCGTCAGCAGGTAGTGGGCGAGGAAGTTGACCTGGAAGGCGATCTCGTTGCCGTCGACCGTCACGGTGTGTCGTTCCGGGGCCGCCATGCCTGCGTTGTTGACGAGCACGTCGAGGCGCGGGTGCTCGGTCAGGACACGGGCGGCGAGCTGCTCGACCTCCTCCAGCCGGGAGAAGTCGGCCCCGTGGGCGCAGAGCCGGTCGGCGGGCACGTCGGACAGGGTGACGAGCCGGTCGACAGCGGCGTGCGCTTCCTCAGTGGTGCGGCCGTGCAGCAGAACTGTGGCGCCGCGCTCGGCGAGCGACCGCGCGGTCTGGTGGCCGATGCCGGACGTCGCTCCGGTGACGAGAACGGTATGTCCGGACAGGGAAGAAGACATGGTTCGTCCAGGGATAGGTGAGGTGGTACGTGAAAGGGGCGCCGGACCGGTACGGTCACGGCGCCCCGACGACTCCGGAGTGCACGTCAGCGAGAGGCGGACGGCTCCGGACAGCGGGGCTTGCGACACGGCATCGCCTGATGAGGCGGCCGGTCGAGCAGGAGCCACGCGCTGTTCATGTCGTCCATCGAACCCCGCCCCGCATCCGCGGACAAGCTCGGAGGGCTTTCTCTGACGCCGCCCTGACGGATGTTCACCCCAGGCCGGGGACGGTGGAGATGACCAGGTCGATCAGTTTGATTCCGACGAACGGCAGCACGAGGCCCCCGAGCCCGTACACCGCCAGGTTGCGACGCAATAGGTCGTGCGCCGACGCAGGCGTGTAGCGCACGCCGCGCAGCGCCAGGGGGATCAGGGCCACGATGATCAGGGCGTTGAAGATGATCGCCGAGGTGATGGCCGAGGTCGGGCTGTGCAGGCCCATGATGTTCAGGGCTTCCAGGCCCGGGTAGGCGCCCGCGAACATCGCGGGGATGATGGCGAAGTACTTCGCGACGTCGTTCGTGATCGAAAAGGTCGTCAATGCTCCTCGTGTGATGAGGAGTTGCTTGCCGATCTCGATGATCTCGATGAGTTTGGTCGGGTTGGAGTCCAGGTCCACCATGTTGCCGGCCTCTTTCGCGGCCGAGGTCCCCGTGTTCATCGCGACGCCCACGTCGGCCTGGGCGAGGGCGGGCGCGTCATTGGTGCCGTCGCCGGTCATCGCGACCAGCTTCCCTCCTTCCTGCTCCCTGGTGATGAGAGCGAGCTTGTCCTCGGGGGTGTCCTCGGCGAGGAAGTCGTCGACACCCGCCTCCTGGGCGATCGCCCGCGCGGTCAACGGATTGTCGCCGGTAACCATGACCGTACGGATGCCCATGCGGCGCAGCTCGGCGAACCGTTCCCGGATCCCCTCCTTCACCACGTCCTTGAGATGGACGATGCCGAGGACTTGGGGGCCGTCCGCGTCGTGGACGGCGACGAGCAGCGGCGTACCGCCCGCGTCGGCGATCGCATCGGACCAGGTATGGGCCTCGGCCGGCACCGTACCCCCGTACATCTCCACCCAGGAGACGACCTGGGCCGTGGCGCCCTTGCGGATGTGGCAGGCACCGCCGTCCCAGCGCAGATCGATGCCGCTCATCCGGGTCTGGGCGCTGAACTCCACGAAACGGGGGTTCGCCAAGTCGTCCTCGCCGGGCGCATGCAGCCCGAACTGGCGCTGGGCGAGGGCCACGACGGACCGGCCCTCGGGGGTCTCGTCGGCGAGTGAGGACAGCTGGGCGGCGTCGGCGAGGAGCGCTGCCTCCACACCCGGGAGCGGGATGAAGGCGGCGGCCGCGCGGTCGCCGACCGTGATGGTGCCGGTCTTGTCGAGGAGCAGGGTGTTGACGTCACCGGCTGCTTCGACGGCGCGGCCGGACATGGCGAGCACGTTGTGCTGCACCAGCCGGTCCATGCCGGCGATGCCGATCGCCGAGAGCAGGGCCCCGATCGTCGTGGGGATGAGGGTGACGAGCAGCGCGACGAGAACGGTCGTCGAGGGGGCGGCACCGGCGTACCCGGCCATCGGCTTGAGGGCGACGACGACCAGGACGAAGACGACGGTCAGCGCGGCGAGCAGGATGTTGAGCGCGATCTCGTTCGGGGTCTTCTGGCGTTGCGCGCCCTCGATCAGGGCGATCATCCGGTCCATGAAGGAGTGACCGGGACGCGAGGTGGCCCGTACGACGATCCGGTCGGACAGGACCGTCGTTCCGCCCGTGACTCCGGAGCGGTCGCCGCCCGCCTCACGGATCACCGGAGCGGACTCGCCGGTCACCGCGGACTCGTCGACGGAGGCGATCCCGTCGACGACGTCACCGTCCGCCGGGATCAGCTCGCCGGCTTCGACCAGTACGAAGTCGAGCTGTTTGAGGTCCGTCGCCGCGACGGCCTCCGTCGCGGCCCGGTCGACATCCGTTCCGTACCGCCAGTCGCGCAGCCGCAGCGCGACCGTGTCCGTACGCGCCCTGCGCAGCGACTCGGCCTGCGCCCGGCCGCGACCCTCGGCGACGGCCTCCGCGAGGTTCGCGAAGATCACCGTCAGCCACAGCCAGACACTGATGGTCCACGTGAACACGGACGGGTCGAGCAGGGCGGAGAGCGTGGTGAGCAACGAGCCTACGGCCACCACGAACAGCACCGGTTTCCGGACCAGGGTGCGGGGGTGCAGCTTGCGCAGCGCGTCCGGGAAGGACTTCACCATCTGCACCGGGTCGAGCAGGCCGCCCTGCACGGACCGTCTGCGGCGGGACCGGGGTCGGGGATCCGGCCGGCGGGGCGGAGCGGGCGGTGAGGCAGGCGAGGGCGCCTGTCGAGGCGCGGCGGAATGCATCGCGGGAGACCTTCTGGGAAGCCCGGCCGTCCGCACGGCGGAGGCGGGGGGAACGGCAGGCGGGCTGTCGATCCACGGGCGCGCGAGTGGGCGGGCGGGACGGGAACTCCCGCCCACTCGGCGCGGCTGTGGACGGACAGCACGGTCGCGGTGCGAGGGCGCGGACGCCGGATGGGAGGGCGGTCCGCGCCCCCGCGGTCCGGGACGTTCAGGCCACTGACGTCTCCGGGCCGGTGAGCGACCGAGGGCGAATCTAGACGCTCTGCGGCCGGATGGTGACAGGGAGGACACGGCTTTGACGAGCCTCTGACGAGGCGGCACATCGGGTCGTCAGAGGCTCGTCAAAGTGCATTGATGAAGCGTCAGGGCAGCGTCAACGAAGCCCGTCGGCGGGGCGGAGCATGGCCAGAATGATCGCCTCACGGGGGATCGGACGTCCGTTCGACGGTATGAGGTGTGAGGGATGCGCGGCTGCCAAGGGCAGCGTGCGTAAGGTCCGTGACCGACGGCCCGGACCGACACCTCGCTTCGCTCGGTGACGGCCGTCCGACGGGAGGGACGTTCCGGCCCGCGGCACCAAGGGGGTGGCCGCGGGCCGGACGAGTCCGGGGCGTTCGCTCCCGGGCTCCGTAGCTCGTCTTCCTCTCCGGCCTCGTGGACCGCACGTACGGGACGGGTCAAGGCACGGCGAAGTCCTCCCGACCGCGCGAGTCAGTGCCGACCGCCGTCGTCTGGTGCCTTCAGAAGCCGGTCCAGCTCGCTTGCGGCCTCGTCGTACCCGGCGTCGGTGATCCGCTGCAGCTCCCGCGGGTCGCCGGCGGCGGCCGCTCGCCGGGTGAGCAGGAACCCCGCGCGCTGGGAACCCTCGTCCAGCAGCTCGCTCAGTTCGTCCAGGTCTCCCGCTTCGTCCGCGAGATCGGCCAGCCGGTCCAGAGCGGTCTCGTTGCCCGCGTCGGCCAGCTCACGCAGGGTCTCTCGGTCGATGTTCATGTTCTCCATGACGCCATCGTGCGACCCTGCCCCAGGGGCAGGGTCAAGTGGGACGATGGCGGAGTGATCACCATCGGGCAGCTGGCCAGGTACGTCGGCGTGTCGGTCAAGACCGTCCGCGTGTACCACGAGAAGGGTCTGCTGACCGAGCCCGACCGCGACGCTTCCGGCTACCGGCGGTACAGCGCGAGCGACGTCATCGACCTGATCAAGATCCGGACGCTGGCTGAGGCGGGCGTACCGCTGGCCCGCATCCGCGGGCTGAGATCGGCGAACTCGGAGGAGTTCGAGCAGGCGCTCCACGAGATCGACGACGAGCTCACCGCCCGTATCCGCGACCTGCAGGCAACGCAGCACCGCCTGCGCGGGCTCGCCACCGGGCAGGCGCTATCGGTGCCCGACGAGGTCGCCGCCCATCTGGAACGCTTGGCCGGGTGGGGATTCAGCCCGCGCTGGGTGGACCTGCAGCGCGACCTGTGGATCCTGGTCATCGCCACCCACCCGGACCAGGCGAGCGCACTCTTCCACGACCAGGCCGAGAGCCTCGCCGACCCGCGGCTACGTGAACTCTTCCTCGACTACGACCACGCGCACGACCTGGACCCTCAAGATCCCCGCATCGACGACCTCGCCCACCGCATCGTCGCGGCGACCCATGACCGCTACGGCGCCGAGGACCCGCCGCATGTGGACGCGGACTCCGACATCCCCGCCCTCATCCAGGGGACCGTCAACGCATCGTCCCCGGCATGGCGGCGACTCGACGCGCTCATTCGGCAGCAACTGGACATGTGATCTCTCGGTGCGCTCCGTCAGGTCAGGGCCCTGAGTACTCGAGCGGCTTGACCCTCCGCGCAGGAGGAGCGGACAGGGTCGGACTTGACCTTCGACCCGGGTCGAAGGTTTCCTCTCACCGGCACGGTCGGGCGGCAGTGGGTTGCCCGAGGGCGTGGTGCTCGCGCCCAACCGACAGGCCGACGAGGCAGAGACAGAGGTGGAGCGTGGCGCACGGCGCCGGTGGCCTGCTCCCTGACGGGTGAGGGTCTCGCCGAGCGGACCGCCCAGTGGCGCGCGGTAGTCGACGGGGCGGTGCGGGTCGCGTTGCCCGAGGGGGTGCGTGACGTTGCCTGTCGAGCGGACCGCCCGGGTGGCGGAGCTGGCCGCCGCCGAGCAGCAGTGCTGCCCGTTCTTCGACTTCCGTCTCCACCTCGACGGCTCGCGCCTGCACCTCGAAGTTCGCGCCCCGGTCGACGGTTCCAGCCTTCTCATCGACCTGTTCGGCCCGAGCACCTGACCACGTATCACCTTCCCGCCCGCTTCCTTCGCTTCGGAGAGCTTCCGCCGTGCTCGTTGCCCGCTCCCTTGCCCTCTTCGCCGTCGCCGCCCTGTTCGAGATCGGAGGGGCCTGGCTGGTCTGGCAGGGCGTACGCGAGCACAAGGGCTGGATCTGGATCGGCGCCGGCGTCATCGCCCTGGGTCTGTACGGGGTGGTGGCCACCTTCCAGAGCGACGACAACTTCGGCAGGGTCCTGGCGGCGTACGGCGGGATCTTCGTCGCAGGTTCGATCGCGTGGGGCATGGTCGCCGACGGCTATCGCCCCGACCGCTTCGACGTCATCGGCGCGCTGGTCTGCCTCGCCGGAATGGCGGTCATCATGTATGCCCCGCGCGGCAACTGAGCCGGCCACACGCCTCGGATCAGAGCCTGGTCGGGTCTGCGTACCGTCACTCGTGACGGGCGAGCTTGACGGCGGACACGAGCAGGATCGCCGCCAGGGCGGGGATGAGTACCAGATCGGGGAATACACCGAGGAGCAGCCCGCCCAGCACCGCGCCGACGATCGAGCCCGAGGCCATGATCATGGTGAAGCGCAGGTTGGCGCCGAGGACGGCGAAGCTGCCGTCGCGGCTGTAGCGGGCGAAGGCCACGAGCATGGTCGGCAGGGAGACCAGCAGAGAGAGGCTGCCTGCGGTCTTGATGTCCTCTCCGAACAGCAGCACGATCGTCGGGATCAGCAGCTCGCCTCCGGCCACACCCATGATCGCGGCGACCACGCCGATGCCGAAGCCGGCCACGACCCCGGCGGGCACCTGCGCCCACAGCGGCAGCGCCAGCGTTCCCATGGTGGTGGTGTGTGTGACCACCAGGGCGGCCGCCATGAGCACCATCAGGGCTGCCAGCACCTTGTAGAGGGTGGCACTGCGCATGCGTACCGCCCAAGCCGCTCCGGCCCACGCCCCGAGCAGACTCCCGGCCAGCAGATTGACCGCCACCGGCCAGCGGGCGGCGACCTCGGCGGCCGGGACCGCTGCCAGGCGGGCGGGCAGCGCGACCAGGACCACGACCAGGCTCATGGCCTTGTTCAGGATGACCGCCGAGAGCGCGGCGAACCCGAAAAGGCTGATCAGCAGCGGCAGGCGGAACTCCGCGCCGCCCAGGCCGATCATCCCGCCCAGGACACCGATGGCCGCTCCGGTGGCGAACACCATGGGTGCCGGGCGCGTCGAACGCAGGGGGACGAGGGCTTGGTCGATGGTCATGACCGCATACTTGCCGCCGCCGACCTCCGCTCGCTACGGCACGCCTCCAGCTTCGGGCAAAGGCACCGAGGGTCCGCGCAGGAGCCGTTCGGACCTCCAAGCATCGGCTGGGAGGAGTTCATGAACAGCAGGAGCAGCCCGGCTTGCAGCCGCATGCGTCCGTCTCGATCGCGGCTGTGCCGACGGCGGCCGGGGTGTGGGCATGGGCGGTGGGTGCGCAGCAGCCCTTGCCCTGCCAGGCGTCGCGGCCTTCCTTGACCGCGATGGCGGCGATGACCAGAGCGGCGATGGGGTCGGCCCAGGACCAGCCGAGCGTGGCGTTGAGGACCAGGCCCACCAGCAGGACGGCGGACAGGTAGGTGCAGAGCAGGGTCTGCTTGGAGTCGGCGACCGCGGAGGCGGAGCCGAGTTCGCGGCCCGCGCGGCGCTGGGCGGCTGAGAGGAACGGCATGATCGCCAGGGAGAGGGCGGCGATGACGATACCGGGGACGGAGGGGTCGGCCTCGCCGGTGCCGGCCAGAGCCCGCAGGGCGTCGAAGGCGACGTAGGTGGCGAGGGCGAAGAAGGAGACTGCGATGATCCGCAGGGTGGTCTTCTCCCGGGCTTCGCGGACGGCGTGGTCGCGGGCGGAGAACTGCCAGGCGACCGCGGCGGCTGAGGAGACCTCGATGATCGAGTCGAGGCCGAAGCCGATCAGCGCGGTGGAGGAGGCGATCGTGCCGGCGGTGATCGCGACGACGGCCTCGACGACGTTGTAGGTGATGGTCGCGGCGACCAGCAGTCGTATGCGCTTGGCGAGGGCGTCGCGGCGGGCCGGGGACGGCCCGAGGGATATTGCGGCCATCAGCAGCAGCCCTCCGTCGCGGAGTCCGGGCAGGTCTTGTCCGACTCGACCGCGACGACAGCGGCGAGCAGGTGGTCCAGGGCGTGGCCGAGGCGTTCGTCGGCCAGCTCGTAGCGGGTACGGCGCCCGTCCGGGACGGTCACCACGAGTCCGCAGTCGCGGAGGCAAGCCAGGTGGTTCGACAGGCGGGTCCGGGAGACGCCGAGCGCATCGGCGAGGTCGGCCGGGTACGCCGGCTTCTCGCGCAGCGCGAGAAGGATCCGGCAGCGGATCGGGTCGGCGAGCGCGCGGCCGAAGCGGGCCAGCACGTCGATGTCGGAGGCAACGGTCAGCACACGTTGACAGTACAGAGATTCCTGAATTCAGGGAACAGTGGATTCTCAATGATTTGGGGCAGCTTGCCGGGCGTGCCCATGGAGTTCGATATCGCTGGGCTCCCTGCTCCGCTGCAGCGTGGGTGTTGTCGCGTTCAAGCAGGCGAACCTGAAAGCGCTGGGCCCCGGCTGGCGGCGGCCTGCCGCCGCTATGCGACCACCGCGCGGCCGGGGTGGACGAGGACGGCGACGGTCAGGAGCAAGGCACCTGGCCTGGTCAGGGCGCCAGCAGTGGGCCGAAGGTTTGGCGTGCGATGTCCTCGGCGGCTGCCTGGTCGATCACGCGGCCGGGGAGGCCGGGGTGGTCCGCTGCCCAGGCGTGGGCGGAGGCGGCGGACGTGAAGAAGTTCAGCGCGTCGCAGCATGCCGTAGCCGCCGGCCCGCCGCCAGGGCGCTGTCCGACGAACACCACCGCCTCCTGCGGGTCCCAGACCGTCGCCCCGTGCTGTGTGGTGACGGTGACCGGCTTGCCGGTGACCGGGTCCGTGGAGGAGATCACCACGTCCACGTCCAGCATCGCGGGGATGCCGAGCGCGTCGATCGCGCACATCGACCACACCTCGGTCCCGCCGTCGATCCTTACCCGGTGACGGGTCGGGGTGGCGGAGAACGGGTAGGCCGCACGGATCTCCCCGGCCTCGTCCAGGGTCACGAAGTCCTCGGCGGCCAGCTCCGCGAGCACCTGTCCAGCGGTACGGCCCGCCTGTGCGGCGATCGGCTCCATCACTTCCGGCGCGGGGGCCGCACCTGTGTCGGCGAAGTGACGCAGTACCTTCTGATGCAACACCCGCAGACCGCCCTTGGCCGGTGCGCGGCGGCCGCGCCCTGCCCGCCCGACCACATCAAGGGCATTCGGCGCGCAGCAGTCCCCTGCTGCGGTGGCCTCCTCCAGGCCCGCGCCGGTCAGTGCCTCGCGCAGCGCGGCCACGTTCGGTGCCCCGGTCACTGTGCCGTCCGCGTCGCGGTACAGGCGGCACGACAAGCTCGGCACTGCGCCGGACGACGCGAACGGGTCCACGCCGTCCAGCAGGATCGTCGGCGAGCCGTTCATCCCGAGCTCGGCGGCCTGCACCTGGTCGTGGACCTCGACCAGCTCCACCTGCGCCGCCCGGCAGGCCAGTGCGGTGGTGACCCGCTCCATCGCCAGCGGGGCGTTCGGGCACTCCGGCACCGTGAGCACCGTGATCCGCATGCCGTCCTCCCAGCTCATCGTCCTGCCCCGAACGCTAGACCTTCCGGTGCACTGGAAGGTCAAGGCATACCTGGAGGCATGCGTATCGGAGACCTCGCGGCGGCGGCCGGGCTGACCGCGAAGACCATCCGCTTCTACGAGCAGGCCGGTCTGGTGCCGGCCCCGCCTCGCACTCCCGGCGGCTACCGCGACCTTCCGGAGCAGACCGCCGCGCGGCTCGCCTTCATCCGCGACGCGCAGGGCGCGGGCCTCACTCTCGCGGAGATCCGCTCCATCCTCGCCCTGCGCGACGGTGGCCAGGCCCCCTGTGCGCACGTCACCGAGTTGATCGACCAGCGTCTCCTCGACATCGAGCCCCGCCTGGCGGAGCTGACCAAGACCCGCGAAGCCTTGCGCGGCCTCGCCCAGCGCGCCGCCGTCACCGATCCGGACACCTGCACCGGGGACGACATCTGCACCACCCTCGCCGCACCCGGTGCCCGGCCTGCGGTCTAGCAGACCCGTTGGGACGGGTCGCGGGATGGGTCGCTAGCAGCCTCATCAGAGGATGAAACTTCTCGACGGTCACCCTGCGGGTACTCGGGACTATGTCGGCTCTTGTGCCGTGCGGGGGCGGAGCGCCAGAGCGAGCAATGGGCCTGCTGCCAGGAGGACGGCGAGGACCGCATAGCCGGAGGCAAGGGTCGAGACGGTGGCGATGCCGGCGACCAGCAGGGGGCCGCCGGCGTCACCGAGTTCGCGGCCCAGCTCGGCCGATCCCATGGTCTGGCCCATACGCTCCTCCGGGGTGGAGGCGGCCAGGGCGGCGAAGCCGAGCGGGGTGATCAGCCCGGTGCCGGTGCCGATGAGGGCGGCGGCCAGCAGGACCCCGGCAAGACCGGGCAGCATGGCGGCCGCGAGACCGGCGGCCGTGATGAGGAGTCCGGTGAGCAATCCGGTGCGCGTGGTCAGACGCCCGGCGTCGAGGGCTCGGCCGGTCCTGGGCTGGACGACGGCGGCTGTGGCGGCCAGGACCGAAACGGCAGCGCCGGTGGCCACGGTGCCGAGCCCGGCCGCGGCCCCGGAGACGGGCAGGAAGCCCACGCCCACGGAGAGTGCGGCGGTGGCAGCGGCAAGCGCGGCGGTCGGTGCGAGGAAGGATCGGTCGGCCAGGCGGCGGGCAAGGTCAGCCACGGTCTGCCGCTTTCGGGGCAGCGGAGGCACGACGGGCACTGCGAGCGCGGCCCACACTGCAACGGCCGCGGCGCACACGGCCATCACCGTGAACAGCAGGCGCAGGCCGCCTGCCCACACCAGGACGCCTCCGAGGAGGGGGCCCAGGGTGTAGCCGATGGACTTGTAGAAGCCGTAACTGCCGAACGCACGGCCGCGCTTGGCGGCCGGGTTGAGACGGGCGACCAAGGCGGAGGCCGAAGGGGAGAAGGCGGAGGCGGCGGCGCCCTGGCCGAGGCGGGCGGCCCACAGCCAGCCGGGGCTGTCGGCGATCGCGTACAGCGCCGAGGCTCCGGCGAAGGCGATCAGACCGCCCAGGAGGACCGGCTTGCCCCCGATACGGTCGGCCAGCGAGCCGAAGACGGGTTTGAGAACGACCTCGGCGCCGTCGTACAGGGCGAGCAATCCGCCCAGGACGAGGAGGGAAGTGACGGCGTCCTCGGAGAAGCCGCCGAGGTTGGCGGCGATGCCGTGGGCGCCGAAGGCCGTGGTGAACCCGGCGGCGTACAGAGGCCACATGGCCTGTCTCGGGGCGGCCGGGGCTATGGGCTGAGTGGTCACGATCAGTCCTCGTCGGTGGAGTGCAGTGCGCTGAAGACACGCTCGGAGTAGTCGTCGCAGACGGCGGCGCACCGCTTGAGCCGTTCGCCGGCCTCGGCTGCCTCGGGGGCGCCGAAGACGTCACGAGCGGTCAGATCGCGGTGCCAGCGCCGCAGCCGCTCCAGGCTCTGCTCCTCTTCCTCCAGTTCGGCGAGGGTGAACTTGGCGATCCGGATCTCCTTGGCGATCTCCTCCTCGAATTTGCCGCAGTCCGCGAGGAACTCCGCCCAGTCCGCCGAGCGGGCCGCGGTGAACATCTCCCGGAAGAGGGCCGCGTCCGTATCGGAGCGGCCGTACGCCTGAAGCGTCATGCCTTGGCCGCCGCCGATGTCGGTGAGTTCGAGGGCGCGCTGTACTCCGTCGGCGAAGACGGGCACCTCCGGCACCGCCCAGACACCTTGGCCCAACGAGAGGGCCCCGATCTTGCGCAGCTCCCGCCACACCGCCACACGGTGCCGGGAAGGGTCTGCAGGCAGCTTGATCACCAGGATCAGCCACCGGGTCGCCGCCTGCTCAGTGTTCGTCACGCCCGAGAATGTAGCAGGCGTTACATCATCGGCTGGCGCCGCGCGGAGGCCTCGCCTGTCACTCCTGGTGCGGGAGGGTGCCGCGGTCGTCTACCGGTGCGCCAGGAAGACTTCGTCGATTGGTTGCGACGCGACGAATGATGGTTGGCATCTCCGCAGGTCAGAGACAGAGCCCAGTGCCAACCAGCGCTCCTGGTCACAGCCGCGCCGCGCGCAGTCCTCACCCCTCCGGAGAGCTGCGCGCGGCTTCCCTGTGCCCTGGGCTTTCGCCGCCGGCTCGTTAGCCGGCGGTGGCAGGCAGGGCGACGCCCCGGTCCGCCGCTGCCTCGGTCAGTTGCTTCCAGACCTTGGGGGCGACGGGGATTCCGCGGACTGTGCGGTCGGCGGCGGTCGCGGCGCTGCGTTCACCGGGGTAGAAGGCAGCGTCGGAACCGTCTGCCGGGGGCAGGGTCTTGAGGGTGGACAGGGTGGCGTCCACCGACTGGATGAAGGTCTCCGTGCCGCCGAAGGCCGCCGGGTCGAGGGCGATGAGCAGAGCGTTCTGGCGGTGCTTGCGGCCCTGGGGGGCGTCCGAGTGGAACGCGGAGAAGATCGGCGCGCCGACGAGGACGCTGGTCAGGAGCTCGAAGGCGAGTGACATGCCCGAGCCCTTGGCTCCGCCCAGAGGTAGGGGCATGACTGCCTTGTCCGGGTCGGTGGTGGGCGTGCCGTCTTCGGTGGCGGCCGCGCCCTCGGGCAGGGGGGTTCCGGCCGCCTTGGCCTGGCGGATCTTGCCGAGGGCGATGGTGGCGGTGGCCATGTCGAGGAGCAGCGGGGCGTGGTCGGCGGCGGGGACCGCGATGGCGAGGGGGCTGGTGGCGACGACGGCGCCCTTGACACCGGTGTAGCCCATGTTGGGCATCCCGGCGACGAAGCCGATGCCGATGAGGCCCTGTTCGGCGATCTTGGACACGTAGTAGCCGATGGCGCCGGTGTGGACGGTCCGGTGGACGCCGACAGCGGCGATGCCGGTCGCACGGGCGCGGTGCACCGCCTCCTCGGCGGCGGCGGTGAGAGCGACCGGGCCGGGGGCGCGGTCGGCGTCGAGGACGGCGGCGGCCGGGGTGGAGGACTCGATCGTGATCTCGGGCTTGGTGGGGACAGGACGACGTTGTTCGCCTCGACAAACGGAACACACCCCCTCGCCGCGGCTAGCGTCCATGCTTCGTCGTCCGTCCCGAAGACCGCCATGCACCCATCCGTCATACCTTCCCACGATGCCGGGGGTGCCCGACTGCGGCACCTGGTTCCTGCCCTCGCCCGCCCGCACATCGAGCTGCTTGCCGCGCCGCGAGACATCGATACCCCTGCTGATCGGCTCGGCGCACGCCGGCGGCGGTCGCCGTCAAGACCGGACCGAACGACGAGGCTGTGGAGGCACTCCGCGACGCGGCCACCGAATGCGGGATCGTGCTCTTCGGCGTCGACGACGAGGCGCGCTGGGAACAGGTCGAGGCGATCACCCCGGCGGTCCTCGACACCCCCTGGTCCCCGCCGACCCGGACGCCCACCGCCAGGACGACCTGGCATCCCTCGTGCAGACGCTCACGACGCCGACCGGCGGGATCGTCAGCGTCGAGGACGGCGGCAACCGCGTCCTCGCCCACTCCCGATCCCACCGGCGGTTCGACCAGGTGGACTCAGTGCGGCGCCGGTGGCTTTGTGGGCTCCGCAGCCCACCGGTGTCGACGTCGCACGCCAGGCGCTGCTCGCTGCTCGCTGCCCGCGATCAGGCGAAGCGGCAGAGCGCGCCGCCCGGGAGGCTCAGCCCCGTACGGCCGAGCATCGGCGGCGGCCTGCATGCCGTAGTCGACCCGGGTCTATCCCCGCGGGAGCGGGAAGCTGCCAGATCCAGGCCCGTCAATTTGAGCAGGCGCCCCCTTGCTGGTCCGCTGCCTCATGGGGCAGCGGGCCAGCCAAGCCTCTGACCAGCTTTATTCTCCGAGTGCGAACGACGCCCGTTCTTGCCACTTCACGCCGTCGTGCACGATGAGATCGACCGACGCGACGTGAGACGTGAATGGGAGCCTGCAGGCGAGGTCGGTCTCGATCCCCTCCAGGACGGCGTCTTCCTGACCTTGAGCGATGGTCAGGTGCGGCACGATCTCGGCGTATCGACCGCCGTACGGCGGAGCCTCGGGCCAACGGTCAGCGATCGCCTCCGTGAGCTTCCGCAACTGCGTGTCAGGCTCGGGGACGAGATACAGCACTTCCGGGAGCCGTCCGCACCTCTCGAACCGCAGATCAAAGGCCTGGTGGCCGCCCAGCACGTCCGCGAGAGCGGAGTAGACGAGCGCATCTATTCGGCTCTCATCGAGAAACGGGAAGAGCACGGTGACGTGGGCTGGAACCCCAGTCTGGGCTGAGAGGTCGAGCCGTTCACGCCACCCGCGGACAGACGGCTCCGCCTCCGGGATCCGGACGATGAGCCCCGTCTGGCCCGCCTGAAACGTACTGGTGCTGTCATCTGCCATGACACCGCATGGTGTCACCTCTGTCCCAGACGGCACGGCTCCTTTTCCGCCGAACGATCACGACCGATCTCCGAAGCCGGCCGACGAGCGGGACGAGCAAGGTGCTGCCGCTATTTCCCGTGAACATCTCGAGTGCCGGTGATCACTGAACGCCGCCGGAATCCACGAACAAACGCTGTCGGTTGACGGGTTCTGGCTCAGCTTCCGTGCAGTGGCCGGTGAGTGAGGGCTGAGCGTCTCCGGACGGTGTACGAAGTCGCCCGAAAACGGACGGTGGTCAGTGCCGCTGGGCTGACAGTCCGGGTCGTGGAAGACGTTGTACTCAGGCTGAAGGCGCTGTTGTTCCCGGCGATCGCGGACATCGCGGTGCTGTCGGTGGACGTGGATATTGAGAAGGTGCGCCTTGATGCGGAGTGCACCACGGCCGGCGCCGTCTGCCCGGGATGTGGAGTCTGCTGGACCCGGGTTCACAGCTTCTCCCTGCGGTTTCTCGCTGATGTCCCGAGTGCCGGACGAAGGGTCGTACTCCAGCTGCGGGTCCGGCGGTTCCGGTGCGGGAGCACCAAGTGCCCACGTCAGACGTTCGTGGAGCAGATATCCGGCCTCACCCGCAGGCATGGCCAGCGCACCGAGCGACTGCATTCCATCGTGACCGCAGTCGGCCTCGCCCTGGCTGGTCGAGCCGGCGCCCGTCTGGCTGCCGTGCTCGGCATGTCCATCAGCCGGAGTACGGTCTTGCGCCTGGTCGAGGCGCTGCCCGAGCCGGAGGTGCCGACGCCTCGGGTGGTCGGCGTCGACGAGTACGCCACCCGCAAGGGCCGCCGCTACGGCACTGTCCTGGTGGACGTCGAGACCCGTCGGCCGATTGATCTCCTGCCTGATCGAGAAGCATCGAGCCCGGCCGCATGGCTCGCCCAGCGGCCAGGGATCGAGCTCGTCTGCCGGGACCGCGCGCCATTCTTAGCGGAAGGTGCCACTGCCGGGGCACCCCAGGCGACGCAGGTCGCTGACCGCCGGCGTTTGTGGCACAACCTCGGGGAGGCTGCTGAGCGAACTGTCGCCCGCCACCGCCAGTGCCTTCGAGTCCTGGTCCCTGATCGCGAGGGGAAGGACGAACCACCGGCGCCGCCCGAGGAGAAGGCGGACTCTCCGTGGCGGAGCGAGCGGTTCGCCAATCGCGTCCGAGCCCGGCACGCCACGGTCCACGCGCTGCTGGAAGCCGGCCACAGCCGCCGCTCCATCGGGCGCCAGCTCCAAATGACCCACCGCACCGTCCAGAGCCTCGCCAACGCTGCGAAGCCGGAAGACCTCTTTCGCGGTCAGTGGCAGCACAACAGGACCTCCGTCCTCGACACGTGCAAGCCCTACCTGGACGAACGTTGGGACGAGGGCTGCACCAACGCCTGGAGGCTTGGGAGGAGATCGTTCCCTTGGGCTATCGCGGCAGCTACGGCCGGGTCAGCGCCTACCTGCGAGAGAAGCGCACCTCAACGCGGCCGGTCGCCGCGCAGCCGCCGGCACCCCGCGTGGTGACGAGATGGATCCTCAGCCGACCCGAGACGCTGACCGAGATCGAGCAACTCCGGCTCCAGGCCGTCCTGGCCAACTGCCCCGAACTCGATGCCCTGACCGGTCACGTCCGGTCCTTCGCCCAGATGCTCACCGCGCGCCAGAGGGAACGACTCCCGCAGTGGCTCGACGCCGTCCGCCGGGACGACCTTCCAGTCTCCACACTCTCGCGGTCGGCATATCGACCGAGACCGCGACGCGGTCATCGCCGGCCTGACGCTGCCCTGGAACTCCGGAGTCGTCGAAGGCCACGTCAATCGGATCAAGATGCTCAAGCGCCAGATGTTCGGCCGGGCAGGCTTCCAACTTCTACGCAAACGGGTCCTGCTCGCCCCCGTAGTCATGTTGTCAGTCCCTGATGCGAGGATCCGGGCGACCCTACGCAAGGGAGATCAGCATGGGCACCTGGGATACCGGACCCTTCGACAACGACACAGCTGCGGACTTCGCCAACACTCTCGACGACGCCGAGCCCGAGGCGCGCGAAGCCCTGATCCGAGGCGTCCTCATCCGGACGATCGACACCGCCGGCTATCTCACGGAAGCAGAAGAGGCGGTGGCCGCCGCTGCACTCATCGCGGCGCAATGTCCGGGAGGCGAACCCGTCGACACGTCCTACGGTCCGGAAACACCTATGCCCGTCTTCCCTTCCGACCTTCGCGCACTCGCCGACGAAGCCCTCGCCCGCATCGCCAGCGACGAGGACGGGCCAGCCTCAAACTGGGTCGACCCGGAGGATTGGAAGCAGTGGCGGTCCATACTCACGCGCCTCCGCGCAGTGCTTGTTCCGCCGCCACCTTCCATCGCTCTCTTCGACGTCCAGCCATAGCGGAGCGTCACTCAGCACGGAAGTCGAGCCAGAACCAGCTCGGGTTCTGGCTCGGCTTCTGTGGTGGGGTTACGCTGCCGTGCCGCAGGGGAACTGCTCTCTAAGCGCGTCCTCGTGGCCTGATGTCCCAGACGTCATTCGCGCTCGTACACCGAGAAGGGCCGCACGCCCCAGCCCCACCGCACGACGACCACAAGGTCCTCGTGGATGAGCAGGTCCGTGAGTTCGCCCGCCTTGTGGTCGATGTCGGCCTCGGTGTCGCTGGTGGCCTGTTCGTTGCCGGTGGCTGCGTCGAGGACCAGTAGTTCGTCCGTGTCGTCATGCCTGCGTGCGAGCATGCGGACAAGGGCGGTCACTCGGCCGCCGGCCGCTTCGAGTGCGAGGAAGCCGCGGCCGGCGGTCAGGTCGCTCCGCCATACTTCGGTGCCCTTCAGAAGGTCGAAGGCGACCACCCGGTTCACGTACTCCTTGCCGCGCTTGGTCTCGGCGGCGGCATAGAGCCGCCCGTCCGCGACCGCCACAACCCCGGGCCTGTGCGACTGGCTCGTGCCGTGACCACCGGTGGACTCGATCCGGCTCAGGGGCGTCCCGTCCTCGCCGAAGGCGAGGTATGCGCCCGGCAGGCCGCCTTGCACGGTCCCGCCGACCTGCACGACCACGGGATCGGTCGACAGCAGCGTCACCTCCGCGTCCGTGCCCGGAGTCGGGCGGCCGCCGAGCGGCGCGGACCACTGTGCCTTCCCGTCGGCCTTGTCGAACGCGGCCAGCCGCAGTTCAGTGCGGCCGCAGGTGAGCACCGCGAGGACCTGTCGCTCGCCGGCGGCGACCCGCTCGGGCACACAGCCCGCCGGGACTGCTGCCTTCCAGCGTGGGGCGCCTGTCAGCAGGTCGAAAGCGCGCAGGGCATCCGATCCTTGAACAGCAGGCCGGATCGTCTCGAGGACCCATCGGTCATCGCCGTCCCGCAGTACGGCGAGCCCGCCCCCGGCGGCGACCATGTCGGTGAGCGACTCCGTGAGGTCAGCCGGGGCGCGCCGTACGTGCCACAGCTCACGGCCGGTCGTGAGGTCCAGCGCGGCGACGGTCGCACAGCCCTGGCCGCCCGGACCACGGTCCCCCCTCGCCAGCAGGACGACGGAACCGGCCGTACGACGACCGACCGCGCACACATGGTCCTGACCGGGCGGTGCGTACTCCCAGCGCCGGTCGCCCGACCGGGCGTCGAAGGCGGTGACGGCGTCGTACCGACTGCGGACGAGTGTGTCGTCGACGAGCCAGGCACCGTTGCCGTAGTCCCGGGCATTGTCGTCGACCGGCGCATCCCAGACAACGCGCATCGAGCCCCCTAGGGCGGAGCAGCCCGCAGTGAGGCCGACGACCAGCGCGGCAACGGCCGCGACCAGGTGGCGGAGCCGCCGCGTTCCCTCGCGGGACGAAAGCCACCGCTCCCGTCCCGGTCTCGTGTCGCCGGTCGTGCGTGCTGCCATACGGATCCCCACCCCTGGCTCGAAACGATCAAGGCCCCGCCAGACTAGGGGAGACAAGATCACTCACACAGCTCTCGTCCGTAGCCGTGACGGATCGTCACCGCTCCACAGAAGTTGAGCCAGAACCGCAACCCGTGAACGAAGCCACCTTGTGCACTGCGCGCCCAACCTAGACGGCTGGGACGAGAACTGGGGAGTCTCCGTCGAGGAACTCGCGGCGGCAGAGCCGTTCGCCGGCTCGCCCACCGAGCGGCTTTGCTGGCTTCCTCCGAGAGGACCTCGATGCCGTCACTGCCGGACTCACCCTTCACTGGAGCTCAGGTGTCGTCGAAGATCACGCGTCAACAGGGTCAAGACTCTTGAGAGAGCCATGTATGGCCGGGCTTCCTTCGTTCTCCTTCTGACGAGAATCCTCACCCGGGAATGACGACGTCACCCTTGCCGGGTAGAAGAAAGTCGCACTTCAGCGGGGGTCTTCTCCTGTCATGATGGGTGACATGACATCGACAGGTCCGGGTCAAGAGCTGACCGCCGCAATGAAGGACGCGCACTCTCCCTCGTGGTCCGTGAGAGCCGCTGCGGGTCGTCAACTCGCAGCGGCGGCCGAGGTTGGGGGCGTAGCCGAGGTCCTCCACCGCCTGCTGCTGGACGCTCAGGACACGGGAGTGACGCAGGAGACAGCCGAGGCGTTGTTGGCGCGAGCAGATACGCAGGGCCTGAAGATCGTCCTGGCAGCCCTCTCCTGCGCGGCGCACACGTGGACCTCGGACCAGCTCAGCGCAGCAGTTGATTGTGACCCCGCGTGGATGACGGATGCAGGCGCCAGGCGAATCATCCAGCAACTGCAGGACTTGAAGACAGATGACGACGCCGGTGTCCGTAGCGAAGCCGAGAGGATACTGAAGCCCATCCTCCAGCACAGGCAGAAACGCCAACCCTAAGGTTCACGGAACTCCGGTCAGTGCCTTGAAATCGGCCAGCGCGGCTCGTCGCCCCACTCGCTCCGGCGTTCAACTGAGTGAGGAGTTTCAGGGTTGGGGCGTGCATGTGTGAGGGTCACGGAGGAGCTGCTGGTCCGTTGTCGGCGTCTCCCGGACGCTTGCGGACGCGGCGTCCGGGGGAAGGCCGACCGTGCGGCCCAGCTGCGCGACGCGTTGAAGGATCTCGGCGCGGTCGGCGATGCTCCTCGACGGGACGACGAGGGGCCCATGGCGTCACGCCGCTCAGTGCACGCCGTGCACGGCGACGCCCAGGACCAGCACCGCGACGGACAGCGCGAGGAATCCGACCGCCCCGCCGAGCTTGCGGTCGCCCACGCGCAGATGCGCGCCGACCGCCCCGAGGAAGTACAGAACCAGACCCGCCGCGGCCGCCGTCCCGATCAGCGGCACCGCGAAGCCGGCCAGCAGCCCCGACGAGCCCGCTGCCAGACACGCACCCAGCGGCACCATCCACGACCGCGGCACGCTCAGCCGGTCCGCGATCGCGGCGATCGACTCGTGCCCGACGAAGTCCAGATACGCGCCGTACCCGAGCGCGGCGGCGGTCAGGACGGTCACGACGGCATACACGGCGAGCACGGGAAACCTCCGGGAGCGGAACGTCGGGGCGGGTCCCGCCCCGCCCACCACCCTCCTCGCGCCCGCCGTTGCGGGTCCAATACCTGCATCCATAACCTGACGGCATGGATGTGGACACCCGGCTGCTCCGCTACTTCGACGCCGTCGCGCAGGAAGGCAACCTCACTCGCGCCGCGGAACGGCTGTTCGTCTCCCAGCCGGCGCTGACCAAGCAGATCAGGCAACTCGAACTCCTGCTCGGCGTGCAGCTCTTCACCCGCTCCCGCGCCGGCATGGCGCTCACCGAACCCGGCCGCGCCCTCGCCGCCGGCGTCCCCGGGCTCCTCACCGACTGGGACCGGCTGCGCCGGGACACCCGGAGCGCGGCCTCCCGCGCCTCCCGCGTCCTGCGCGTCGGCTTCCTCGCCAGCGCCGCCAACGAACTCACCCCGCGGATCACAGCCGCGTTCGTCGCCTGCCGGCCCGGCTGGCGGGTGGACATGCGTCAGGCGCCCTGGTCGGACCCGACCGCCGGACTCGCCGCCGGGGACGTCGACGCCGCGCTCCTCCGGCTGCCCTTTCCCGGCCAGGACGACCTGCGCACCGAAACACTGCTGACCGAAGCCCGGGTGGTCGTCATGCCCGACGACCACCCGCTGGCCGGCCGTGACGCGATCCCGTTCCGCGAGCTTTGGGACGAACCCTTCGTCGCTGCCCCGCCCGAGACCGGACCGTGGCACGACTACTGGCTGGCCGTCGATGAGCGCGAGGGCCACCCTGTCCGTATCGGCGCCGTCACCGAGAAGCCCGACGACTGGCTGACCGCGATCGCCAACGGGTACGGCATCGCCCTTGCCCCCGAGTCCGCCGCCCGCTTCTACCCGCGCCCCGGCGTCGTCTACCGCCCCGTCATCGGCGTCGCCCCCACCAGCGTCGGCGTCGCGTGGCCGCCCGCTGCCGACACCGACCCCGTCGTCCAGGACTTCGTCCGCTGCTGCCTGGACCAGAGGCCGCCCAAGCCGCCGACCACAGCCTGAGGCCCCCGTCCCGGTGACGCAACGCAACGCCGACGGGCTGACCCCGTACCAGGAAGCACTCCGCGACCGGATGCTCGTCATCGTCGTGTACGTCGAGTTCGACCGAAGCGACCCGCACGGTCCTCACCTGCTGAGCGGACGAGCGCGGACCGACGCGGGTCCGCGCTCACTGTGGTTACGGGGCGGGCGTGTAATGGACAACCGTGGGCTCGCAGGCCTCGGCGTACGTCTTCAGGGCATCGGCCACCGCAATCGCAGTACCGGCCGCCCGCCCCGGCCTGCCCGGTCGTTCAGCCTGCGGGGCAGGGTGTGAGCGATACGAAGGCGTTGTAGTGGTCGCGGTACGTCTCCGTGTACGTCGAAGACGGGCACAGCTCCGCGCGCCGCCGCATCAGGCGCGCGTCCTCGGGGAGGATGTACCGCGCTTTCAGATACGCGCGCACCTTGGCGTCGAAGGCCCTGCGGTACGCCCTGTGGTCGGTGAATCCGAGCTGCTGCACAGTGCGCACGTCGTCGTAGGAGCCAAAGAAGCCGGTGGTGTACCGGGCCTCGCCGAGTTCGACGAACGGCAGACGGGGGACCGTCCGGCCGGTGCCGTCCTCGGTGATCGCGTTGCCGCGTGGGTCGCGGGCGACGGTGCCGTCGTCCAGGGTACGCAGCCGTGTGCTGGCGGGAGGCGCCGAGCCCTTGCGCAGCACCCACTCGTGCCCCTGGAGGAAGTGCGCGCGCAGCGCGGGGTCCCAGGTCGCAGGCGTGGTTCCGGCTGCAGGCAGGCCTGGTGGGTTGGCGTCGAGCAGGTCGGGGATGTGCGGGGATCCCGCGACAGCGTAGAAGCGGTACTGCTTCGGTGCGATGCCCCGGTCGGTGAGGGTGGAGGCGTCGTCCGCCTCCGAGTTCACGACGACGACCTTGCCCTTGTAGCGGCCGGCGGCGATGTTCGCCTGCGGGTCGAAGAAGTCCGTGGTGAATGGCATGGCGAGGTCGAAGACACCCGAGGCGTCACCCGACGCGATCAGCCGCAGAACGGGGTAGGAGCTGTCGGAGAAGCCCGCCACGTACCGCCGGGACAGCTTGCCCACCGTCTTCGGCGTGCCGGACAGGGCGCGGCCGAACTCCGTGATGATCTCGTCGTCGACGCGCGCCCCCTCCTCGTCGAAGCCGCCCTCGATGAAGGTCCCGGGCACTGACGGGTCCAGGATGCGGTTGGCCAAGGTGCTCCATCCGATTCCCGCGTGTACGAAGCCGCGGGTGAAGAGCAGCTCCGGGCGCAGGTACCCGTTGAGCGTGCCGAGACCGATGGCGAAGTGCGGCGGCTCCACCAGCACCGTGCCGTTGGTACGGCGCGGGTCCTTCGGGGCGCTGATGCGGTACGGGACGCGGAACCGCCCCGTGGACGTGCGCCCCTCGAACACGCCGTCGTACCGGACGTAGGGGATTCCGCCGAAAGTACCGAGCTGTGTGACGGCGGGCGGACCGAGCCGCCCGTTCGTGGGGCCAGGGGAGACCGGGGGCGGCGACGCCTGCCGGGGTGCTGCCTCGGCGGACGGTGTAAGAAGGGCCACACCCAGGAAGGCCGGGAAGAGGACGCGCAGGACCACGCGGGCCCACCGTCCACCTGGCCGCGAGCCGGGAAGATGCCGGAACATCAGTGCTCCTTCTGCACCAGGAGCGCGGCCAGACGCCACTGAGCGGCCCGCCTGGTGCATGTCGTCGGTGTGCGGCGCCGGGCCCAGCCGATCAGCTTTCGCTGCCGACGGCCTTCCGACCACGCCCGAAGGAGCGAGCTGCTGCACCGCATGGCCCAACCACCCCCTCGTCCCCGAAGCCGGCTTCCCGAACCAGGGCGAAGCGGTCCCGAGACGGGCACCTGCGGAGGACACCCCCGATCGATCCGCCGCGATGAAGAGAAATTCGAGGTTCCTCAAGATTCTTTGACGAACCGGGGCTGTCCCGGGACCGAGAGAGGTGATGCATCCTGCCGATTGACAAGGAGGACCTCTCTGATGGCCCGCCACCCCCGCCTCTGGACACATGACCTCATCGAGCGCATCGAAGACGCACTTCGGCCCCGCCCAGACACATTCATCTTCATGAACTCCGGCGCAGGCATGGACGTGCTGAGCGTCCACCGGAACGGGCCGCTGTCCTGTATCTACCGGAAGCCGGATGTCCAGCTACAGCCGAGCTACGGACCGCTGGTCGAGATGTGTACTCCCCACACCGCCGCCGAGGAACTGCGGAGCAGGGGAAAGATCTACGGGAAGATGGCCATCCTCCCCGACCCGACCGACCTTCCGGTCATGGCGCGCGCCCTCAGCGCACGAGAGGCCGCCCGGGTCGGTGACCACGTGGGCGTGGACGCCTTCAGCGCTAGCGAGCTGTGCCTGCCAACGGGGCTGCGGTGGCGGGAGGCCATCTCCACCGCACTGCTCGGCGAGTGGGCGGCACCGCTGTACCGGGGCGAGATGCTCTACCCGTCTTCTCTCTCACAGCTGAGGGCCGAGGCCCGGGCCATGCACCGGCAGCTCACCCCGCTGTGGCGGCGCAAGGCCGGCCACGGCAGGGTGCTGCTGCTGGACACCCCGCTCGGCCACGGAGCGACGCTCTACGACCTGGTCGCGGGCCGACCCGACCCGGAAAGCTCCATGCTTGGCACCTACGATCCGCGCTTGGGGGCGGTGCTCGGCACCCTTACGCCGGTCGAGCGGAAGGTGGCACTGGCCTGGGCCCACTGGCAGGTCACCTCCTGGACCGAAGCTGCGGCGTTCACCGGCGCCGATGATCCGGCTGCCCTCGGCGAGCGGGTCCGACGCAAGCTCAAGCGTCAGGGCACCGAGCACACACGCCGCCGGGCCACACTCCGAGCCACCGGACCCCAGGGCAGCCCTCAGTGAGCCTCCTCTACGACGCTCTGCCCGAGTTCCTCGGCAGCCTCTCCGCCACCCTGGTCTGCACCGCCGGCGCCTGGCTGCTCCGCAAGACAGCCCGTCGGCGCAGATGCGAGCAGCAGCCGACAGAAGCAAGGGAGCAGTCGTAACAGTGGCTCACCCAGGCCCTGGTGCCTCCCGGCGCGCACCTCCGGTACCGAAGTCCTCGTGTCCGCGCCGGGCGGTACCCGGGAAGCAGGGGTCCGCGGGCCGGCGCGGACCAATGCATTGCCGTAGGGCCGCGCCGCGGGAGACGCACCCGAAGGAAGCCGCCCCGCTCAGACCCATCTGGCGGTCAACGACCGGCACATGCTGACCTGAGCGTTCTCGACTCTCATGGCTTGCGGCCAACAAGGGCGTGGCACTCTCCCGTACTACAGTCCCGACTCGTGACCGATGCTGCCCACCGCACAGCTGCGGACGATGACGCGCTCTTGGCGAGGCTGCACGCCCTCGCCTGGGATGCGGAGGGCGTGGCCCCCTCACCTGGCTGTCTCCCGGACCAGCCCTTCCCTCCTCTCACGACGACAGAAGTAGAGCTCGCAGAACACAGCATCGGGTATCGGCTGCCTGGATTGCTCCGGCGTATCTACACCGAGATCAGTGACGGAGGGTTCGGGCCGGAAGGCGGCCTCGCATCGCTGACGCCGCGCCGCGTTCCGCACTGGCATGTGCCGGACTGGCCATGCGCGACCACCATCCACGCCGAGCGGGCGGGGTGGGGGCCGTCGGCGTCGTGGTTCTTCCTGACGGGCGGCGGCTGCAGTATGGAGTGGTACGTCTCGCTGATAGCGGTTGATCACCCGGTGCTTCTCTGGGATGCCGACGGCTGGGTACCGGACTGGGGCCAGGATCCTCATGACGGCCTGCGGTACGCGGCGCCATCGCTACGACAGTGGCTGTGGACCTGGGCGGACGGAGGCAACGTGTGGGACGAAGCGCTGGAACGACTCGATTAGGCCCTATCGGGCGCTGACAGAGCTTGCGTTGCCTTCAACGCCGGTCGTCCAGCCCGGCGGGTACTCTTCGGCTTCCCGGTCGGATTGGGAGCCCGGCAACCGGGATGCACCGTGTCACGTCTGGCGCGGGTCCTGAGCACCGGCCAACGGTGCGGCTTCTTGCACAGCTCGTCGCCCACCACCCGGACACCACCGAGCACAATATGGCCGTCGCGGTGGAACGGATGCTCCAGAGCGCCGCGTTCGACGCCCGCTACGACTGGAGAAGCTCGCGGACCCCGAGGAGGCCGAGATGCACGGAGGAGAGGTCCAGCTGCAGCACGACCTGAAGAGCGGGTGGAACCAGCTGGTGACCGCAGTCTCGCCGTGGCCGTCAGGCCCCGGACTGCTCCCGCAACCAGCCCCTCGCGTCCTCAAGTGCGGCACCAAACCGCGGGAGCAGCTGCCGAACTTCTTGCCCCATTAGTCAGGGGACAGGATGAGCCGCCCGGAAGTTGCTCGCCGAAGCCGAAGCCGAAGCCGAAGCCGAAGCCGAAGCCGAAGCCGAAGCCGAAGCCGAAGCCGAAGCCGAAGCCGAAGCCGAAGCCGCCAAGGAGGAGGCCCGGCGAAGGAAAGTCATGCGGGAGTCGGTGGCGGCGCAGCGAGTGCGGGCGAGCCTGGTTCGTCCCAGCGGACGTGTTTGGTTTCGGAGAGAGGCCTGGACATAGCCGACGCCAACGGCTGTACCGATGTTCTCCAAGGTCGATGGCGTTCCGCTTGGACGACCAGCCCACGATCCCCACACCAGGCACAATCACCAGGATCCGTCACAAACACCGCTATGGTGGGCTCCGTGTCCTACGGCAGATCAGGCACCGGCAACACCAGCAACGGCTACCTCCTCGACAAAGACCCGGGCAACCGGTACATCCTCATCGACCGGGTCTTGTTCTGGCTCGGCATGAGCATGATCACTCTCGGAACGGCAATGATGCTCTGGGGCCTTATCGACGGCCCCACAGCCGCGACAACTACCCTCGGCGCTGCCGAAGCAAAGGGTGACGCCGTCTCGCAAGTCAGAGAAGCGATCGGAACAGCAGCCGACTTGACCGGCCTGATCTCGTTCTTCACAGGCTGGCAACTGGGACGCCGCGCAGGAAGGCGCGACTACGACAACAGACCACGCCACTGATCCAAGACGCACGACGATGCGACGGTGTTCTTCGCTCGCCTCTAAGGCGAGCTGTTACAGGATTCTCTACCTCATCAAGGCACCCGGCTGGGCTGCTGCTCCGCCGGGCTCCGCGCGACTGCGCCTACGCCCGCCCCTGCAAAGGCGGGATAGGCCCAAGGGCATCGGTCGAGCTCCAACGGCCAGCGGTTCCATCTGTCACCGACATGCCTCCGGCAGGCCTCAGTGGCTGTTGTTGTTCCGAACTTGAGGAGTGCTGGTCGAACGGGAGTCACCTGAACTCCCGACCCGACCGGTCCTCGCCTGCCATCGTGACCTCCGCGTCCATCACATTCCGCGGCACCATGACCGCGCGCACCGGGTGGATGTCACGTCACCGAGGTGCCCGGCCGCACGGCGAGGCCAGAGCACTCACAGGCACGATGCCTGGCGTACCGCCACCACCAGCGTCCTCGCAGCAGTGCGCAGCTTGTCACCCGAGCGGTGGGAGGCGAGGACGTCTGCAATGGCCAACCGGCGGCGACTGTGAAAATCGCTGTCCGATCACCGGAGCACGGTGATAGACACCCGGCGTGGAAAAGAATCTTGAGTTCCCTGACCTGTTGCGACTGATCGATGAACGGTCGACCGCCTTCCGCGCCGTGGTCGCCGCCGCGCCCGGTCTCGACGCGCAGGTGCCGTCCTGCCCCGGCTGGACGCTGTTCGATCTGGTGAAGCACCTGGGTGGGGGAGACCGTTTCTGGGCCGCCATCGTCGGCGCGGGGTCTGCCGACGCTCCCCCGGCCGAGGCCGTCGCCGCGCGCGCCGCGCTGGAAGTGCCGCAGGAGCGTGAGGCCCTGCTGGCCTGGCTGGACGCGTCGACGCAGCTTCTGCTGGGCGCCCTGCGCGCGGCGGGACCGGAGAGCGGTTGCTGGACGTGGTGGCCCGCGTCGCAGTCACCGCAGACCGCCGGCGGCACCGCCCGGCACCGGGTCCAGGAGACCGCGGTGCACACCTACGACGCCCAGCTCGCCGGGGGCTCCCTGCAGCCGCTGCCGGTCGAGCTGGCACTCGACGGTGTGGAGGAGTTCCTGTTCACCGTCTGCGCAACGCCGAGTGCCTGGCCGCACAAACCCACGGCCTTCGACTTCCACGCCGCCGAGGGCCGCTCCTGGCGCCTCGCCGTCGACGGCGACGGCGCACGCATCACCCGCATCCCCGCTCCCACCGCCGCGACCGGCGAGGACTCGGACGCAGCCGGCGCCTCCGTCCACGGAACGGCCAGTGAGCTGGTCCTCTACCTGTACGACCGGATCCAGGCCGACTCCTTGCACGTTGACGGAGACGCGGGACTGCTCGACCTGCTCCGCGCCTGGGAGCCGGAGGAGAAGTAGGACGTGGCGGGGGCGGTTGGCCGCGCCTCGAGCCGGTAGGACACGACTCTTCGCCAGGTTCGTCTCGCGGCACCGGGCTCAAACCCGCGAGGCGGCCTCGGGGCGTCACCAAGCCAACCGTCTACCTGGATGGCAGTTGCGAATTCGTCCGTCCCAGCGATCACGAGAAGCGACGCGACTGCCGTCGTCCCGATCTCGTCGAGAAGTCAGTCGATCGCGACTGCGGCGGCTGCCGTGCATGAGAGCAGGGCCTCTTGGTAGCTCGAAGGTTGTCGAATCCAACGTGCGGTCCAGAAGGCCCTGTTGTCGCATTTCTACGGCAACGCGAGAGTGGGGTCCACTTCAGCCACTATCGCGTGTGACTGTCTGGCTCACAGGTTCGGGAACGCCAGAGACCACGGGGCGCGCGAGCGTCGGTATCCCACCGACATGTCGGACGCCGAGTGGGCGATGGTCCGGCCACTGCTGCCGGTGCCAGGCTGGCTGCGCGGCCGGGGCGGGCAACCGGAGGCTAATTGCCACCGCGCGATGCTGGACGCGATCCGCTACCTGGTCGACAACGGCACGAAGTGGCGGGCCATGCCTGCCGACTTCCCACCGTGGGACCGGGTCTACGCGTTCTTCCGGCGCTGGCGCAACCACGATCTGGTCCGCGAGTTCCACGACCGGCTCCGCCGCCTGGCGCCGGCGGGGGTGACGACGTCCGCGAGCGGGCCGGGCGGGACTCGGAGCCGGGCGCGGGCTTGATCGACTCGCAGTCGGTCAAAGCGGACGCGGTCGTCGGCTCTGACAGCCGCGGCTTCGACGGCGGCAAGCTGATCAACGGGCGCAAGCGGCACGTCGTGCTCGACACCCTTGGCCTGCTGCTCGCGGTGATCGTCACCGCAGCGGATGTGGGCGACCGCGCCGCGGCCCAGGTCCTGCTCACCCAGGTCACTGCCGCGCACCACCTGCTGGCCCTGGTCTGGGCCGACGGCGGATACACCGGCAGCCTCGTCGAGTACTGCCTCGCGGCCCTCGCCCTGGTCCTCGCCATCGTCAAACGCAGCGACCACGTGCGCGGCTTCGTCGTGCTGCCCAAGCGTTGGATCGTCGAGCGGTACTTCGCCCACCAGATGCGAAGTCGCCGTCTCGCGCGCGACTTCGAGCGTTCCATCGCCAGCGCGGAGGCGATGGTCTACTGGTCGATGACGATGCTCATGACCCGCCGCGTTGCCCGGCCACGTCCTTCGCGAGCGTGAATCGGCCAGTTGCCGGCTCGATCAGCCAGCCGCGCGCCGTCAGCCGCTTGGCCTTCGATCGCAGTGCTTCCACCTTCCCGGTACGGGGTCCAGGCCGAAGCAGGCGGCCATCTCCTGGCACATCAAAGCTGCTTGACCGAGTCGGGTACGGTCGCTGAGGGCCTGCAGGATGCGCTGGTAGTCCACGGACAGCGCCGACCAAGCCGGCCCCGCGCGTCACACCGGCACCACTGTTTCGGCTTCGCCGCCTCCGCCGGTTCGGGCCGCGCCGGCTGCATACCGCGAGCCGGCAGACCCTCGGAGGCGGCGGGGCAGACGACGGCGTCGTTGCCCGGGGCCAGTACCTCGCCAACGCGTGAGCGGGCGATGACCCACTCGTTCCACTCCCGTTCAGGCACGGCCAGCTCCGCCTGGAAGCGGTCGGCCTCCTCCCGCAGATCGTCGACACGACGGCGAGCGGTGAGCTCACGCTGTTCCAGCAGTCCCACGACCGACGGCATCCTCGACCTCCATCAAAGCAGCGACACGACACGTCACCATTGCCACGAGGCCGCCGACTCTATGCCTGACCAGCGAGAACGCAGTCCTCAAGCCCGGAAAGACAACAACCTCTAAGAGGCTTGTGGAGTGCAGGCGCGGTCGCCGGCCTCGTCGAGCCGCAGCGATGCCTGCGACGTCCTGGTGTTGTGGCGCAACGTCAGCAGGATCTCGCCCTTGGTGTAGTCCGAGAACCACACGGCGTACAGCGTGCGGGCGCCGTCCGCGACCGTGCCGATCCGGATGACCTCCAGGGGTGCGCCGCTACAGGTCGCGTCCGTGACCTCCACATGGTCGGCGGCGAAGATCCGGCTCCAGCCGTGGGCGAATGAGGTGAAGAGGGGGGTGATGCCCCCCGACTTCTTCAGGGGTGGATCATTCGGCTTCGTCGCACAGCCTTGCGTCCGGACGGCGTCGACGCCGACTGTGGCGTGGCACAGCCGCTCGTCGCCGGTCTCCCACGCGTACGCCGCAACACCGTTCGGCCACGCGTCGACCAGCATGAGCCCGCCCGGACCTGCCGCATCGGCCTCGAAATGGAGTGACTCGGCCAGGTGGGCGCGGGTCAGATCGGCGACCTCTGCCCGGGACGGCTCGGCGGCCGACGAAGCAGGTGCCGAGGGAACCGGAGAGGTGGACGGCGCCCTGTCGGAGGGGTGCCCTCCGCCGGAACATCCCGTCAGGGCCGCCACCAGGAGTGCAGCAGTGGCGGCGATAAGTCCGTGACGCATGGAGTCCCCCTCCGTGCCGATTCTGTTCGGCATCGCGAGATGATCGCAGCAGCATTCCCCCTGGCGCAATTGTCATCACGACGCCAGCGACGCGAGCACCGACCGCCTCATGCCGGAGATTCCGGGCGAACAGTGCGTCCGCAATCACCGGGAGGCCGGACTCGCTCCTCCGACAAAGGCGCGCCCGAGTAGGGGACTTCCGAACGCGGCTAGGGCAAGTTGCGACGGTCCCGCCTGCCCGCGACGTCTGGCACGCCCGCTCGCTGCGTTCCGGAGGGCCTGTGTGATCCGCGCGCATGCTGGTCAGCCAACCGCAATGCTGCAGCGTTGAATCCCTCGTCCATGCAATGGTCCGCGCGTCAGGGGCTGCGCCTTGGGGGCAGCTCCTTGGCAGAGGTGCAGGGGCGAAGCCCGGCGTGGTTCTTGACAGGCCGTGATCCGGGGCCGTCATCTTCCCGGAGAGGGGACGGCCGAGGACCCCGCCTGCGCCGCGCTGTCGGTGTGCCGGAGCTCGGCAAGGAGTTCATTCTGTCCGGCCAGGAGTTCAGTGAGGATGCGCCGTGCGGCGCGCAGGAGTTCCGCCACGTCGCCGCCGGCGAGGGCGTAGCTGACGGTGGAACCGTCACGAATGGAGATCACGATGCCGGATCGCCTCAGTACCGCAAGTTGCTGGGAGAGGTTCGACGGTTCGATCTCGATCTCGTTCAGGAGCTCGCGTACGGGCACGGGACCGTGCTGGAGCAGCTCCAGCACACGGATCCGGACGGGGTGCCCGAGCATGCGGAAGAACTCCGCCTTGGCCTGATACAGCGGCACCTGCATGCGACAACACTCCCAACCCGCGGTTCCGAACCATTCCAGGGCCGGCAGCTGGACCTGCCGGCTCCTCGGTACCCAGCTCCAGCCATCCTCCCGTTTCCCGGCCCGGCCTGCCCTGGCCTGATCACATTCAGATATGCCGAGTTGAAGACTCTTTCAACTGATGGGCACACGGAGCCGGGAAACAAGGAGATGGCTACAACTCCAGCTCGGCCTCGATGCGCTTGAGCTGGTGCCTGGCCATGGCCAGGTTCGCCCGACCCTTGTCCAGGACGAGGTACAGGAACAGGCCGTTGCCCCCGCGGCCCTTGATCAGCCGCATGAGGTGGTACTGACTGCCGAGGGTGATCAGCACATCCTCGATGTCGTCCTTGAGGCCCAGCATCTCCATCGTGCGGACCTTCGCCCGGATCACGTCGGTGTTCCCCGCCGCGGCCACCGTCAGATCGAGATCCTTGCTCCCGCCCAGCGTTCCCAGCGCCATGCCGCTCGTGTAGTCGACCAGCGCGACCGCCACGCTCCCCTCGATCGAGGTCATCGCCTCCTTCAGAGACGTCTCCACAGTCAGCATCCGTACCCACTCCCTCTGTTCTGAACGACGTCGGCCGGGACCGTGAGGCCGGCCGAGTGACGACCGCAGACGCTACCCACACGCTGCCAGGAGTTACGGGAACACCGGGAAAATGGCAGAAATCAAACCCCGTGCCCTAACATGCGCCCCACGAAGTACCCGTTGACGCACCGCTTGAGCTGCCGGCACCACGGCGCTCCCCAGGCCGAACGAGCCGAGATGTCCACTTCCACAGCAGCCTCGACGCGTGAACAAGCCGTCGTGCGGCCCGGTTCAGGAGGCTAGGTGCAGGAAGACGTGGTGTCCGACTCTCTCCGTGAACTCTGGCTGCGCGGCATCGCCTTCAACGCGGCGGCGCCCGCCGACGTACTGATACGTCTCCTGGACGAAGCAGGAGGTGAGGCCGGCTTGCTGATGTGCGAGGGCCGCGACCTGCCGGACACGGTCATCGACGCGGCCCTCCGCCACCCGGGCGAGCGGATCCGCCGCGCCCTCGCCCGTAACCTGCACGTCGACCCCGCACGACTCGCTCCCTTGGCATCGGACCCTTCGGGACTCGTCCGCGCGTATCTCGCCGCCGGCACCCGGCTTCAGCCCCGGTGGGTCAGGCCCCTGCCGAACGACATCCTCGTCACCTTCCTGACCGCCCAGGACGGGGGCGAGGACGGCAGGGTCACCGAACAGGACATCGTCGGGGCGCTCTGGTCCTCCCGGCAGGTCGCTCCGTCCTTCCCGCGGGACATGGCCGGTCACGACCACCCCGCACTCCGTCTGCACGCAGCCTTCCAGTGGCAGTCGCTCACGGCTGTGCAGCGCAGTGCCCTGCTCGACGACCCTGACCCTGCGGTGCGGAAGGCGGCGCGGGAGAGCAGTTGGGTGCTGGACCCGGAGGCGGTGGAGGCCAAGCTGCCGTCCTTCGAACCACGCAACGCGTGGTTTGTGCTCGGCACTTGTGCCCTGTCACCCGCGGTCGTCGAGCAGTGCTTCGCGGACGACGAGGTGCACCCGCTGGCCCGAAACCGCCATACCCCGCCCGACGCCCTCGCCCGGCTCGCCCGCCACCCCGATGCAGGGATCCGCAGGCTGATCGCCACCCGGCCCGACCTGGGACCGGAGGCGGCGGCGGAGCTGAGGCAGGATCCGGACGCGGATGTGCGGATGCGTGCCCGGCTCCAGCCCTCCATCCGTACCTGGGCCGAATTCCAGGCGGTCCACAGGGTCGTCGGGCACGGTCGCGACTGCACCTGCCCGATCACGGAGCCGGCCACCAGGCCGTCGCCCGATTGGTACGTCACCTGCGCGGCGTCCGAGGAACCGGTGCTCCGCCGGGTTGCGGCGAGCTGGCCCGGCCTGCCCGCAGAGCTCGTCGGGCGACTGGCGCTGGACGATGACGAGGAGGTACGGATCCAGCTGGCCTGCCACCACCCGCTGGCTCCACCACACCTCCTCCTGGACGTCTTCGTGACCCGCCCGGCCCACCGTCCGCACCTGCTGACCCTGCCCGCGTTCCCCCGCACCGGCCGGGCCCACCTCATCGGCCACCCAGACCCCGAGGTCCGCGCCCTGGCCGCGGCCGATCCCACTCTGTGCGAACCTCCGCTGGAGGACCCCGACGAAGCAGTACGCCGGGCAGCCGCCGCCAACCCCACCCTGCCACCGGAGACCCTGGAAACCCTTCTCGCCGACCTCCGCACCGCAGAGGGCGCCGCGGCCAACCCGTCCCTCCCCGTCCCCCGCATGCACGCACTCCTCGATGGCGCCGCCTGCATTCCCGCTGGCAAACCGTCCTGAAGGGCGGGCTGCAGCCCGAGTCCATCGGCGACGTCATCACCCGTGCCGGCTCCCGAGCCGGGATCGACCGCGTACCGGCACCAGTGGGAGCTGTGCACGCTGCTCGCGCCGGCACACCGAGTACATGGGTCTGGCCGTCGGCGAACTGCGCGAAGCGGGCCGCGAGATGGACGCCGGGGTCCTGGCGTACATCTCCCCGGCCCGCAGTTCGGTGGTGAACTACTACGGCTCCATCACCGTCGACTACGAGCACGAACTGCCCAGCTCGACGAGCGGGGACACCGACCGCTGCGGACCGTTGGTACGGACGAGCCCGCAGCCAGGCGCTAAAGCGACGATCGGTCCCGGCGCCGCTTCACGGGGGAAGGGCGGCGCACCGCTGACTCTTCCTTTGCTGTCCAAATGCTTCAAGGAAGGCGGCATCGTGATCGTCTGCCACCAACCCGCTGTACCTGCGGACGTTCTAGACCTCGCCCCTGTCATCCTGGTTCGCCAGCTCGGCGGGCGGCCTGCGCAACGGCGGGCCCGATCGGACCGGCTATCCGGCTTCGGGCCGAGCGGCAGCCGATGCGTCGTTCGCTCGGCGGCGTCGGTAGTACGCGACGGTGAGGACTGCCAGGAGGGGGCCCCAGGCGAGGAGCGGGGCGTACGTCGTCCACAGCGCCCAGGCAGCCGGACCGCTGGTAGGGAAACTGTCGCCGTTCTCGTTCAACGGCTCCACGAAACCGAAGATCTGGTTCAACACGGCGTACGCGCAGAACATCATGATCAGCGCTGCTCCAAGTGAGGCCGGAACGACCGCCACCGGGATCGGGATCCGTCTACCACGAAGCCCCGGTACCCAATTCGGGATGACCTCTCCCCACGGCCGCACCAGCCCGAGAGCGAGCAGTGCGAGTCCCTCGGAGACCACGGACAGCCCGAGCACGTACGGGCGTTCCCACACCGCCCATTGGTAGTCCGCGTCGTAGCCCGCCAGGCCCAGCACCAGCGCGACACGCCATAACCCAGATGGCAGGACACACAGCGGGATGGCATGGGCCACCCGGACCGCCCAGCGGGGAACGGGCTCGACGGGCTTGCCACCGGCCTCCGCGCCGACTGACATCTCGGCTGCCGTTGCTGATGCTGTGTCCCCGGCATGCGTGGCCATATGTGCCCTCCCCGGCGAGATCCGACGTTGCCGATCTTCGCGTGCCGGGTGGGTGCTCAGCGTCCGCCGCCGGGTTGACCGGCGCTCACCCGTGCGACGGAAGCCGGGGGCGACCACGGGATGACACCGCCGGCGGGGCGCCCGGGCGTGGGCCTGGTCACTGGCAGAGGGCGCTTACGCGGTTCTCGTACTCGCGGCGGGCCTGCGCTGGGGCGGGAGGCCCAGAAGAAGGCTGCTGAAGCGCAAGGAGAATCCTGACCGGAGCTGACAGGAGAAGGCTGACCAGGGCTCGTACGACGTCCTGCAGCTGAGGAGGACCTTCTTGAAGGATCGGGCGGTTGAGAAGGTGCTCGTCGGAGATGCCATGTCGTGCACGTGCCCTTGCCGGCCGCGCTGCTGCACGAGCGGGAGCAGGAGATCACCGACACTCTGGTGGAGCTGCTCGTGCACTCAGGAACCTGGAGGGCTCCGCCATGAAGTACACCGTCTCGATCGAGATCGCCCTGCCGCGGGAGAAGGTGGTCCTGCTGCTTGCCGACCCGGCGCACCTGCCGAAGTGGCTGCGGGGCCTGGTGTTGCACGAGCCGCTGAGTGGGGTGCACGGGCAGGTCGGTACCAAGTCGCGGGTCGTGATGCAGATGGGGCAGCAGAAGATCGAGTGCACCGAGACAATCACGCGCCGGGAACCGGCAGACCTGCACGGGATCCCGAAGGGGAGCGTCGTTCACTTCGACCGCGAGATCGTCGGCGAGGGCATGTGGAGCGCCGTGCGGGACCGGCTGACCGAGGCCGGTCCGGAGACGACGCTCTGGGTGAGCGAGAACGAGTACCGGTTCAGCGGCTTGCTGATGCGGTTGGTGGGGCTGCTGATGCCCGGCAGCTTCCGCAAGCAGTCGCAAAAGCACATGCAGGATTTCAAGGCGTTCGCCGAGCTGGGGAAGGACGTCCGCGAAGAGAAGGGCTGATCTGCTTGCGGACGCCGGCGTCGACGCGTCGCGACCGAGGACATCCGCACCTCGTCGCGAACACCAACGACGGGGCTCGCCTCCGCGCGAACCCGCGGCCGCGTCGGCGGACGCCTGCCCAAGCTCACCAAGGACCAGGCCGCACTCACCCAGCAGTCATACGACGCCCGCGAGGAGACCGTCCAACCTAGCCCGCGACGCACTGGAGCGCAGCTCGCCGGCCAGCGTGCCCCTCGACGAGGAGCACATCCGCGGCCGCGCGCAGGAGGCCATGGCTCGCCCCGCCGCGCCGGCAAGCCCGAACCTGCGGCGCCCACCGCGCACTAGGCCCACAGCCAGGCCCTGGCTGCTGGATTGCCCACCCCGGGGCGCACCGGTGAGCCGGAAGAGTCCCACACGCCGCTCTCTCCCTTGGACAGGAAGGCGAAGCCCTTGCCGTCGGGGGAGGGCACCGGGGCCGTGCTGCTCCGGTCGCTCTTCGGGATTCCGCGTCGAGGGTGAGGGCCACGCCTCGTCTACCTCGCCGTCGGTGTCCTGGCCCACACGGTCTTGAGCCCCCGGCCATCGGCCGCCCGGGTCGGCACCCGCGTCAGCGGTGCGATGCTGATCGTCATCGGTGCCTTCCTGCTGGTGGAACGCCTGGCCTTGCTGAGGAACCACCCCCGCTCCACCTGACTCGGATACGAAGGGAAACACAGCCGTAGAAGAGCAGGGGCAGGCACGGGCGAGCCGGCGGATGTGCGCGCGTTGGCGAGGCCGGGTGGGTCGGTGGTCAGGGCTGGCCGGAGGCGGGGTGCGCGGCGAGCCCGTCGAGGAACTCCCGGAGCAGATGCCGCAGGACATCGGGGCGCTCCAGGTGCACGTCGTGGCCTGTGTCGGGAACGCTCACGGCCGTAGTCCCCGGGTGGCGTCGGAGCATGGCCTCGGACTCCTGCGGAGCGATGATGCCGGACTGGCCCAGGACGGCGAGGACAGGACAGGTGACCCTCGCCCACTCGTCCCAGAAGGAGCGCCGGGCGTTCTCGGCCAGCGATGCGACCATGACATCCCGGTCGAAGCGGGGCCACCAGTCGCCGGCACGCTCCTCCAGTCCGGCGGCCCAGCCCTCGCCGACCGCACCGCCGCCGAGGAATTCGACGGCGGATTCCCGTGACGCGAACGGTGTCGGCCACGCGTCGAGCCATCCGCCGATCTCGGCCTGCACGTTCGGGTTCGGTCCACCGGGGCCGGCTTCGACCAGGACGAGCGCGCGCACGAGGTGGGGGTGTGCGGCGGCGGTGAGCATGGCGGTGTGGCCCCCCAGCGACTGACCTATCAGGACGGGCCGGTGCAGGTCGAGCTGTTCCAGGACGGCGACGACGTCGGCGACGTACGCGGCACGGCTCACCTCGCGCGGGAGGCGCTCGCTGGCGCCGTGGCCGCGCTGGTCGACGGCGACGACCTGGTAGCGGGGGCTCAGGGCCCGTGCGAGGGCATCCCATTCGCCCGCGTGTCCGGCCAGCCCGTGCAGGAGGACGACGGGCGGCCCCGAGCCGCCCCAGTCACGGCAGGAGAGGCGGACGCCATCGCGCTCCACGGTGCGTTCGGACCAAGTCACACGGGCCTTCTTCCGGAGTCGGCGGACGGGGTGTCGATCACAAGCGGATCATCTCGGCGAACCGGCCGAGCAGGGCGGGGTCGCCCTCAACGCGCATGCTGCCGTCAGCGAGGCCTTCGTCGGGGGTCCTACTGCCGGTCATCAGTTCGCGGACCGGGTGACCAGACAGGCGCTCAGTCCGCCCAGGTCTTCCGGACCTCCGCCAGCCGGGCGCGGTGGTCCTGGAGCCAGTCCTCGGCCGGCTCTAGCAGGAGCTGGGCGGTCGCCCGCGAGCCGTCGCGGTCGGCGACGGAGACCCGGATCATCCCCTCGGCCAGTTCGGGGGCGTCGACGTCCAGGTGCAGTTCCGTCGCCCGCTTGTCCTTCCGCCAGGAGACGTTCTCGCCCTGGGCGAGCGCGTCCAGGCACTCCTCCCACGTGGTGAGGTCGTCGGGGAAGAGCCAGGTCTTCAGGGTCCCTTTGAGGAACTTCGTGTGGACGACGAACTCGCCGACCAGCACGGGCACCTCCGGATACCCGCTGAACTCACGGCCCGTCACCCGGAGACCCACACGGCTGACGCCGTCGGTGAGCAGGACGAGGTCGATCGGATCTGCTTCCATTGCGGTTCCCCTGGGACGCGTGGCGGAGCCGCGACCCTACCGCAGTGATCTCCGCGCCCCCGACGCCCGCCCTTCCAGGGCCTGTCTTTCGGATCTTGCCGGGCTTGCGGCGTCGGGCACGCAATCCTCCGTAGCCCTTCGGGCACGGGAGGTACCCCCCACCGCGTGGGCTCCATCCTCCACCTTGCGATCGCACGCACCAGATGCCGCTCCCTGTTCCGGCCTGGTCCAAAGGACAGGTCCTGGTGAGGGCCACTACTCCGTCAAGCAACCTGGCCGGAGGCGTATCGCTGCGGTTCCACAGCGTTGAACAGGCACTCGCGGTCCTCTGCGGTGATCGGTCCGTCCGGCAGAGTCTCGTCCTCCAACAACGCGCGCAGGGCCGAAGCGTGTGCGGCGAAGGCGGCCCTGCACCACTCGCGCTCCGGGTGATCGCAGTCCTTTCCGAAGAGCAGCACCTGATGTTCATCGTCGGCGTCGACGGGCGCAGACAGCTCCGCGGCAATGACCAAGAGGTCAACCAAGCCGGCGCGCACTGCGATGTCAGGGGCGGCTGACAGGCGGATCAGGAAGGGCAGGGCAGCCGGCATCACGGCGCTCACATGGAAGACGCTGTTCATCAACACGTTGCCCAGCACGGACAGGGCCTCGTTGCCGGCTTCCTCATCCAGAAGAGCGCGGAGCAGGGTCGGGATCCCGGCAGGGCACCCGGGAATCTGTGACCAGTCGGTCTCCGCACAGCCCAGCAGCGCGGGGTGGTCACCCGCAGCGTGCTCCAGCCGCGGATACTCGCGGAAGAACCGAGCGACGGCAGCCTCTTTGGCCGCCGCATCCATCACGCACATCTCTCCGCTCCTGCTCCTGCTTCATGACATCGCCCCAAGCGACCTTGCCGGTGGTCTGCATTCTCCAGGGTCGGGCCCACCTGCAACGGGCCTCCTTGAGAACCCCCGCCCCCTGCTCTGGGGCGACCCCCAGCAGCGTCAGCGGCCTGGAAATCGAGACGCACCGACCAGGACGGTTCCAGCGAGGAAGAGCCCAGCACCCACTGCCATGACTGAACGGAGCACGTCCCCTGACGGGGTGAAGGCGAAGACGCTGAGAAAGCAGCAGAGACCGCTCCCCGTCAGCACCTGGCCGAGCCCATGAGGCACGGGACGCAGGACCCGGGCTCGCTCCCAGGGATGGATCCACCCAGTGAGAAGCTCGACCGCCCCGCTTATCGCCACAGTCAGAGCAACCGCGATGAGTGCCCCCAGGCCCACGTACTGCATCCCGCCTCCCGGCGGCCATCGTGGCACACCAACACGTCGGGGCAGGCGTCTTGCCGCGGCAGAAAGAGCGAGGCGGTCATCTGCTGAGCCCCTCCAACGCCCGACCTCCCATGATTACCCGGACAAGTCCTGGTGGGCCGACCTGCGATCGATCTTGGTCGGTGAGTGCGGGGCGATAGAGACGCCCGCGCGAGATGTCTGGTGGGTGAAGAACAAGCGCACCCGAGCGGCCATGCTCCATCCTGCGTCTGCGTACTGTCGCGCCAATATCTGAGCGAGTTGGTCGCAGAACTCGCCCCGCGTTGGGTGGCACGCTGTGAGACCTGGCGCCATGAGCAACGTGCGGGCGGCCGTCGGAGGCGGCTGGCAGCCGATGTGCTGGGAGATCGGCATCTGGCACGCGGCCCACTTGGTCGGCGAGTTCCCGCAAGAGACCAACGACGGGGGCGAAGGCGGAGTCGTACATCAGGCCCGAGAACACCACTCCGCTGCGCGCAGACCGGTCCGGCCGCTGCCGCTGGATCCTCGAACTTCACTTCGTAGACCGAGAGAAGGACTTCGGGAGGCTTCCATGAGCAGCTCCTGGACCTCGTGTGACTGGCGAACTCCTCGGCTTCTCGCTCACGCCCTCGTTGTGACGACGTTCCCGCCTCGGACATGCTGTTGGTGTTGGGCACAGGTGCGTGCGCACGGCGGCAAAGCGGCAGGTCGCCGACGACCTGACTACCCACCCGGATGCGTCGAAAGAATGCTCCGCCCCGGCTGGGGCGGAGTAGCAGACTCGCGTGGGCGAAGCCTCCGAACGAGGGGCGGAGGAGTCGGTGGCCGACGATCCTGCCGGCGCCTGTTTGGTCCCTTGAGTGTCGACGCGGACGGAGCTCCATCGCCGCCGTGACCATCACGACGGCGATGATGGAGCGGCCGTTGTGCGGCGGAGTCGCAGATCGGCATCCGTGAGGGGACGGCCTTCCGACCTGCTCTTCGCCGAGCCATGGCGGCAGGATTCTGTGGAAGGTCGGCGCCGTTACCGGCTCGATGAGATCGCAGGCTGCATGGTGGAGACATGATCGGGACCGTGATCGCGATCCTCGGCCTGGTCGTGTCGGTTGCGACCGCAGTTGTCGGCTACCGCCACGGCCACGACGCCAAGAGGGCCCAGCAGATGCGCGACGAGCGCGAGGAACAGACTCGGAGACAGCGCGAGGAGCAGACGGAACGAACGGAACGGATCCGGCAGGCGAGCTGGATCTCGAGTTACGTCGAAGCCGGGGGCAGCCGCGTCACGGTGTACAACGGCAGCAGCCAGCCTGTCATCGGCGTTCGTGTCCTGGCGGGAGACGATGTGCTTCGACCGGGCAGGGTCGGGTTGCTGATGCCGGGCGGCTCCTCGACGTTCGTCGTCTCCTCGGAGGTCGGGGTCCGCGAGCTCGATCCCGCAGGGCTGGCGGTGGAGTTCACCGATGTGGCCGGCCGCACCTGGCGGCGCACCGCCGAGGGGAAGCTGCACGAACGTGTTTCGCCCGAGGGCGCCCCGTCACTGTGGGGCCCACCCATGGTCCCGCTCGTCGAACCGTATCGGAGCCCCAGTACGCAAGGGGAGCGCGGGGATACCAGAGGCGGTTCCGTCCTGCCGCCTCCCAACGCCGATCGGCCGACGGGCCCGCCTTCCGGGCCGCTCAGTGGGTCTGCACCACCGTCGCCCGTTCCGGGGGTCGAGAGCCCCGCGCCTGCCGGCGGCCAGGGCGGCCCCCGCGGACGGGGCGCCTTCTCGTGGCGCTCTCTGTTCCTCATCGGCTGCCTCGGCGCCGCGGCCGCCCTCGCGTACCTCATCGCGCGGCTGGTCTGAGCGCAAGGCCACACACCGCGGAAGCGGTGGGTGAGACCAGCGCGATGTGCTCAGGGCCGTCACCACCCTCTCCGGCGTGGCGGCCCTTTCCGGTTCGGGAAGACTCCCGGCGCAGGCCGCGCTCGGTGACCTGCGGATCGTCGACCGCTTCCGGTCGGGTAGCGGAGGCCCCCTGCTGATCGTTCTGTCGGGCTACTCACCGCTGCCGAACCCGGCGTCGACCCCCTTGAGAACGGCTTTGGGACTGGTAGGCCCGCATGTTCAGGGGTCTCGTACTCGCCGTAGCCGTCGGTCGACCGGCATCCTGTGTCAGTGCCCTGCGGCAAGATGACCGGCGTGAACACCAACACGCTGATAGACGTCTGGCAGCGGCTTCTCGCCGACCCTCACAAGTCGTGGGTGCTGTTCGAACATGGCACTTGTGTCGTGCTGACCGCTCCGGAAGGGGAGCTTGCGGAACAGGCCACCGACCTCCTGAAGCAGTTCGGCCCGGCGCATGCCGGATCTTCGGCAGGAGACTTTGGGGTGATCGACCTCAAAGACGTCGAGGGATGGGTTGTCACCGGGCATCACAACGACGTTCTCACCTATGTCGGCTCCGATGAGCCTCAGGATCAGTCGGAGATCGCTGTCGGGCTGTTCGGACGTTCCAAGCGCCACCGGGACGGTAGCGAGCTTCATGTCGTCCACGTTGAGGACAAACGAGGCTCGGCGGACCCAGAGTGAGTACCGCGCTTCATCGCCGGTGGTCGCCGGAGGCGTATCGGCTCCATGTACCTCCGGCATCGGCGACCAGACGGGTGGCTGTCTCGTGGTGGTAGCCGAGCGCCTTCGCGATGACGAGGGCGCCTGGAGCCGATACGCCCCCGGCGACCGCACACGGTGAGTGAGTCCGGACAATCCGGCGCTCGGTCGTCTCGCGTACGACGTCCTCAACGATCCTGTAGCCGGACCGCTCTACCGAGAACATGCTGCGGCCCCCATCCCCTACTTCGACGGCTCGGAGCTTCCCGTCCACCACGCCGTTCATGGACCCGGCCAGCTCACGACCTGTCTCGCCGAACCCGTCACAGCCCCCGGCGCCCGCATCAATCTCACCTTCTACACGCCCAGAGACCCTGTTCTCCCGAAGCTGCCACGAACTGACACCTAGCTGAGGGCCCGACGCCGACCGCCTTGTGCGCACGTACCCGGCGCCCCGTGCAGTGTGGCGAGCAGCCAGCCGTGGGCCGAGTCTGGTGGCCAGGGCGAGTTCTATCGACTCCACGTCACCGGTCCGCTCGGCGGACGGCTGATGGAAGTCCGCCCAGTACGCCCCCGGCACCTCCTGAACCCCGGACGGCCGCAACCCGGGCACGCACGGCGCCCCGATGACAGCAAGGACAATCTCGCTGAACAGCGCCATATATCGATGGTGTCCCACCAGGGCAGGCCATGTGCGCGTTGATGAAAATGCCCTGCTCAGTGCGTTGCGGGAGCAGTAGCATCCCCGAATGCGAAGCATCGAAGCCCTGATCCCGCAGGCCGGACGCGACGACATCGCAGGCCTGCGGGACGTCGACGCGGAGGAACTCGCCCGGTACGCGGCGGACCCCGCGCACCCGTGGTGGCGCCGCAGGCCCTGCGTGATCGCGCTGACCGACCGGGTCCCGGAGCGGTACATCCCCCAACTGACGGCGCGCATCCACGATCCCTGTGACACCGCCGAGGTGCGCAGGGCCCTCCTCGACCTGCTCGCGGATCGGGCGGAACTGCTGCCCTGGCTGCGGCACGAGGACCGCCTGGCCGACGACTCGTACGGCATGGCCGAGGCCTTCCTGAAGGCGCGGGGCCTGCTCGGCGACCGCTCGGCCGCGCGCGAGTTGGCGACTCTCGCCGCCTCTCCGTGGCAACGGGACCGCGCCGCCGGCGAAGCCGGTCTGGACGGGCTGGTCGACCGGCACGGGACGGACGCGATCCTGGCCGAACTCGGCGTGGAGCGACCCGAGGACCGGGCGTTCCGCGTCCTGATGCGGCATCGCGCCGACGACGACGTGACCGACGCGCTCGCGGACCCGGACCGGACAGTCGCGTACCTTGCGCAGTCCCTCGCGGCCGACGCGGACCGTCTGCGCGCCTACCTCGATGAGGCGCCGACGACCGAGGCGAAGCTGTGGGCGGCGTACGCGTTGCACGGCCTCACCGAGGACAAGGCCGAGACACGGGCGGTCTACGAGCGCCTGGGGCGCCCTCGGGTCCAGGTCGAGTGCCTGGACGAGGAACTACGCGGCGCTATCGTCCACGAGTACGCGCACGGCTGCGAGCGTGCGAGCGATCCGCGGTGGCGGATCGAGGCCCTGGTCGACGAACCGCCCGCCCGCCCCGACGTGGACGATCAGCTCCGCCGCGCGGTGGTCGCCCTCACGACAGCCGGCCTCGCGCCGCAGCCCCCGGTCTCGTGCGGCGAGGACAACCAGCAGGGGGACGGGACCTACTACGTGATCGAGGTCGGCGAGGAGCGCCTCCTGATCAGCACCCTCGGTCCGTTCGCGACCGCCGAGGACGACGACTCCGCCGGCCGCCGAGTGCTCGAATCGGCGGGCTTCCGCTGGATCGATGCGGAAACCGGCGCGATCCAGGTCACGGACCTCTGCGTCTACTACTTCGGCGGACGCAAGCCCCTCACGGTCGAGACGCTGCTGTTCTACTGGCAGGACTAGGCCGTGTTTCAGATCTGTGACTGAGCGCTTCAGTTGCCGGATGAGCAGTTGAGTTGGCGGGTTGAGCGTGACCGCCTTCGCGGTGGGCCCAGGCGCCTCCGCGAAAACCTGTTGGCGGACCAAGGCGACCACTGCTACCTTCCCGGAGGCCGTGCGAGAGAACGAGGAGGTGGTACCCGTGAACGCAGTATCGACATGGGTGCTCCCCTCCGGGGTCACGGTCGGGCGATAGGTCGTCCGGGAGCGCCGTTCACGAGCACTCCCGAAAGGCACGACCATGCGATTCACTTCTGAGCAGCGCCTCGACGACGGCGTCCTCGAACGCGAGTTCACCCTCGGTGAGATCCCCGGCATCCTGTGGACGCCCGCGTCCGCATCCGCACCGGCGCCGCTGATCCTGATCAGCCCCCCGCCCCTTGGCCTGCGCAAGATGTACCCCCGGCTGGCGGGGCGGGCCCGGTACTACGCGGCGAAGTACGGCTTCGCCGCGGCCACCATCGAGCTCCCCGGGAGCGGTGACCGGCCCCGATGGGCCGCCGCCGAGCAGGCCCGCGCCGACCTGCGGCGGGCCATGGAGGCCGGCGAACCGGTCGGCGATGAGATCATCGACGCCCTCGTCCTCCCGCTCGTCGAGAAGTCGGTCCCGGAATGGCAGGCCACCCTGGACGCCCTCCTGTCGCTGCCCGAGATCGGCGGCCCGGTCGGATACGAGGGAGGAGTGATCTCCATTGGCGTCCGGCTGGCGGTGGTCGAGCCGCGCATCTCGGCCGCCGGCTTCTTCGCCGGGAGTTTCGTGCCTCGCTCCATGTTCGAGGAGGCCCGCCAGGTCACCATTCCGCTGCAGGTCCTGCTGCAATGGGACGACGAAGGGAACGACAGGCAGGCGGCCCTGGACCTGTTCGACGCCTTCGGCTCCAAGGAGAAGACGTTGCACGCCAACATGGGCGGGCACACCGGCGTCCCGCAGTTCGAGCTCGACGCCGGGGCCCGGTTCTTCGCCCGGCACCTGAAGTGAGGCCAGGCCACCGCCATCGAGGACAGGCCCCGGCCATTCTCGATGCCGGTGGCCAGCAGAAGCGCAACCGCCTCGATCGCGGCAGTACCGGCCTTCGGCGGTAGCGGCCGGTCGGGGCGGCAACGATCACGGGTCCGGCCCGGTCACGACGGTGTCGTGACCGGTAGGCAGACACGCAACTCGCCAACTGAAGCGCTCAGTCACAAGATCGGTGTCCCATCCCGCGCCTCATGCCGTGATGATCACGGTGTGGGGCGTGGGGATCTTTCTGACGAGCAGTGGTCGGTGCTGGAGTCGTTGCTGCCTGCGGCAGGTGTGAGCCGCAGGTCCGGGCGCCGGCGGCGGTTGATCAATGGGGTTCGGTGGCGGGTTCGGACCGGTGTTCCGTGGCGGGATCTGCCGCACGAGTACGGGCCTTGGCAGACCGGGTACGGACTCTTTCGCCGATGGCAGCGCGAGGGTGTCTGGGCCCGGATCCTCACCTTGTTGCAGGCCAGGGCTGATGCGGCCTGGCTGATCACCTGGGAGGTGAACGTCGACCCCACGGTCTGCCGGGCCCACCAGCACGCGGCCGGTGCCCGCCGCGACGGCGCCGCGCAGAACGAACCGCCCGGCGGGCTCGGTACGGAGCCCGACGATCACGGGCTGGGCCGGTCGCGGGGCGGGTTCTCCACGAAGGTCCATCTGGCCTGCGAGCAGGGTCAGAAGCCGCTGTCGTTGCTGGTCACGGCAGGTCAACGGGGTGACAGCCCGCAGTTCGAGCCGGTCCTTGAAGCGATCCGGGTGCCCAAGGTCGACGGTGGCCGTCCGAGGCGCAAGCCGCTGCGGGTGCGTGGTGACAAGGCGTACTCTTCGCGCGCCAACCGTGCTTACCTGCGCAGACGCGGGATCCGCTGCACCATCGCCGAGCCGGCCGACCAGGTCCGCAAGCGCCGTGGCCGCTCCGGTGGCCGCCCGCCGGCCTTCGACCCGAGAGGACTACAAGGCCCGCCACGCGGTTGAGTGCGGGATCAACCGTCTCAAGCAGCACCGGGCGGTTGCGACCCGGTTTGACAAGCTCGCCCTCCGCTTCGAGGCGACCGTCCAGATAGCCGCGATCTACCAGTGGCTGTGAACCGGCGGCCGCCCGCACGGCCGTGCCATCCTGATCACGGCATTGGGCAGCACATCTTTGGGGAGGGTTCAGTGGCAGCCAGGTACTACTGCGCCGACAGCGAGAACGGCGACCACGTCGACGACCCGTCCGAGGACGCCCTGTTCATGCTGATCGGCGACCTGAACGACTCCGACAACACCCTCGTCGTCATCCAGCCCGACCAGGACGACCCCGCCTGGTTCGCCTCCGTCGCAGTCCTGGACGACGGCGGATACGAGATCGTCCGCCGGGACACCACCCGCCGCGAACACGACGTCACCGTCGAGACCAGCACCGACCGCATCGCGGGCGACCTCATCAAGTGGCTGGCCGCCCACGCGATCTCAAACAGGCCCTAGAGGCAGACGCTGCGATAAGTCGGCACCCACGTCCGGCGTCATGCCCCACGAACATCAAGCATCAAGTCAGTGCGGCCGAATTGGCGGCTTGCTCGATCTTCGCGCAGTAGGCTGCACGGGCTTCCTCGTCGATCTGCTTCTCGTGTTCGGGGCGCATCCCGGTCCGGCCGTCGAGGCCCTCGCGCAGGATATCGGCGTGCCCGGTATGCCGGTTGGACTCGCTGAGGACATGGGCCATGATGGCGAACAGGTTCGTGTTGGGATAAGGCTCCGGCCACCACGGCACGTGGCCGGGGGCGTCGAGGGGAAGCTCGTTGATCGTCGCGTCCGAGTGTTCCCACGTGCGCCGGTAGAACCCGATGATCTGATCGCGGGTCTCGTCCTCGGTCGCCCACAGATCGCTGCCGTCGGAGTCCTGCCACCGGGGCAGCGGTTCCGGGGAAGGGCGGTCGAAGACCTCGCCGAAGTACCTGGCCTCGACGGTGGCCACGTGTTTGACCAGGCCGAGGAGGTTGGTCCCAGTCGCTGTCAAAGGGCGGCGGGCGTCGTATTCGGACAAGCCGTCGAGTTTCCAGAGCAGCGCCTTGCGGTCCCGCCGCAGTCTCCCGTGCAGCTTGTCCTTCGCGAATTCATCGATCATGCGGCACGAGCCTGCCATGGGCTGCTCGTGGTCTCAAGATCCCCTATGGGGTCCGCAACGGACGGCAGAGCCGAGGCCTGGCCATGGCCGCCGCCCTGACCTGCTACAAGAAGCTCGCGAAGCTTGCCACGTGAGACAACCTCTAGACGGCGCCTTCAGAATGGTCAACTCGACCGTCGTCCGTGCCCATCAGCATGCGGCCGGAGCCCGAGAAGGGGGTCCCGAACGGCTTGACCAGGTCCGTAACCGAGTCCTACGAAGCAGCCGCAGCCATCACCCTCGCCTCACTCCTGATGGGGGTGTGACATTTGACGACAGAACCTAGCTAGAGCTTGTCCGGCCGATCATGTGGCTACTGCCTGTCAGAGACGTCGAATGCTGGTGCAGCTCGGGTGGTGGCGGTGACGGGGGCTGCCGAACCCGCGGCTGCCACGGGTGGTCGGCCGAGAGCTGAGCGGGACCGGCCGCGCCGACACGGCAGCAGGGCCCGGACCGCGCGTCGCGGTCCGGGCCCTGCCCTGTGCGGTCTGAGCCCTGCCCCGAGCGGTGCCGTGCGGCGGCGGTGCGTCAGCTCTGTGCGTTGTCGTCGCTCGCCTGCGCGGCGTCCTCAGCTGCGCGTGCCTTCTCCCGCATCTTGCGCACCAGCTCCGCCTTCTTGTCGGCTGCACCCTGACGGTCGAGGTTGCGGTGCGGACCGTTGTTCTGCCGTTCGGCGCGGGACTGCCTCTTGCGCTGGCCGCCGCCCTGGCCCACGGGGTTGTTGATGTTCTTGCTGTCGGTCACGGGTTCTCCCGGTGGTGATGTGAAGTGATCTACGGATTCATTCGGTGGGGGACGGGCGGCGACGTCGAGGGAGGTCAGCGGGGCCCGTCACGCTCTCACTCGTAAATCGGAGTCTGGAAGAACATGACAAAGACGTTACCCGGTTCCGTCGGCCCCGCGCGCCAATCTTCGGCCTGAGCTGGGCGGCAGCCTCAACGGCACTGGCTCAGGTTCCGGTCGCTCGGGCCGAGCGTAGTTGAGTGCGCAGAGCGGGCAGCCGGGCGCAGTCGGCGGGTTCGGCCAGGCTCTTGCCCAGGGCAAGGAGCGAGAGGATGCGCACCGGGCGGCCGGCGGTGGCCGCGGCCTCCAGCTTGTGGTGGCCGTCGCGGAGGAAGTGGGTCATGCCCCCGTGCTGGCGGAAGTCCCCGAAGATCAGCGAGGTGCTGCCGCTGCTCTACCTGCACAGGTTGTCGTCGGGGGACTTCGTGCCCGCGCTGGAGCAGTTCCTCGGTAGTTCGGCCGGGCTGTCGCCGGCCACGGTCACGCGGCTGACGGACCAGTGGCAGGCCGGTCACGCCGCCTTCATGGACCGCGATCTGTCGGCTACGGACTACGTGTACGTGTGGGCCGACGGCATTCACCTGCGCATACGCCTGGAGGAGGCCGAGGCCGCCGTGCTGGTAGTGATGGGCATACGGGAGGATGGCACCAAGGAGCTGATCGCGCTGACCGACGGTTATCGCGAGTCGACGGAGGCGTGGGCGGGCCCGCTACGCGACTGTGCCCGCCGGGGCATGCGCGCCCCGGTGCTGGGCGTCGGGGACGGCGCGCTCGGCTTCTGGAAGGCCCTGGCCGAGGGTGTTCCCCGACACCCGCGAACAAAGATGCTGGGTTCACAGAACCGCAAATGTTCTCGATTCCCTGCCGAAGTCGGCCCAGCCCGCGGCCAAACGCGCGATCCAGGACATCTACAACGCCGAGGACAAGGAGCAGGCCCGCAAAGCCGTCGCCATGTTCGCCAGGCAGTACCACGCGAAGTACCCCAGGGCGGTCAAGAAGATCGCGGACGATGAGGACGAGCTGCTGGCGTTCTACGACTTCCCCGGCGAGCACTGGATCCACCTGCGGACCATGAATCCCATCGAGTCGACGTTCGCCACCGTGCGGCTGCGGACCAAGGTGACCAAGGGTGCCGGCAGCCGGGCCGCCGGGCTGGCGATGGTTCTCAAACTGGTCGAGTCCGCCCAGGCCCGCTGGCGGGCCGTGAACGCACCCCACCTCGTCGCTCTGGTCCGTGCCGGGGCCCGCTTCGAAACGCGGCCACCTCGTCGAACGCCCCGAGACCCTCATGGCGTGAGCAGCCTCAGCCGATCCGCAGAAGCCGGGAGGATCTCAGGCACTCGTGCGCCGTATGTGCAGGTGGCCATCGCGGGGGAAGGAGGGCGGCGCCGCGGGCAGGATGCTGTCGAAGTCGTACCGGCTCTTCTGCGCAACCCGGCACGATGCCAGGTTGTCCACCTGGTGCAGGAGTTCGAGACGCTCCAGCCCGTCGGCTTCGAAGGTGTCGAAGGCCCAGCTGGTGAGTGCTTCCAGAGCGCGGGGGGCCACTCCCCGCCCGCGAGCGTGCGCCGCGGTCCAGTAGCCCACCTCGGCCGCCGGTTTGCCGGAGGTGACTTCCTTGAGGACCACGTTGCCCACCAACTGTTCGCGAACTGAGCCGGGTTGTGCCTCAAGGACGGCGAAGCCGAACCGGCCCCCCGCTGCCCAGCCCCGCTGCTGGGCCTGCACCCACCGTGCCCCGTCAGCATCGTTGTCCACGACAGAGCTCGCCCACTGGCGCAATGCGGGATCCCGGCTCACCTCGACCAATGCGGGAACGTCCTCCATGCGCCAGGGGCGAAGAACGAGAGCGGGAGAGGTCGGCGTCGCGGCCACCTGAAGTACGACGGGGGCATTCACCAACCGATCATGTGCGGCGGCGTTTTCCCCCGACGCCTGCCGCGTCCGGCCCATGCCGCCTTGCGACCACCCCGTCATTGCTGTGTCCGGACGCGCAGAGCCTGGACGGACCAGTCGAACACCGGCGCCAGACTCTCCGGGGCCGGCCAGCCGTTGACCACTGCGAGCAGCTGGAGGTATCGCTCCCTGCGGGGATCGTTCACGCTCTCCAGCCGAGTCGCCAGCCGGCGGCGAAGCTCGACGTCGTCGGGGCGGCCGAGGAGGTGCGCGTAGTGCGCCGTGAACGCCGCGACGATCGGATCGGCCTGGGGCGAGGCCGGGTCGATGCCGGCCGTCAGGGCCGGGCCGGCCTGGTCACGGACGACTGCGGCAATGTCGCGGCGCGGGCCCGTCGTGTCGCTGCGGGCCTGCTCGGCTGCCTGGTCCTCGGCCATCCGCCGCACGACGGCGCGGAAATCCGGGTCCAGGGACATTTCAGCCAACTCCACCCACGCCTGGACCTGCTCCGTTTTCGGGTTGTCAGGCAGCTCGGGGGTCATCGAGCGCATGACCCCTGCGAATGCGGGGGCGGCGTCAAGGCCGCCGAAGACGGCGTCGAGGAAATCGCCGATCAGACGTCGGCGTTCGTCCTCGGAGAGCTGGGCGAGCTGGTGCATGAGTTCTGTCTCCTCGGGTGTGGACCCGCGCTCGGCCACCGCTGTCAGCACCGCACGCCGCAGGCGCAGGACGCGGATCTGCACTGCCAGTGCTTCGGCGTGCGCCGCGGCGACCTTGGGAAGCGAGAGCTCGCGGTCCACGACCTTGCGGATCGTAGGAAGGTCGAGTCCCAGCTCGCGCAGGGTCCGCACGAGGTCCAGGCGTGCGACGGCGTCGATGTTGTAGAGGCGGTAGCCGGCCGGGCTGCGGTCCGTCGGCGCCACGATTCCGCGATCGGAGTAGAACCGAATGGTCTTGACCGTGAGACCGGTCCGCCGAGCGAGCTCGCCGATCGAGTAGAGCGTGTCGCCGTCCATGCCCCCACCTTTGCGTCTCCCCCTACTGGAGACTCAAGCCCCTATGCCTGCCAGCACCTAACCACTCCTCATCCACAAGTCTCGCAACCGCGCCTCTGGAGCCGGGCCGCCGAGCCTGCGGGGCTCGCCCGCCTTGATCATCACGGACCCGACCGTACGGGACGCCGTGGATCGGCTCCACCGACTACCGAGCGCGTATCTGACCAGTCGGGCCAACCAAAGCGCCAAGTCACACCTGGCGCCGGAATCAGGAAGCGGTGTCGGCGAGGATCGCACGCCGGGCGTCGATCGCAGCGGCGAGCAGGCGCTCGTCCAGCATCGTCTCGCCGTCCCGCGTGGAGTCGTTGACCGGTATCCGGGTACGCCGGTCGATCAGCGCCGTCAGCGACGGCAGCGCGGGCATCGCGTGCCGACCCATGCGTGCCAGGCCTTCCGAGTAGTACTCGCCCATCACGTAGTCACCGACGTGCGGTGTCATGAGATCGAGAATGCGAGGCAGCGCCGTAGCGCCGGCGTGCCGCAGCCAAAGCGGAGCGCATACCGCCTGCATGCGTCCCGGCCGTTTGAAGGTGAGGTTGTACAGCTGGGCAGCCTGCCGGAAGGTCAGCGGACCCGCGTCCAGCAGGGCCCCGAAGATCTCAGGGGCACGGTGAAGCCGCCCGGTGTCTACGGGCTTGTCCTGAAGGACCGCGGCTGCGGCGGTGCTGTCGTACGACGGCGTCGGACTGCCGGAAGGCCGACGGGCTTTGGGATACGGAGTGAAGGGGACTGTGGCGATCAGTACGCCATGTCTCTCCATCGCAGCCTCCGAGATGGAGGCGGTGGTGAGGGCTTTGGCCATGGCGAGGCTGATTCCTCGTCCGCAGTGACGTACGAGGAGGGGCAGGAGTTCGACCGGGGCCGCCCGCCAGCCGTGACAGGCCTCCCGGGCCAAGCCGGCGCCGATGTCCCGGGTGGCGGGATCGCCGAGGAGTCGCGCCGCCAGGGCGTAGACGTGACGCTCGCGCCCCAGCCCGTACAGGACCCGACCCCAGCGCCCCCCAACGCCGTCCAGATGGCGCGCGGCCTCCCGGGCATCGGCGAACAGTGCCCTGTCGAGTGGCGGCCACTGCCGCGGAGGGGCGACGCTCAGGGTCTCCAGTCGGGCAAGGAAGCGGACGGAGGCCAAGGGGTCGTCTTGCAGGTGTGCGACGGAGCCCCGAAGCGAATCGGCGAGGGCAGTCCGCACCACAGGCTCGGTGAGTTCACCGAGAGCACTGAGCGCCACATCGCGGCTTCCGGCGTGCACGACGAGATACGCGGCCCGGCGCCGTACGTCTTCATCAGGGTCTGCGAGTCGAGCGAGCGCGGCCTCGGCGGCTTCAGGCCAAGGGCGCCCTTCCCCGGCAGATGACAGGAGGTCCATGACCTCACGACGTACGAACGCGTCGTCGGCCCGGGAGAGCTGAAGCAGCCGGACGGGTACGGGGCCAGTGCGGTCGGCGTGTATCGCGTCGAGGACCGCGATGCGGGCAGGGTGGGCGGCAGTCGTGGCGTGTCCCGCGGACACGGCCTCGTCCAGCCACTTCATCGGACGGGGCGGTGGCCGCCCTTCCACGCAGAGAATTCGATCATGCGGCTGATCATTTCACGTGCGGCAACCGCTGGGTCACGACATTTGTCCTCTGAGGCAGGGACACTCGCGCAGTCGCACTGCGGGCGTGGCGCCGCCCCTAAGAATTCGAACAGGAGTATGATTCCTGTCGTGGCTGAAACCTTTCCGACTGATCTGATCGACGCCCAGGGGCGTCTCCATCGGGCGCGCGCCGAGTATGCGGTGCTGTGTAAGTCCCTGCCGTGGTCGGTCGAGCCGGTGCCGGGGTGGCCGGGCGACGTGCACCCGCACACCGGCGTCGTCACCGGTGGCCGGGAAGCGAGCCCGGGCTACACCCCGGAGCAGGCCGCGGAGGAGAGGCGGCTGTGGGCACTGGTGCGGGAGCTGTCGATTGAGGTCTCGACGCATCCGTTCTGGGCGACCTTGGAGAAGGGCGGGGTTCTGGAAGCCCGCATGGCTCTGAAGCAGCACCCCGGGGCCGTGCCGGCTGTTGTCCCCGCCGCATAGGAGCGTGGCTGAGCTGCGTACGGGGTGATGCCCGCTGTTTCCCCGCTGCGAGGAGGTACGTCTTACCCGCATGGTCCGCTCCTGGGTCACCACGGACCTGCTGGGCGACGGTCAGCGCTGCTTCATCCGCCGCGTACGGCGGTGACCAGCCATGAGCTGCTGCGCAGCCACACCGCCCCGCCCGCCTCGTAACGGCCGAGGGCATTGGTCAGCGCCCGGCGCGCCTGGGCCTGCTGCTGCGGAGTCACCTGGCTGAGCAGGTGGCGGCCGGGGCCGGAGTCCAGCAGGAACGCCGCGGCGTCTTCCGCGTCGGCGCCCCACTTGCCCGGCACCTCGATGCGCTGGACGTCGACGCCGGTGAACCCGCCCGCGGTGACCAGGGTGCGGATGCGGTCGGGGTCGGTGAGAGAGAACATGCCGGGGCCGCCGGCCTTGCCGAAGTCGCCGAGCGGCACGATGGCCTCCAGCGAGGCCATGGCCTCGAGCCACTGGTTGGCCTCGGCTTCGGCCGCGCAGATGAAGGCCAGCCGACCTCCGGGGCGCAGTGCGCGGTGGAGGTTGGCGAACGCGGCGGCGGGGTCGGCGAAGAAGGTCATGCCGTACCGGCTGATGACCGCATCGAAGCCCTCGGGGGCGAACGTGTGGACCTGAGCGTCGCCCTGGACGAAGGAGACGTTCTCCACCTCTTCGCGCCGGGCGCTCTCGCGGGCCTTCGCCAGCATCGGGCCGGACAGGTCCAGCCCCAGTGCGCGGCCCCGGCCGGCGCGCCGGGCCGCGAGGCGGGTGGTGCGTCCGGCCCCGCAGCCTACGTCCAGCACGGAGTCGGCTTCCGCGATGGCCGCAGCGTCCAGGAGGGGCTGGTTGAAGCCGTCATTGATGGCGTCCCAGCGGTTTTGGCTGCGGGCCCACTGCTCGCCCTCGTATCCGTTCCACGCCTCGGCCTGAGCGGTGTCGGTGAAATGAGTCATGGGTGACTCCCTCCCGCCGGGGCGTAGTACTGCGCCCCGGCACTAGTATGGGCAAGTGCCCAAACAGTATGGGCGGATGCCCATACTTGCAATGGGGTTGAGGGAAGGGGCAGTTGTGTCACCTCGTGGAGTGGCGATTCCGGATCTGCGCGAGCGGCTGTTCGCGGCCGCGGAGCGGGTGGTGGCCCGCGACGGTGCGGCGGCCTTGACCAGCCGCGCGATCACCACGGAGGCGGACTGCGGCAAGGGGGTCCTGCACACGCATTTCGCGGGCCTGGACGAGTTCGTCGCCGAGCTGCTCCTGGACCGGTTCGCGCGCAGCGCCCGCCAGGCCGAGGCGCTGGAGGCGAAGGTGGGCGAGGGCACGGTCGCCGGCAACCTCCAGGAGGTCGTCCTCGACCTGCTGGAAGCGCTGCCTGCAGCGGTGGTAGGGCTGGCGATGACTCGTCCGACAGCCGCACGGCACACCCGGGAGGGGTTCCAGTCCGGCGCGCCCGCCTTCGACGCGATCCAGCGCGCCATCACCGTCTACCTGCAGGCCGAGCAGCGCGGCAGCCGACTGGTCGCCGGCGCCGACACCGCCACCATCGCGCTCGCGCTGGTCGGCACGGTTCACCACCTGCTGATGACACGCGTTCCCGGACAGGGAGGGGACACGGAGAGGACCACGCGGCAGCTGCTGGCCGTCCTGCTCGGCGGCGCCGGGCAGCCGCCGACGGCGTAGTACTCGGCCCAGGTCCCGGCGCCGACGGCGTGCTTCCTCGGGCCCAGGGCGCGGCGCCGACGCCTGCCCCGGGCGGCCCCTGCCGGGTGTCGGTCCGCCAGGGGGTGATGCCGGCGGTGGGCAGGTCAGTGTCCTGTGTTGCCGTGGTCCGGCCGGTGGACGGTGCTCCAGGCCCCGCGTACGCCAGCCGCTCCGTGGCGGGTGCCGACCTGGTCGTGGATGCCCGCGAGCCGCTGGAGGTGGGAGGTGACCTGGCGCTCTTGTCAGGCCGGCATGACGGCTTCGACGTCGGAGAAGTACTTGTGGAGCGTCGCGCGGCCGATGTCGCCGAGTGCTGCATCCACGCCCTGACCGCCGCGGCCGCCCTCACTCCCGACCACCCTCACTCCCACCGGCCGTAGCCCGCTTGGCGCCGTCACCCTGGACGGCCTGCGCCCGGTTCCCTGAACCCACCCGGATGACCGCTTCGCGTGATCAACGACGGGGCCACTAGGCAACACCTTTCAGACGCCGGATAGGGTCGCGGTGTGATCACGGCCCGCCCCGCTCTCGGTACGGCACGGACCCGCCACCAGGCGGGCCCGCTGCGACTGCTGTGGCTGACCGCGCTGCTGTTCGCGTTCCTCTACACCCATGCCGCCGGAGCCGACAGCGCTTCCGCGCACGTCACCGGCGGCGCTGTCGCCGTGCCCCACCTGGCGTCCGCCGGCAATGACGGCGTCTCTCACCAAGACGACCAGCTGCCCGACCGCCCCGACGATGCCGGCGGCGATCACCCGCATCCCGCGGAGGCGTGCGCCTCCGGGCACCCGCAGCAGGATTCTGACCTGCCCGGACCGCACCTGACCGCCGTGGCCGTGCAGTCTTCCTCCTTCGCCGCGATGACGCAGCAGCGGTGGACCCAGACCCGTCCCTGCGGCCTTCCTCCGTCACACAGCTCCCTCGGTTCCGTGGTGCAGCAGGTGTAGATCCGGGCCCTTTGCCCCGATCTGCCCTGACTCTCATCGCCAACCCCGGAGGGCCGCCACCGCGGCCGACCGGGCGATGAGCCACGCACGCACCCAAGGAACTCGCACATGACCTCCGTCCAGCTTCTCGACTCCAGCACCCCGCAGACCACACCGGACACTCCGGCCACGGGACGGGCCGCCCGGCGCAAGGCCCAGTCCCGTAAGCGGTCACTGGCCGCCCGCTACCTCGGCTACGTCGGCTACTTCGTCGGCGCCGGCCTCATCAGCGGCGCCGTCGTCCACCATCCCCTCGACCCTGACCGCTACACCCGCATCGCCGCCTACGGCGCGCTTGTCTTCCTCGCCGCGACCGTCCTCAACGAGTTCCTCCTCACCCGCGAGCGGCCCGGCCTGCCACGCATACTCGTCGTGATCGGCTCCTCGCTGCTCCTGTCCTTCGGCATCGGCATGCTCAGCGGCGGCCTGCAGCACTTCGATGACTTCCCCACCCGCGGCGCCGTCCTCGTCCCCGCCGGCATCGTCGTCTCCTTCATCGCTTACGTCATCAAGGACGCCGACACCCCCACCCGCCGCATCTTCAGCCTCCTGGGCCTGACCGTTCTCGCGGTCGCGACCCTCGCCTTCTTCGGCCTGCGTGAAGTCGCAGCGTCCATGGAGGCCACCCCCGGCGATGGTCACAGTCACGGCACCGCCGAAGAACCCGCCGCAGACGACCACGCCCCGTCCACAACCCCGGCAACCCCGGCGCCGGGCACGTCTGTCCAGCCCAAGCCCGTCTCCCCGCCCCCGCCTCACAACGACGGACACACCGGCCACTGACCGCTCAGGTCCGCCGGACGTGAGTCCCCTTGACCGTCAGCCTCAGGCTCCTCGGCGTCGAAGTCGATCGCGGCGCCAGATCGCGTAGTGACCGCAGGCCCTGAGCGGGGCCGCTGGCCGCGATGTCGAACAGGCAGCGGCCCAGCGCACGCAGCACCTTCACGGGCGCTTGCAGCATTCGCGGTAGCCGGATGCGGCAACGGCGGCAGCGTAGATCCGGGGTGAATCTGCTTCATTCCCCGCTTGATCCGGCTCGTGACAATTAGGGAGGTGGGGAGTACGAGCAGGCTTGAGCGGCCGCCGCCCTGACGGTCGGTGGCCCCTGGGCATCGGATGTCCTCTGAATCGCGCGCCATGTCCCGCGTGTGCGCGCCTTCCGGGAACGCGCTGGGCAGCTCCTCGACACGGAACTCGTGGAGATGGGCGGGTCTGGGAGGCCGTGGATCGGCTACCCGCACCGGGCCGGCCCCGTGGATGCCGTAGCGACCCTCGCTGCTCCGTGGGTTCTGGTCCGTTCCGGACCAGGACCCACGGAGTCGCAGAGCCCGTGCGGGCAGTGGGCGGCGATGCTGCAGGAGTGGTCAGGAGTACCAGTCGGCCTCCGTCGGACGCGCCCGCCGGGGGAGCTCCCGGGCGGGCATGGGCCTGCGTTCGCCACCCGCGAGCAGGGTGCTTGCCGGATCACCGCCGAGAGCGCCCGGAAGCGCCACCTCGACCTCGATGCCGCGAGGCGGGTCGGTGGGCAGGATCGTGGTCATCACCATCGTCTGTGCGTGGTGGCCATGGGCGCGGGCAGCGGCGACCTGCTTCCCATCCACGAGGAGCTCCAGCTCCCGGGTCCCACCCATCCGCAGGCCCACGGTGACCGAGCAGGCGGCGTACTCGCAATGAAAGTGATACTCGCGGCCCATGATCGCCTCCCTGAAGAGCCCGGCGACGAAGCCCCTTCCTCCCATCGTGGCACTGCGTGGTGGCTGCGCCAGTTCGGCACCGCCACCTGGAGCGTCAAGGCCGGCACCCTGATCCTCACCCGCTACGCCGCCTCTCCCGACCGACCACCGTCGCCGAGCACGGGCGGGCGCTGGCGCTTTTCCTCTCCGACACAGACAGCTACCACGACCCAAGCGCCGCGCCTCGCTGATGACCGATCCACCCACATACGGCGTCCCCTGAGCCCGGGATCGAGGGGCGACTGTCGCCCCCGCGCGAGCGGTACGCACCCCGTCGGCGCAATGCGCGGGCGCAGTCGACCGCAGCCAGTGGGAGGGAACAATCGGTATCGATCGGCCGTGCCGTCACCGCATCACGTATCGAGGAGGTCCGTGGACCAGGATCCCGTGGCACAAGAGGAAGCGGCCCTGCACGCCGGTGAAACAGCGCCTGCACCAGTGCTTCGACAGCTCCCTCGGTGTGCACACCGTTGACCGCGCGGTTGAGACAGCGCGGCGCCGCTTCAATGCGAGCCCTATTCGCTCGCTATCCCGATCCTCGTCGAACGGCAGCGCTTCATGGCCACGAACAACACCGCTGGCGATCACCGGACCGGACCGATCCGGCTCACCGCTGCCCGAGCGGCCACAGATCAGTCGCGCTCCGCGCGGCGGCGGAACAGCCTGGCTTGGCCCGTCGGCCGCTACCATCCCGGCAGGTCCTCCCGATTCTGAACAGTCACCGGGACTGACGCCCGTCGCGTGCCTCTGTGCCCTGTCCGTACCGTCCATCCGGACAGAGCCCCGGGCAGCGCTCGACCGTCTCTGAGCCGTTCTCGAACGAGACCCGGGGTGAGATCGCAGGGGGCAAGCGCTGAACCCGGCGATCGGGGCCACACCGTGGGCAATCGTGTTGCGTCTGGTCAACAGGGAGACTCTCGTGGGACGCAAGCACAGAGCGGCGGTGCGGAATCTCGACCAGCTTGGTCAGCCTCTGCCAGCAACCTTCTCGCCGCCCCCCCGGCGTCGCCGTCCGCCCTGACCGCGCATTCACCGGCGGCGGATCACCGCGCTGCCCGATGCCCTGTCGTGCAGGCCACGGCGGTCCTTGCTGAGGTTGATCGAGGAGACGTTGGCGACGCACAGCACCGGGATGCCGGTCACCACGAGGTTCGTGAGGTGCCGGGCGACGGCCGCGCCGTAGCCGATGCGCTCTCCGGTCTGAAGGTGCACTACTTCGAGGCGCAGGGCCCGTTTGCCCGGAGTCGCGCCCCAGCGCGACACGCTGAACGGGGAGTAGAGCAGGAAGAAGGCCGTGACCCAGAGGGCGGCGGTGGTACGCCAGATCACTGCGGCTTCACCGTCGGCGACACCGACTGCCGTGAGAATCCGGTCGAGGCCGACCAGCGGAACGAGAATGACCGCGACAGCGATGACCAGGTCGATGGCAGTTGCGGCGCACCGCGGCAGGAGACCCGCCGGAGAACCGGGACGGGTGGTCGGCGCCGCCTGGAGCCGACCGAGGTCGCTGCCGGAGGCCATGGACTTGAACATGTCGATCTCGCGCATCGGCGGAATCTTACATTCCGCTGGTATGGAGAGTTCCCCGGCAGGGGCCGCCGTGGCACCGCGAGGAATGCGATAGTCACGGCAGCGTGATCATTCTTGCGATCGGCGCGGCGGTTCTGCCCCCACGCACCTCCGGTCCATGGGGAAGGTGACGGCGGAGACGCACCGGGCGGCCGTCGAAGGGCCGGCTTCGGGAGGGCGAGGCGCTCACAGGGCCGCGCACGTGCGTACGTCGCGGAAGGCCTTGATGTGTCGGAGCGGACGGTGTGGCGCTGGCTCGCGCCGCCGAAGCCGGCCGCGCCCGCCGTTCGCCCGCGCTAGGAGCTGAGTGAGACCGACCGGGACGCGCTCGCCTTCTAACGGGGCAACGTCGCCGCTGTGGTCCGAGCCCGGCGCGCGGTGACCTACGGGGACGGCGCGACGGCCGTCGCCCCGGTGCCTCCCTGCGCTTCGACCATCACTGGTCGTCAGCATCGTGTGACGGAAGCATACGGAGGGCAGCACTCGGCTCCCCGAGGACGTTGGGGGCTGATCTATGCACCCGCGGGGGCCGATCACGGTCTGAACCGTCGGCCAGGACGAGCCACGGGAGAGCGCTGCCAAAGCAGCCGTACGCCCGAAATCCGGGCGATTGCACCCAGGTGGGCGCCTGTGTTGCCGATATACCAGATAGAGCGGTCTTCCCTCGCCCACGCATAGGCCGGCACACCCGCGTCCAATAGGCCCGCCAGGCGCGGCTCCTCAAGTGCCTCTGCCGAGAACTCGTACAGCGCCGGTAGACGGGGCGCGATCATGCCGTAGTCCAGCATGCGAGCAAGTGCATGCTCGTCAAGAATGGCCTGCGCAGTGGGCACCGTCAGCGGGTACTCCGACGGAAAGGATCGACCGAGGTCCAGGAAGAGCTTGACTGTCCGATGACGCGGATCCACCAGACGTGGGCCCAGCCTGGCCAGTCGCCCCAGCGCCAGTCGCGGATTCACCAGCATTGCGTGAGTGAACAGCACGCGGAGCAGAGCAACGTTCATCATGAAGCGCTCCACCTGTAGCTCTGCACGGGCCAGGTCTGCGTACCTTAGGTAGCCCGAAACAATGCTGGCATTGTGAGCGCGGTACCACAGAGCCGGCGACGGCTCCCGAATGAATTCCATCCAGTATTCGACGCTGCGGCTACTCGCTGTACCGGCACCAGCACCGCCACACCGAAGACCGGCTTCAGCCTTGTCCTTGAGAAGCACTTCGTTTACGGAACGCCACCATGGGCTGCCTGGAGGGTTGGCGGTCTCTGGCTCCAGTACTCCGCGAGCAGCAGACCAGCGTAGGAAGCTGAGTTCAGCGTGGCCGTACCGACGAAGAGGCTCGGAAGCGGACCTATAGAACTCTCGTGCCAGCGCAATGCGCCCAGCCGTGTCGTTCCGTACATGTCCGACCTGTCGCTCTGCGCGAGAGGCTGCATCAGTCACGGCGGTCCAATCAGGTTGGAATCATGCGAGCAACCTCAGCACGTCGAGAACGCCGCCACATGTGCGGGGCCGCTGGGCTACAGAGTGCGACGGTATCGCGGTCACGGCAGAACGCTACAGAGTGTCACTACGCGCCGCTTCCGAAGGGTGAATTCGCCCAGCTCACCAATGGAGGTTAGGAGAAGTGGCGGACGCCGGCGGCGATGTTGTGCTGCCCGTGCCGCCGGAGCGCACTGATCGCCAGGTTGCGCAGTGTCGCCATGTTCTCTGGCCCATGGCCGGTGCGGATCTTCAGCGTCCTCGCGGAACGCGGTGTCGCGGACGAAGTGGAGCTGGCTCTCGATAGCCCACTGCGACCCGTCGAGCTGGCCTAGCCGCTAGGGCGTGGCTTGATGCGATGTCAGGTCCGTGATCGCGTGGACCGTCTGGCGGCTGCACCTGCCGCTCTTGAGATCCGTGCAGTGAAGCAGGACGCGCACGGCCTGGACGGCGTGAGGGAAGTTCAGGCCGAGATCGGGACGGTGACGGCCCTGGTCGCGGCTCTCCTTGCGGCCATGGCCGCTCCACCGGCGACAGCCCTGCCACACCCTCCAGAGCAAGCGACTTGACGAGACAGATGGTGGCAGACCGACGGCACATCGAAGCTCTGGCGGTTCAGGGCGACTTGGGAAGGTCACCCCGTTCAAACGGAGCTTCGTTGCGTACGTGACGGGCCCGAACGGACCGCTCTGCCCTGCGGACCCGCGTGGTCGCCAGGGCTTTGAAATGCCCCTGGGCCTGAGGCGACACGCTGGCAGCGAGGTCCTGTACCTCCTTCAATTCGCCGGGCCTCGTGGCGCGCACAGTGCGCTCGATCGTCCGGCGGCGCCGGCTCAGCCGGGCGGGGACGGCTCGACGGGTGCCTGATCACCAGACCAGAGCAATGTCCGGCTTGGGTGAAATGCGGCTTGAGGTCGCGGTCGTGGCGCCGGACCGATGTGAGGCACGCGCCCCCGCCGAGTTTGCGGCATGACTCGCCCAACACCCCGACGGGGGAAGGCGCCACCCGGCTCCTACCGAACACGGTCTCGGTCGCGACCGCAGCTCCATTACCGGTCGGGGACAGCAGCGGGGCGGCGCACTCCGACGGGCGTCGGAGTAGCGCCGCCCCGGGGGTGGGACGGGGTGCGGGTGATGGCCCGCATCGTCATGGCGGTTACTTCGGGTCGCGGTTGAACGAGGCCTTCGACCAGAAGTAGCCGAGCACGGTCAGGCCCAGGCACCAGGTGACGGCGAGCCAGCCGTTGTGGCCGATCTCGGTGCCGAGCAGGAGGCCGCGCAGGGTCTCGATGGCCGGGGTGAAGGGCTGGTACTCGGCGATCGGCTGGAACCAGCCGGGCATCGCGTCGACCGGGACGAAGGTGCTGGAGATGAGCGGCAGGAAGATCAGGGGCATCGCGTTGTTGCTGGCGGCCTCGGCGTTCGGGCTGATCAGGCCCATGCCGACGGCGATCCAGGTGAGCGCCAGGGCGAACAGCGTGAGCAGTCCGAACGCCGCGAGCCATTCCAGGGCCGAAGCGTCGGTGGAGCGGAAGCCGATGGCGACGGCGACGGCGCCGACGAGGACGACGCTCATCACACACTGCAGGACGCTGCCGATGACATGGCCGATGAGGACCGAGCCGCGGTGGATCGCCATCGTGCGGAAGCGGGCGATGATGCCCTCGGACATGTCGGTGGAGACGGACACCGCGGTCCCGATCGTGGTGCCGCCGATGGTCATCATCAGGATGCCCGGGACGACGTACGCGATGTACGCGGAGCGGTCCGCACCGCCGATGCCGGCACTCATCACGTCGCCGAAGATGTAGACGAAGAGCAGCAACAGCATGACCGGCGTGAGCAGCAGGTTCAGGGTCAGCGACGGGTAGCGGCGGGCGTGCAGGAGGTTGCGGCGCAGCATCGTGTTCGAGTTGCGTACCGCGAGGGAGAGGGCGCTCATCGGACTGTCTCCTTGCGCTGGTTGGGGACGTTGGTGTCGCCGGTGAGGGCGAAGAAGACGTCGTCGAGGTCGGGGGTGTGCACGGTCAGCTCGTCGGCCTCGATACCGGCCGAGGCCAGCCGGTCGAGGATGTTGCGCAGGTCACGCTGGCTGCCGTCGCTGGGGATCTGCAGCGCCAGCGCCTCGTCGTCCCTGGTGACCTCGCGCAGTGCGGAGGCGGCGCTCTGGTACGCGGACGGGTCGGCGAAGCGGAGCCGGACGTGGCCGCCGGGGATCAGCCGCTTGAGCTCCTCGGCGGTGCCCTCAGCGGCGATCTTGCCGTTGTTCAGGACGGCGATACGGTCGGCGAGCTGGTCCGCCTCCTCCAGGTACTGGGTGGTGAGGAAGACGGTGACGCCGTCGGAGACCAGCTCGCGGATGATCTGCCACATGTTGTGCCGGGAGCGGGGGTCGAGGCCGGTGGTCGGCTCGTCGAGGAAGATGAGCCGCGGGCTGCCGACCAGGGTCATGGCGATGTCGAGGCGGCGCTTCATGCCGCCGGAGTAGGTGGACGCCGGCTTCTTCGCGGCCTCCACCAGGTCGAAGCGCTCGAGGAGTTCCGCGGCCGTGCGGCGGCCCTCCTGGCGGGAGAGCAGGTGCAGGTCCGCCATGAGGAGCATGTTCTCCTCACCGGTGATCAGGCCGTCGACGGCGGAGAACTGCCCGGTGACGCCTATCGCGGCGCGCACGGCCTGTGGGGCGGTGGCCAGGTCGTGGCCGCCGACACGGATCTCGCCTGAGCCGGGACCGGGGGAGATGAGGGTGGAGAGAATTTTGACGGCGGTGGTCTTGCCGGCGCCGTTCGGGCCGAGCAGGGAGAAGATCGCTCCTTCCGGGACGGCCAGGTCGACGCCGTCGAGCACGGTCTTGTTCCCGTAGGACTTGCGTAGTGCGTTCGCCGCGATGGCCAGGTTGGTCATGAGGGGTGCTCCTTCTGGAGGTTGCGGGTCAGAGGCTGCGGGCGGTGATGTCGCCGTGGGAGGTGGTGGCGCGGATGTCGAGTTCGGCGGTGCCGTCGTTCTTGAGGGCGTTGCTGATGCGGCCGTGGTCGGTACGGGCGTCCAGTGCGGCCGAGATGTCGGCGGCGGCGTTGACCGAGATGTCGCCGGACTGCGTGCTCAGGGTGAGCGTGCCGCGCGCGGCCTCGGCGATCCGGATGTCGCCCTTCTGGGTGCTGATCTCCGCGGGTCCGCCGAGGCGGCCGACCTCGACGTCGCCGTCGAGGACGCTGAGGCGGGCACTCGCGGCCTCGTCGAGCTTGACCGGGCCCTGCGCGGCCGCGAAGGCGACGTCGCCGAGCCGTCCGACGCCCCTCAGTTCGGCGCCGGCCGCCTTCCCCTCGATGCGGGAACCTGCGGGCAGCTGGACGGTCACCTCGATGGATCCGGAAGCGCCGAAGTACTCGTTCTTCACTGGGGTTTCGATCCGCAGGACACCGTCGGCGTACGCGACCGTGGTCTGCTCCGCCGTCTTCGCGTCCCGGCTCTTCGAGGCGTCCGTGGGCCGGACCTCGACCGTGGTGTCGGTGCGGTCGGCGGCGATGAACTGGATGCGTCCGGCGGGGATGTCGAGGACGGCGGTGACGGGGGCGGGGGTGTCGAACTTCTGCATCATGCTCTCCTGCGGCTTGTCGTTTCCGATGACGGAAAAGCTACGTTGCATTCACAGATCTGGCAACACCCGTGTTGCGCTCAACTGGCGTATGCGCAGGTGGAGATGGCAATATCGTTGCAGTGGGTTTGAAACTTAACGCAACGCCCCTCAACCGTGCGTTGCAATAGATTGAGAGTGAACGCTACGGGCGAGGTGCTGACGCCGACTCGGCCACGGCGCCGGAATCAGGGGACGGCCCGGCGCTGCCGAAACTCGTTCGCAGCCTGGTCGGCGGACGCGCGGGATCACCCCGCAGATTCCCCTGAAGGCGCTCACCAAAGGCGGCAGGCGGTCCCGGCCGAGGTGTGGGGAGGGCGGTTGCTCTGTCTGGATGGCTGATCAGCGAGTTGATCGCAGCTGCGGGACAGGGTCGCCGGCGCCAAGCAGTGATGCGGCCGTTGGCGCCGGTGAAGAGGGTCGCACGCGCCACTGGTTGCTCGACCTTCTCGCTTACGGGAGGTCAGCGCCCGAGGTCCAGCCGTACGTTCGCCGTCGTGGTTCCGTCGAAGGCGAATTCGAAGTTCCTCCGTTCTCCCGGCCGCATGCGCTGACCACCTTCCAGTGGTGCCCTCCGCCCGGCCAGACGCTGACATTGGCACAGTCACCCTCTTGCCGAGTGTCCTCGACCCAGCCGTAGGTCTTGAGCGTCTTCCCGCGGCAGTGGGAACCGCGGCCGACGCCGCCACGGTGGGGTGTAGTGGACGACAGTGGTCTCGCAGGTTTCGATGTAGCGGCAGTGCGAGTCGGGCAGCGGCGGGCATCCACTCGGCGGGGTCCTGGTCGGCCATGAGCGGTTCGTCCGCGCGGCTTACTGCTACCTGGTCAGTGGGGGTGCCCTGGTCGTTGGCGTACGCCTCACGGCGCTGCGGCGTCCAGGCGGAGGCGCCAGCCGGCGGGGGGCGCCATTCGAGAAGTGCCGTAATCCGCTCCGACCCCGCATCCGACTCGTGTGTCCGTCTGAGACGACTACGGCAATGCGTCCACCTTGCCGATGAGTTCTGCTGGGGTGGTGTCGGGTGTGATCACCAGGTCGACGTTGAAGGCCTGATTGCAGAAGATCACTTCGATGGACCCTGGCACGTACTGACGGAATACACAGGCGATCTCGGCCGCGTCGGCGTCGATGGAGAGACGTCCGGCAAAATCAAGACCCCACGATCCTCTGGCAAACAGGGTCAGCGGCTCTGTGGCCGAATGCCCGCGTCCACGCCCAGGACGGCGACAACGAACTAACTGGCGTGTCGAATGTTCCATGCCTGGTTGGAGCCGCCGTGACAGGGCCAAATTTGCAGATGACCCCCTAGTTGTGGGGTGCCTGATGGGCTGAAGATGTCGAGGCATTTATCGCTGTGGGAAGAGCGGATCTCCCATTTGTTGTCGCTGCGACGCCAGAGATACCATTTCTGATTGATGTTTCCGGAACATCGGAACTGCTGGACTCTCGTGCCGCTCTTTGTGCTTCCCCACTCCACGTCCAGGCATTTCCCACTGTGCTTTGCCACAATTTCGAAGCGATTCCGATAGACGTTTCCGTCACCAGTGCGAGGCGCTCTGAAGCGGAACTTCTGGTTGTCCCCGAAGTGCAGTCCCCACACGCCCAACTTTATCTCGTCGGCGGTGCTTCCTGCGAACACGTCCACCGCGAGAGGATGCCTGGGGTCCGTGCCCCCACTGGTGATCGTGTATGCACCGCCTCCGTCCCAGTTGAAGGGGTGCAGGACGGTGCGGGTTTCGGGGTCCCGGCTGGCCGTTCCTGCCCACCCGTAGGCGACGTGCGCGTTCTGACGACGCGTGCGGCTATACGCTGCGTTGTCAACGCAAAGCCTATCGCCGGGAACAGCGTAGCGGTGCCTGTATCCGTTCAGGCACTCACCTGCGCCATTCGTGTTCCCTCTGGCGTTTATTGCGTCGACGGTGAGGAGATTGGTCTCTTGCCATGGGATGCAGACGTAGTCAGATGGAGTGATCTGACGCCACTTGTAACCTTCGCGGCATTGGCTGGGACTCTGCGGCACCATCGTCGGTGCCTCGGCGGTGGCTGTTCCGCCTACGAAGACCGAACCTGCAAGGACGGCCGCAGCGAGCACGCCAGCCTCCACGGGGGTACGGCGTTCCGCACGGTTACGTCCATTCTTCCGCGCACTCTCGGCGCGCAGCCCCAGGTGGAACATGGTGCACCTCACCTGCTCGCGGGAACAGGGTTCCGCGTTGGTGATTGGCTGTCAGGGAGTCTGCTGGCGGGCGGACGCCCACCCACCTTTGACACTCCCATCTTCGCATCGCCCTCGGTGGGGTGCCCTGTTGAAAGTTGGCCGATCGGTCCTGCGAGCCCGGCAGCGGTAGTCTGCGGGGCTTGAGTGCGAGCAGGGGACCGAGACGGCTGATGATGCGGTCAGCCGACGGATGTCGAGACGCCGAACAGCGGTGCGAGCTGCCGCAGCGTCAAGTTGGTGCGCCAGTACGCCGTGACAGCTGCACCAGTCCTCCAGCGGCAGGCTCCATGGCCGACCCTTGCGGACCGCATCAGCATCCTCGTGCCGCAGTACGGTCACCAGCTTGCCGAACAGCCGAGGGCTCAGCCCGGTCAACGGAGCTATCCAGGGCGGCTCCGAAGCCGTGATCACAGCACACACCGCGCGAACATCTCACTCGTCACAGAGCATCCCGTTCGCGACAGTTCTGGACCGTCCACCGACCCTGCGCGGCGCCCCTCACCCGCCCGGTGACCTGATTCAGTCGAAGAGAGCAACGACTCCGTTCACCCAGATCGCAAGGAACGCAAGGCCCCCCATCAGACAGCCGACGCCCGCCAGTACACCGCTGACCGACCACGGCTCGGAGGGCGCCTCGTACTCCTCCTCCAGGCCGTCCCGGTAGGAGGCGGGGTCGTCCCAGTCGACGGGGTGCCCCAGCTCCTCGGCGCAGGCGGTCCGCACCGAGACCAGCTGCCCCTCCGCGAAGGCGGTGGCAGCCATCGCCTCCTCGCCGGGCCAGGCAAGGGCCTTCATACGCCACCCGGGAGACCCGTACCGCGTCTCGAAGGCGGCGGTCTCGTCGGCATTGCGGCCCTCTTCAAGGTACATCCAGCGTCCAGCCTCGGCGGCGTCGCCGTAGAGCCGGTACACCTCGGCCAGACGCCGGCGAAGCGTCAGGTCGTACGGGAAGGACGAGACGAGACCGCGCAAGCGCTGGCGCGCGACGGGAACCCGGCCGGCGGCCAGGTCTGCATCGACTCGGGCGAGGGTCTCTCTCAGGGGCATGAACGCATGATCGGGTACCGCACTGATCTACGTCGACCTGGTTTTGATGCTCAGCACTCGCTGGCTCTCAACGGCATCGGCTGAACCTCACTGAGACGGGACACCGCCACTTACGGGACCGGCCGGAGACAGTGAGCAAGGGCCGGATGCGCTTGACGAAGATCCGGAGTTGCCTTCGCCGACGCGGGATCCGCGCCGGCATGTCCTAGGCCGTTTCGTTTGGATCACCGTTCGGACCAGAGGAAGATGCCCGCGATGTGTTGTCCGACCAGGTAGACGGTTGTGGACTTCTCGCAGCGGGTGGCGATGCCCCGCCACTGCTCTAAGCGGTTGATGCAGCGTTCGAAGGTGTTGTGCTGCCGCCCCGGCTGCCATGCCGCAGACGGTGGCCGCATTGATCGGCCGGAACGGGGATAACCACCCGGCGGCAATCGGGCTCGAAGCCGTCCTTCCACTCATCGTCGTCGAGTAACGCCATACCTTCTGGCTTGTTCAACTACCAGTGAGAGTACGGACGATAGGGCGGTCAGGCCCGACCCGACCTGACTCGCAACTCCCGGCAGCGTGTGCCCATACTTGAACGAGAGTTCATGCCGACTGCCAGTGCGGGACGGCCTCCACGTCCCAGAGGTGATGGCGCCGCCAATGGGGACGCGCGCTTCGACGAGCGGTAGCTGTCGGCAGGAGGCCGGGGGTGGCTGGCGACGGCAGGCGCGCGCAGTCCAGGAGGGCTACGTCACGTCGGATCGCATCCTGTACTACGGTGCCTCTGCAGCGCGTGGAGTCATCGGTTCCATTGATTCCAGCAATGCCACCAAAGGCCTCACCATCATTCCTGCGGGCAGTTTCGCGAGTGACTGGACACAAATTGTCGGACTCAGCGGCGACCGCATCCTTTTCTACGGTCGTTCCGCCGGGCGTGGAGTCGTCTTCTATTGATTACAGCAACGCCATCGGTGACGTCACCGTCATCCCCCCGGGTGGTTTCGCAAAGGACTGGTCGCAGATCACTGCACTCAGCGGTGATCGTATTCTCTTCTACAGCGCCACCACCGGGCGGGGATCGGTCTGCTCCGTCACACCCAACAACGTGATCAAAGAGGTCACGCCCATCCTGGCAGGTGGATTCGCGAAGGATTGACGCAGATCACTGCACTCAGTGGCGACCGCATCATGTACTACAGCGCCTCCACTTCGAGCGGCATCATTGGCTTTCGGCGGAGGTCTCGAGTACGGGGACAAGTGGGACATCATGAGTACCCGCGGGGTATACATGGCGCCCCATCCGGTCTTCACGGAGCTCGACAGCAGTGGATGGGTGATCTGGAGGGTCGGCCCGGGCCTCAATGCCGCCAACATGTGGGGGAGGGGCCGGCTCGAACGGGCCTGGCAGGCGGCCGAAACGGAGTCCGACACGATTGTCGACCTGCGGCCGCTCCACAGACGTGACCTCGCCGGGCACCTGTGCGCCAGGGTCGGACGGTACTTCTTCGAACTTCGTGTCAGAGAGCGCTGGGACGCGGCGATTCCCGAGCCATGTGTGCTGGTGCACGAGTTCTACAACGGCAGGTCGTATCTCCTCACGGCGACCAGCGGCAGGCGGGATCTACGGAAGGGCGACGAGTTCGTCCGCAAGGACCCGTTCGATCCCACGGGGCCAAGGCTGCGGGTCAAGATTCTGTACATTGACCCCGTTGGGCGGACGGCCAGGCTCAGTGTGTATCGGCGACCGGCGATCATCTTCTTCGATGGCACCGCAGATCGTCTTGGTGCGGTGGACGACGACGGCGGACTGATCATCATCGGTGGGAAGGTCGTGAACGTGCCGTCCAATTCACCCCTTTACGCCAAGGTCGAAGACGTCGCGCAACAGCTCCAGGAGGCCGAGATCACCTTCGACGGCCAGGGCCATGACCTCCTGCACCACGGCAGCCTGCGCGCGATGTCCGCCCTGACAGAGCTGCTGGCCCGGAGGGAATCGCCGCACGAGCCTCAGAACGTGATGCAGGCTGCACAGATCCCACCGTCCCTGGCCCATGTCGCGGAGCCGGGCGAGGGCTGATGCGGCTGCGAGACACGGTCGGCCCAGCAGGCATCTCAGGTCAGGCTGTCGAACTGGCCGAGGAGGTCGCCGACCACCGCCGCGACGGCCCCGCCGGCGAAGAGGAGTGAAAGCAACCAGGATGGCGTCCCGTATCCACCGGCCCCGCGACTGCAGCGGAGGTACGCGGCCTTCGAACTCCGCAAGAACCTGCCCGTGTTGGCTGCGTCAGTTGCCGGAGAGCTCATCCTGCAGCCAGTCGAAGACAAGATCGCAGTGCTGCTGTGGGGCCATCGGAGAACAGTGCAGCTGCCCGCCGGTGGTCGCGTCGAACTTCGCCAGGAACCTGGAGGCACCGGTCAGCTTGTCGAACATCTGGCGCGTCTGGCCGGGATAGAACTGCTCGTACTCGTAGTCGTAGAGCAGTGTGGGCACCTCGATGCGGCTGACGACATTCGTGATGTTCATCGATTCGATGAATTTGGCGGGGGTCCAGAAGTCGGTGAACACCTTGCCCTTGCGGGCGTCGAGCATCGCCGGCAGAGAGAAGGGCTCAATGCGCTTCTTGATCGTCGCAGCTGCAGAGCAACTGCCCCTGGCCCGGCCCGTCGTACACCAGGGCGTTCCAGCCGCGCGCCAGAGCGGTCGGGACGCCGTAGGTCCACATGTCGACGTTCTGCCCGTCGCTGCCGTTCGTGAGGATCACGGTGGGGCGCCGCTCGCCCGAGGTGTCCGGCCGGAAGTACCACACCGGCAACGGCTTCGTCCCGTACGGGGCCTTCGCCTTCACCGGCGCCGGGTCGCACAGGCCGCAGAACTTGTCCCAGGCGCCGCGCCCAGCCCTGTACAGCTGCTGCTCCTTGCCCGGGTCGTCGGAGCCCAGGACGAAGAACAGCGCCTGGCCGTAGTACTGCGCGGCCCGCAGGGCACGGAAGCGCATGGTCTCCGGGTCGTGCGTGAAGCCCTGGGGCGACGTCAGGAGCTGATCGCCGAGTCTCCTGAAGGTATCGGTCTACGTCTGGGCCGAGAGGCCGGCCTTGTTGATCGCGTTCACGGCGGTGAGCACCTCGCCCACCTCGGCGGCACGGAATGCGGACGCGCCGAGTGCCCAGAGCCCGTTGAAATTGAAGGCCGGATCCTTGAACAGTGTCATCACGCCGGGCGTGGCTCCGGCTGTGGGGCCGGCAGCCGACTCCGAGGGAGCGAGGGCGGGCGCATTCGCGGGCGCAGTTCCCGACCGGGTGCACCCGGCGGTCAGCACGGCCCCGCCGACGAGCCCGGCAAGCGTGGTGCGACGGGTGGGGCCGGAGCCGGGATCGCTCGGTGCGTACGTCATGGAAGTCGAACGTAGGAGCCGCACCTGCGACCCTCCTGTGCGCGACACTCGCTGCTCCCCCGAACAGCTCTTCAGGCAGTGCCTGAATGCCCCAACCGCCAGAACCGCGACACCGCTGGGTTGCCGCGCGGACGCTTGCTCCGCGGCCAGCGCCACCTGCACCGGGGCCGCGCTCGCCGCCCGCGCCGTCCGCGGACCCATCAACCCTGTGACCGGCCCTTCCGGCTGCCTCGTGCGGCCAGGAGCCGGGGCAGGGCCGTTCATCCTTCGGGCGCTATTCCGGCACGTTCCGCCTGGATCGGATCGACGCGCGGCCGCGAGCACCTGCCACTGCTCCGCACCGACACGGCACGCAATCCGACGGCATAGGTGTACGTGCCTTGCACGGAGGTGGCCCCGGTCGGACCCGGGCCGCTCGTTATTCGGCGACGCGAACGGCGAGTGCGGGGCGGATCGCTGCCGCGCGGCGTGCCGGTCCGATCGTGGCCAGGAGTGATGCGGCGAAGGTGGCTGCCGCCAGTCCGCCGACGCCGGCCCATTCGACGGGGAACCCGCCTTCGAGGCCCTCGAACGCAGCGCTGTTCTGGTACATCAGCCAGGTCGTCAGCACCCCCAGCAGGGATCCGAGCACGATGCCCTCCACCGCGACGAAGGCGCTCTCCCACAGGAACGACCGCTGCACGGTCCTGGCCTGGAAGCCGAGTCCCCGCAGGATCCCGATGGTGCGACGGCGTTCGCGTACGGCCCGGACCATGACGACTCCGAGACCGGTGATGCCGACGCCGAGGCCCAGGGCGAGGAAGCCCTGCATGAGCCGGAAGAAGGCGGTGCTGGAGTCGAACTGCCGGCGTATGTCGGAGGCGATCGGCGTGGCGACCAGGCTGGACGACAGCTGTTCGCCCTGCAGTTGGGGTGCCAGCGCGTCGGGGGATGTTCCGGGCCGGGTTCTGACGAGAGCGGACGCGTTCTGGGCCTGGTCGCCGAAGAGTCCGCGCATGCCGCCCTCGCCCATCACGACGGGATACGTCGTCGAACTGGCGCCGGTGCCCGGATAGAAGACCCGGCCGTTGTCGAGCACACCCGCGATGACCTTCTGCTCGCTGCGGCCCGTACGGGGATCCGTCAGCGTGAGGGTGTCACCTGGGTCGTAGTAGTCGCCGGCCGGTCCACCCGTGCTACCGAAGAACCCGTCGAGAACGACGTAGCGGGGGTCGGCGGCGAGGGCACGCCACACCGCCGGATCGTCCGCGAGACCGGTCAGCCGCTCGCGGAAGGTGATACCGGTGATGGAGCCATCGGGCACCCCGACAGCGGCGACATCGAGAGGCTGGGTGCTGCGGTTCCCCGGGTCGGTGGCACGGCCGGTGGCGTTCAATAGCGGTGTGACGGCGGAGATCCCGGCGGCCGATGGGCCGTTGCGCAGCTCCGCCGCGAGCCGGTCGCCCGCGACCTGGGGGTTGTAGTCGAGCCGGAGGGAGTAGCCGGCCGTGGCATCGGCGACGACTCCGTCGACGCCGGCGCGGAGGACGCCCGAGATCTCCGTCAGGAGGACGAGGACGAACACGATCAGCGTGTACATCACCAGAGTCGCACCGGTCCGGAACCGTTTGGCCAGCGGGTACGCGACGGCCAGCCGCGCCGCCAGCCCCGACTCCGACGGCTTCTCCAGGAACCCGCGCACCGGACGGAGCAGCGTCCTCTGGTTGTCGCTGACGAGAACCACCGCGGAGAAGGCGGCCAGTGCGCCCTGGATCACGTACACCGACATCGAAGGCGTGTCGAAGATCCGGGGACGTACGACGGGCGCCAGCAGCGTCCAGAGCAGTACGGCTCCGGCGACCAGCGTGGTGGTCGCGTGACGGGGGAGGACGCGCAGCAGCGCCGGAGTCGCGAAGGCGAGGGCGAGCGCAGGCATGAGGTACGTCGCGTCCGGCTGGCTGCGTGCCACGGCCGGGACGGCCACGAGTGCGCACAGCACAGCCAGGGTGCTGGACACGATCAGCAGCCGGCGACGCGGCCGTCGTCCGGGCGACGCCGGGAGGTCTCGGATGGCGGCGATGATGTTGAACCTGCTGATGCGCACGCTGGTCGCGAGGACCGCGGCGAGGGCGATGAGCAGGCCGAGGGCCAGTCCGTTGAGGATGCTGGTGGGCGTGACGGCGAAGGCGATCCGGATGCTGCTCCCGCCGACCGACCAGCCGCGGAAGATCTCCGCCGCCACCACGGCGACGCCCCAGCCGACACCGACGCCGATTGCCACGCCCGGCACCGCGGACAGCAGGGCGTACGCGGCGCCTTCGAGGGTGAAGGACCCGACCAGGCGCGAGCGCTTCATGCCGACGGCGCGCACCATTCCCATCTGGGACTTCCGCTCCTCGCCCAGCATGACGAAGATGTTCACCAGCAGCAGCGCGCCCGCGATGATGCTGAAGCTGCCGATCATGAGGAACAGCGCGCCGAGGGAGTCCCCAGCCTGCTTGGCGTCGCGCAGCACCGTGTGCTTCGGGGTCTCGATCGCCGCCTGGCCGGAGAGAGGGCCCAGCGCCTGGCGGATGTCCGCCGTCACCCGGGCGGTCAGGGCGTCACCGCTCTCGACGCCTCCGCGGTTGGACACGAACGTGACCGAGCGGGGCTCCGCTCCGGCGGCCCGCGCGGCGGAGTCCAGCGTTCCGGGAGCCAGGAACGCGTCGCGGTTCAGTCTGCCGCCCAGGCCCACACCGGCCAGGCCCTGCTCCGGCACCACCCGGTCCACCCGGTATGTCTGCGGTGTGCCGAACAGGTACAAGGTGATCGGCTCTCCGGCCCGAACCCGCAAGGACCGGGCAAGCGGTTCGTTGATGACGACCTGGCCAGGCTCCGGATTCGGTCCTCCGAGCCCGGGGTCGCCGCCCGGCGCGCCGAAGCGGGATGCCTCCTTGAAGTCCATCTGCCAGGCCAGTACGCGTGGTTCGGCGACCGTGCGGCTGTCGGTGCGGCCGACGGCCGACGCCTGGGTGGCCTTGGCGTTCAGGACGCCGTCGACGTCGGGGGAGTCGGCCAACGCGGCCAGCCGTTCGGTGACGGTACGTCCTGCCGGGCCGGGCGGCGCGACGACGCGCTCGTCCACCGGTCCCAGGGTTCGGTACGCCTCCTGGCGTACGGAGAAGTTCAGGGTGTCGCCAACGACCAGGGCCCCGATGATGATGGCCGTTCCGAGCACCGATCCGCCGATCACCAGGGCGGCCTCGGTACGTCGGCGGGCGAGTTGCCGGAAGGCCAGCCGCCGTGACACCGGCTGACGGACGGCGACCAGAACGAGGCCCGCGAGGGCGCACGCCAGGGCGATGAGCAGCGGAGCCAGCAGGTTCGGATACATGGTCAGCCCAGGGGGACATCGCTGACGGTGTCAGGGGAGGGGGTGCGCTGGGGGACGTCGTCGACCAGGCGTCCGTCGCGCATCCGGATCAGCCGTGGCACGCGGGCGCCGATCGTGGCGTCGTGCGTGACCAGCACGATCGTCTGGTCCTCGTCCCGGTTGAGCTCGCACAGCAGGTCCATGACCTGGTCGGCCATCGCGCTGTCGAGGTTGCCGGTGGGTTCGTCCGCCCACACGATGGCCGGGCGTCCGGCCAGGGCGCGGGCGATGGTCACCCGCTGCTGCTCACCGCCGGACATCTCGCTCGGCCGGTGCTCGACCCGGTGGCCGAGGCCCACCCGGTCGAGCATGGCCAGCGCTCTTCGGCGTGCTTCGCGCGGCCGCGTGCCCACGAGCAGCAGGGGGAGTTCGACGTTCTCCACCGCGGAGAAGACCGGGATGAGGTTGAACGCCTGGAAGACGAAGCCCATCGTCCGGGCCCTGTGCTCCGTGCGTGCGGCGTCCGACAGCGCGAAGAGGTCATGGCCTTCCACCACCACCCGGCCGCCGTCGATGTCGTCCAGGCCGGACAAGCAGTTCAGCAGAGTGGTCTTGCCGGACCCGGACGGGCCCATGACCCCCACCAGTTCTCCGCGGCGCACGACGAGGTCCAGGTCGAGCAGGGCGGTGACCGTCACGGAGCCGGTCCGGTAGATCTTGCGTACACCGGTGGCTTCGAGGAGTGGCTGGTCGCTGTTCATGCCTTCCATACGAGACCCCGGACGAACCGCACGCTACGGCCACCCAGGCCCGGTCGGGGGGCCGAAGGACCCAATCCGGCACACGAGCGTCGTACGGCGGCGACGGCGCCTCGATCGTCCGCATCACGAGGCCCGGACGAAGCCGCCGGGGGCACCCGCCCCCGGACCACGCGCCGCCCGGACGAAGCCGCCGGGACCACCCGCCCCCCGGACCACCCGCCGCCCCGACCACCCGCCCCCCGACCACACCCGTCGCCGATCCGACGCGCTCGGCCGTCCCCGCGACCTCCGACGGCCGACGGGCCGGACGTCCGTCGACCGGCGACGAGTGATCGGCCGGACCTCCGTCGACCGGCCGACCAGGTGGATCGATCGTGCTGGATCAGTCGTGCGGAACGAGGGCGACCGGGGCAGGGCTGTGGTGCAGGACCGCGTGCGCCACGTGCCCGATGTGCGCGCCGAGCGGGGAACGAGGGGTGCGCCGGCCGACCACCACGAGATCCGCGTCGGCCGAGGCCCGGACGAGCTCCTGACCCGCCGATCCGGCCACTACATGACAGGTGGCGTCGACATCCGGGTACTTCGTCTGCCACGGCTCCATCATCTCGCTGAGCCAATGCCCGATCTCCGCGGCCACGGAGAGCCGCATGTCCGGTACGACCGTCGGCCCCAACGTCGCGTAGAGCGGGATCTGCTGTGTGTACACGGCGTTCACGGCGGCCTGTCTCCGAGCCGCCGCGTCGAACGCGAACGCGAGCACGCTGTCGCACGGCTGCCGTACGTCGAGCCCGACGAGCACCTGTCCGTGCGTGGTGGCATCGCCCGCCGCCCGCACAAGGACCACAGGCTGTACGACCCGCCCGACCACGGAGAGGCCGACCGAACCGATGACGGACCCCGCGACCCTGCCCAGCGCGCGCGAGCCGAGGACCAGCAGATCGGCCTCGCTCCCCGCGGCGACGAGGCCCTGAACAGGGCTCGGCGGCATCAGTCGGGTCGTGACCGGGAGCCCGGCATGGCGTGCGCGCAGGGCGGTCGCGGACCTCGTCAGCAGATCTTCGGCCCACTTCTCTCTCGTCACCGGGGCCCCCTCGTGCAGGATGTCCTCCGGCCGCGGCTCCATCACATGCACGAGGCGCATGACGGTGCCGCGCAGCAGCGCCTCCTGTGCCGCCCACTCCGCGGCCGCCGCACTCTCGGCCGTACCGTCCAGACCGACCACGATGCCGCGTGTGGTCATGGCCGTTCACCTCCTCGTCCGCAGGCCCCGTGTGTCGTCCGTGTCGTCCGTGTCGTACGAGATTCGGGTGGAGACCGAGACCACCCCGTCGACCGTGGCGCACATGCGCTCGATGGCCGGGATCATGCCTCGGAACGGCAACCGGCCGTCGATCTGCACACGACCGCTCCGCACCTCGACCGTGAGGGTGGCCGGATCGAGGTTCAGCGTGTCGCGGAGCAGGTCGTCGCGGATCTCGCGGCGGATGTCGCCGTCGTCACGGAGGAAGATCCCCAGGAGGTCCCGTCGGCTCACGATGCCCACGAGCCGGTCCTCGTCGTCGACGACGACGAGACGCTTGACGCCCTGCACCTCCATCAGCCGTGCCGCCTCCACCACGGTCCAGTCCGGGCGGGCGCACACAACCGGCGCCGACATCAGCTCCTCGGCACGCGTCCCCTCGGCCTTCGCCCGCTCCCACGCCTCAAGACCCGGCACGGCAGGACGGTCGCCCGGCGCGGCGGCCTGGTCGGCGGTCTTGCGCAGCAGATCCCCTTCCGACACCACCCCGATCACCTGATTCGCGCCGTCCACCACCGGGACCGCGGTCACCCGGCGCTCGGAGAGCACCCGCACGATCTCCTTGAACGGCGCTTCGCCGCGGACGCTCACCACCTCACGGGTCATCAGCTCGCCGATCCTGCGATGACGCATCACGCACTCCTTCCGCCCCGGGGAGCCCCCGGCCCGGCATTTCTCACCCTCACCCGCCCGCCGCTCCCGCAGGCAGTGCCGAATGGTCCCCTTCGGGGACGGTCGGCCCCATGACGGCGGGCCTGGGGCGCCGGTGGTACCGACCGGCCCTAGCCCTGGTCCGCGGCGGGATGCGAGCGTGGGAGCAGGCCACCTCACACCCGGAAAGGCGGTGGGGACCATGGAGACCCCGCTGGTGGTTGGAGTCGACGGTTCCGACGCCAGTCTCACGGCGGCGGACTGGGCCGTCGACGAAGCGGTACGGCACGGCCTTCCGCTGCGCATCGTCCACGCCTCGCTGTGGGAGCGCTACGAAGGGACCGCGCCGGCCTGGACCGCGGACCGGCCCTCGGGGCAGGTGCTCGCCGAGAACATCGTCAGCGTGGCGGCGGAGCGGGCCGGTCGCCGCGCACCCGACCTTGCCGTCACGACGGCGGTCCTCGCCGAGGACGCGTCGAGTGCGCTGCTCAGGGAGGGGCGCGAGGCCGTGGCCCTGGTCGTCGGCTCTCGGGGCCGGGGGGAGCTCGCCGACCTTCTGCTGGGATCCGTCGGCCTCGTCGTCGCCTCTCGGTCCCACTGCCTGGTCGTCGTCGTCCGAGGCGACCGGCAAGCCCTGGAAGCACGCCACGACAGGGTCCTGCTGGGCATCGGCGACCACGACGTCGACGCGCCGGCCGTACGCTTCGCCTTTCGCGAGGCGGCGGCTCGGAACGCGGAACTCGATGTCGTCCGCACCTGGCGACGGCCGCCTCCCGAGTCGGTCGACCATCCGCTCCTGACGGGTGAAGCGGGGCCGTACTTCGAGGGACGGGCGTCCGACCTGCTCGACAAGGCGCTCGAGGCGGTGGTCCGCGACCATCCGCAGGTGCGCCTGCGAAGGAGCACGGTCGAAGGACCGGCCCACAAGATGCTCGTGAAGCGTTCCGCCGCCGCCGACCTGCTGGTGGTCGGGGCGAGACGGCGGAACGGCATCGTCGGCACGGGGCTGGGGAAGGTCGCCCATCGCGCACTGCACCATGCATCGTGCCCGGTCGCCGTCGTCCCCCAGCACCACGATGTGTCCACGGAGGCAGACGGTTGATGAAAGCAACCGCCCCGACAGCGCCTCGGTCGATCACCGGGAGGCGGCCTTGAGCCGTCCGGACCGGCGGTGGCCCGGGCCGTCGTGACGAGCCTCCTCGCCTTGGCTCCGTACCGGATTCGACTGCCGGCGTCCCGCCCCGGTCGTCTCCGGGACAGGGGCCGACAGGACTGGATCGGGGCCGAAGGGCCCATCCCCAGGAGGCCAGGCCAGGCGTCAGTGTGGAAGGCGTCGCCCTGCGAATCGCCTTCCCGAGCCCGGGACGTGCGCCCGAGGAGGAGCCATGACCAGCGAGATCCCCAGGACGGAGCTCGGAAACGTCATCGTCGGGGTCGACGGATCCCCGTCCGCCAGGACGGCCGCTCTCTGGGCCGCCGCCGAGGCGGAGCGCCGTGGCCGCCCCCTGCACCTCGTCCACGCCGCCGACACCGACCGGCGTGCCCTGTTCGCCGCCGCCGAGACGATCCAGGCGGTGCGTGAAGCGGGCCGCGACCTGCTGATCGAGACGGCGAACGCCGTCCAGGAGCGCTATCCGGCTCTCCCCGTCACCAGGGAGCTCAGCCGTCGGGAACCGGTCTCCGGCCTTCGGGACTCCGCCGGCGACACGGGCACGATCGTGGTGGGCAGCAGGGGCCTCGGCGGCTTCGCCTCCCTCATGCTGGGTTCGGTCGGTCTCGGTGTGGCGGCGCGGGCGAAGGTGCCCGTGATCGTCGTGCGTGGTGACGGTGACCGCCCCGAGTTCGGCTCGGTGACAGCAGCCGTGCACGGCGCTTCGGATCTCGGCTGGCTGCTCGTCGCGGCTGCCGAGGCGGATGCCCGCAAGGCGGCGTTGCGCCTGGTGAGTGTCTGGAACGTCCTCGCGCACGTCGGCAGTGTCGCGACCATGCTCGACGATCTCGACGAGATGGCGCGGCGACGTGTGCGTGAGACCAAGGCCCTGGCCGAGCTGGTGCGTGGGTTCCATCCGCAGCTGATCGTCAATCACCACGTCGAGACGGGCACGAGCACGCCCGGGATCCTGGTGGAGGCGAGCGCCCACACCGATCTGCTCGTGATGGGCAGAGAACACCATGCCTTCGGCGCGGGCCCGTCCCTGGGCCGCGTCGCGCACACCCTGCTCCACCACGCCCACTGCCCGGTGGAGATCGTCCCACCCGCCTTCGCCACCCGGGATGAGGAGACGTGAACGAGATACTGCTCGGAGTCGACCCCCAGGAGCAGTCGATCCCGGCTCTCGTCTGGGCCGCCGACGAGGCCGTACGAAAAGGGCTGGCGCTGCGCCTGGTCGTCGCCGTACCGCCGGTCCACGACGGGTTGCGTTACGACGCGCTCGCCCACCAGAGCGCCCTGCGCATGCGTGCGGAGTCGGCGATCGCCAATGCGGAGGACCTCGCTCGCGAACTGCACGACGGTCTGCGGATCGCGACGGACCTGGTGAACGGTGTGCCGGCGGCCGCGCTGCGCGACATGGCGGCGCGTGCCGCGCTCGTCGTCGTGGGCTCGCGCCGTCTCGGCAGGGCGGCCGAGATGTTCAGCGAGAGCTCTGTGGCCGTCCCGCTCACTGCGCGGGCCGACTGTCCCGTCGTCGTGGTCCGCGCACCTGAGCACACCGCCGTACACCCACCGACCCTCGTCGTCGGCGTGGACGGAAGCGAGTCCTCACGGGCCGCGGTCGCCTTCGCCGTCGAGGAGGCGAGCCTGCGCGAGGTACGGCTGCGGGCCGTCTGGGTCTGGCCCCGTTCCGTTCTCGCGCGTGACGACGGCGAAGAGGGCCTGGCCGAGCGGCATCGGCTGCTCGCCGAGTCGGTGGCGGGCTGGGCGGAGAGGTACCCGGACGTCGGCATCTCCGAAGAGGTCGTACGGGGACATCCTGTCGAGCAACTCGCCCTGGCGTCCCAGGAGTCCCAGGCTCTGGTGGTCGGTCGCGTGGGCCGCGGCGGCTACTCGGGCATGCGGATGGGCTCCACGGTCCACGGCCTGCTGCACCGCGCCATGTGCCCCTTGATCACCGTCCCCCTCCCGCGCCGCGCGTAGCGGACCGTCGCCGACCCGGGCTCGCCGGTCCCGTTCCGGTACGGACCGACCGGGGCCCGCCGACCCGATCGATCCGCGCACCCGTCCGGCAGACCGCTCCCGTACCGAGGGCGCCGACGGCCATGGAGAACGCCATGGGGCCGATGCGGCGATCCGTACCGCTCACGGAATCGGGCCGGTCGGACGTGGCCCCGTGACCGGGGGACCGGCGAGACGCGTGACGTCGTGCTTGGGCCGGTCGGTCCCTTCCCGGTCGGGCCCGTTCGGCCCTCCTCGACGGCCCCCTTGGGCACTGCACCGTGCCGGGGCCGGGCGGAAGAGTGGGATACGGAGTCGGACCCGGCTCCGTGACCCGGTCCGCAGTCCAAGGCGGCGACCCACCCACGGTGACCGTCCTCGGACCCACACACCAGGAGCAGAAAATGACCGGAGGCAAGGTCGAGCGCAGGCGCAGTCATTTCCCCGACTTCAACGACTGGTTCAACAGGGAGTTCCCCGGGCTGCCCGGGTGGCGTCCCGCCGCGGCCGCCCACTCCATCCCGATCGAGATGACCAGCGGGGACGGCGTGTACGTACTGCGCGCCGAACTGCCGGGAATGGACCCGGCCGACGACATCGGCATCACCGTCGACGACAACCTCCTCACCGTCAGCGCGGAGCACCGCGAGAGCACGGAGGACAAGGAGCACTCGGAGTTCCGCTACGGCTCGTTCCGCAGGACCGTGCGCCTCCCGGCCACCATTCCCGCGGACGACGTCGACGCCGCTTACGCGGACGGCATTCTCACCGTCCGCATCCCGATGCCCGACAAACAGACCAGGACCGCCAGGAGCATCCCCGTCAAGCGGTCCGACCCCACGGATGAGGGAAGGTCGTCATGAACACCCGACGGGTCGTGGTCGCCTACGGCAGCAAGGCCGGCGCGACCGCCGGAATCGCCGAACAGATCGGCCGGACGCTCCGGGACGACGGTTTCGACGCCGTGGTGCTTCCCGCCGACACCGTCACCGACGTCAGTGGCTACGACGGGGTCGTCCTCGGTGGGGCCCTCTACGCCGGGCACTGGAACGGCAAGGCCCGGCGGTGTGCCCGGCGCAACGCCGAACAACTCAGGCACCGGCCTGTCTGGCTGTTCAGCAGCGGACCCGTCGACAGTTCCGCAGAGGAGCACGACATCCCGCCCGTACGCGGAGTCGCCCGGCGGATGAAGAAGCTCGGCGCTCGTGAGCACATCACCTTCGGCGGCGCCGTGACCGCCGAGACGTCGGATCCGGTCGCCCGGCACATGGTGAGCCGAGGCAAGGGCGGAGACTTCCGCAATCCGGAAATGATCCGGATGTGGGCCCATCACATCGGAACCGAGCTCGGTGCCACCCACTGATCGGTGCCGCTGACACGTCGGCGGGGCCACCCCACCACCCGGAGGTGCGCCATGCTCCACCACGAGCCGTCGGGCAGTGGGGCCACCCCACCCGCGAGAGGACCGCACGCCCGCGCTGCCCTGATCTTCGTCACGATGATCGCCGTGATCTGCGGCGCTGTCGCAGCCGGGGTGCTGTGGAAGGCGAGTGCCGAGGCCGACCGTGAACTCGCCGCCCACCGCCACAGAGTGACGGCGACGACCACCGATCGCGCCGTGGATCCGTCCTCGGCCACCCGGTACGGCGCGCAGCCCCACTCCCTCGCGTCCGCCGCATGGGAGTACCCCGACGACGTCCGGCGGTCCGGGACCATTCAGGTTCCTCCGCAGACGCCCGCAGGCCGCGCCCTGACGATCTGGGTGGACGACACCGGCAGGCAGACCCGAGCACCGGGCAACGCAGCCCAGCGCGCCTTCACCTCGCTCGCGGGAGGAGCGGCTGCGGCGGGTGTCGTGGGGGCCTCGGGAGCCGCGGCTGTCGCCCTCGTACGACGGGGAACCCAAGCCCGTAGCCTCGCGGCCTGGGAACGCGAGTGGGAGCAGGTGGAGCCCGTCTGGTCCGGCCGGCTCCGCCGGGGCAGCGGTCCAGGAGCCGGCGACGACTGACCGTGCCGGAAGCCGCAGCCACAGGGAGCGGGCCACCTCACCGACCGAGGAACCGTCCTTCGACCCCGGCGAGCCGCTGCCGAGACTGCGCCGCGAACTCGGCACGGGGACCGATGGGTTGTCCGTACGTGAGGCCGCTCGCCGTCCACGGGCGGTCCTCGTGTGGGGCACGGACAAGTTGCGGCGCACGCGGCGACGCCGTCACCGATCGTCGACGCTGCCCGAGGGAGGAGCGTCCGGCTCCCTGCCCGGGGAGCGCCCGTGGTCGGCGGCGTAGGCCGCGAAGACGTGTTCCGGGCCTTCTCCTGTGCGGAGAAAGCGGTCGTCGAGCACGACGGACAGGTCCTCCAGCGCCGTGCGCAGCACCGACGCGGAGAGCCGGACGTCCGGGTGCCGCGCATCCGCGGCCTGTTCGGCCAGACCGGCGGCGTAGCGGAGCTGCTCGGGAAGCGACGTGTGCACGTCGCCGTCGCGGAAGTAGTACGACTCGGCGTACTGCATGAAGTCGACCGTGACGACGGAGAGAGCCGAGGCGAGTCCGTCCAGGAGCGCGGCGCCCCCGTCGGAGTCGAGGGCCTTGGAGGCGGCCCGGCTGCGGCGGATGTGGGACAGCCGTAGCGCCAGTGCCCTGCGACGGGCGAGCGCAGGGTAGATACCGAGGATCCAGGCGACGGTCGCCGACAGCAGGACGAATCCCGCCAGGGCCTCCATGGGGGCCAGCACGCGCAGCCATCCCGAGGTCGGCGCGATGTCTCCCAGACCGAGCGTGGCCAGGGTGACCAGGGAGACGTACAGCGCATCCACCGGGCCGGCGTGCTCGGAAGGGACGAGTCCCGTGGCGTACGAGAAGTTCTCCGGCATGTGGGGCCAGTAGATGAGCGCCCACCCCAGGGCCACGGTCAGTGCCCAGGCGGCGAAGACGGTCACCATGCCCAGCGGGCCCGCGAGACCGGCCGGCCGGCGCCCGGCGCCGAACCGGGCGGACAGCCGCCACATGGACATCATCACCAGCCTGCTCAGACCTCCGTGACGGGTCGGGTGCCAGAGCGTGTGGAACACGTCCCGGAGGATGAGCAGGACCAGCACAGCGCCCGCGAGCATCGGAAGCCACGTCATTCAGGCACCCTTCCCGCACGAGGCGTCGGAGTCCGCTCCGAGCCGGCGATCTCAGCCCGGTGGCGGCGCCCGCCCGCCCCTTCGGGCGCGCCGGCCCTGCCGAGCACCCGTGGGGCCTACCGCCCGTGCGCCGCCCGCATGCCCTCCCGCGGGTACGAGATCGCCATCGTGACCTCGTACAGATCGGCGTCCGTGACCTCGGACATGCTCACGACCCGCTCGCGGTGAGCTCCCACCGTACGTCCACCACCCCTTCGACGGCCCGCGCGAGGCGGGCCGCGAGGGGGACGAGGGCGCTGTCGTGGACCTCGCCGGACAGGGTCACGACGCCGGCGTCGACACGGACCTCCACGTGCGGGTGCGGAGGCGGGAACAGGTGCTCGACGACGTCGTGGCGTACCTCCGCCGCGAGATCCTCGTCCGGGCGGAGGAACACCTTGAGCAGGTCGGCCCGGCTCACGATCCCCTGGATCGTCCCGCTCGCGTCGACCACCGGCAGCCGCTTGACCCGATGGGCGGCCATGAGCCGGGCTGCCCGAGGCAGCGGCGCGTCGGGAGCGACGGTGACGGCGGGCGAGGTCATGAGGTCCTGAGCACGTCGGGACCCGGCCTTCGCCGTGGCGTCGAGACGCCGCATCTGTTCGAGGAGGCCGAGGCGGTGGTCGTGGAACTCCTCCTTGAGGAGCAGGTCCGCCTCCGAGACGACCCCGACGACACGGCCGTCCCCCTCGACGACGGGGACGGCGGTCACCCTCCACCGCTCCATGGCGGCGACGATCTCCTTGAAATCCGCGCCGGGCAGGACGGCGACGACCTTCTTGGTCATGACATCGGCGACGGTGAACGGCTGGGAGGCCATCGCTCATTCCTTAGTGTGGAGTCGGCGCGCCATCGCTGCGGCGACGGCCGTGGACACCGCCGCTGCGACGGAGAAGTCCTGTGTTCGCAGCGCTCCCTGACAGCCTGCCCGTCGAACTCCAGGGCGCGCACCTCGGCCGTCGCCGTGGCACCGAGGCGCCAGTGGTGCGGCGGGGTCGACCAGGAGCAGCTGGGGAGGTCGCCCGACACGAGTGTGTCGACGAGAACTCTGCTACGGGGAGGGAGTCCGTTCGGCAGCTTCGTCATGGTGCTCATGGCATGCTCCAGCCCTCCCCCCACAGACTCCCGCCCGACCGAGCGGCGCCGGCAGGGCCTCGCGGGTCATACGGCGGGCCCGAACGGCCCCGGTCAGCGGACCGGAACGGCCTCTCGGAACGCGGGACGACGGGCGTCGAGACACGACGGCGTGGATGCCCGCGGCCTCGGGTCGAGCCGCTCCCGGTTGCGTCGTCGCAGCTCTGAGAAACCCTGGAAGAGTCCGCAGCCGAGGAGGATCCGCGCATGGTCGCTCTCGACCGGGAACGTGCTTCCGGTGACCGTCCCCACGCCCCCGAGGAAGCCGAGCAGAGCCGGTGCGGCGGAGGCGGTATCCAGGGCTGCCTCGGGCATGGCCGGCCACCCTTCGGGGAGTGCGGCGGTTACCGGAAGGGGCGCGCCGGAGGGGGCCGAGCGGCTCCCTTCCCGGGCCGACCGGTCCATGCGGTCACCCGACGGGCATCGGAGGCGGGACGGTGAGCGGGCCCACCCCGGGCTCCCGGGCGCCGCGCGGGGTCGTCTTCGACACCGACGGCGTTCTGCTCGACTCCGCCACCCTGCATGCGGCCGCGTGGAAGGTCGCGTTCGACGCCTGTCTCGAACTCACAGGCCGGGGAGACAGGGCGCAGCCGCCCTTCGACGCCGATGCCGAGTACCGCCGATTCGTCGACGGAAAGTCCCGCTTCGACGGGGCAGAGGCACTCCTGACCGCCCGGGGACTCGGACTCCCGGCGGGAACGCCCGACGATCCGCCCGGCTGCGACACGGTCTGGGCGGTCGCCGCACGCAAGGAGCAGGTGTTCCTGGAGGCGCTCCGCACCGAGGGAATCGTGGGCTTCGCGGATGCCGGCCCGGCACTTGCCGTCCTGCGGGCGGCCGACGTGCCGTGCGCCGCCGCGTCCGCCTCCCGGCACGCCCGGGCGTTGCTCGAGGCCGCGGGGCTCGACCGACTCCTCACCGTGGTCGTGGACGGCGAGGACACGGCCCGGCTCGGCCTCGCCGGGAAGCCGGACCCCGCGCTGTTCCTCCACGCGGCCGCCCTCCTCGGCACACGTCCCGGGAACACCGCAGTGGTCGAGGACGCGGTCTCGGGAGTCGCGGCGGCGCGCCGCGGACGCTTCGGACTGGTCGTCGGTCTCGACCGCACCCCCGACCGGCGCCACGCGGCCCGGCTCCGCGAGCAGGGCGCCGACCTCACGGTTCCCGATCTCGCGGCGCTGGTCCGGAGTGTGTGGGGTGAGTCCGGATGACCGCGGGCTGGACGTGGACCGGGAGCGATCGCTACGACCCGGAGCGCGAGAGGCTGGTGGAAGCCCTCTGCACGCTCGGCAACGGCAGGTTCGCCACCCGCGGCTCGGCGCCCGAGTGCGCCGCCGACCCCACGCACTACCCGGGGACCTATCTGGCGGGCTGCTACGACCGGCTCACCTCGGTCGTCGCGGGCGAGCGGGTCGAGAGCGAGGACCTCGTCAACCTCCCGAACTGGACGCTCCTGCGCTACCGGTGTCTGCCGGAGGACGCCCCGCCCGGCGACTGGCTGACGCCCGACTCCGAGTCCCTGCGCAACTACGGCGTACGGCTCGACCTGCGCACGGGAGTGCTCACCCGGCGGCTGTTCTTCCGGGACGAGCGTGGGCTCGGCCTGCGCGTCGGCCACACCCGGATCGTCCACATGGGAGACCCCCGGCTGGCGGTCCAGCGCACCATGTTCCGTGCCTACGGCTGGAGCGGTGCCGTCGAGGTGGAGTCCGTTCTCGACGGCGCCGTCACCAACGCCGGAGTCGAGCGATACCGACACCTCGACGGGCGTCACCTCAGGGACCACCGGACCGGATTCGAGCCTGACGGGATCGGCTGGCTCACCTGTCGAACGGTGGATCCCGGCATCCGTATCGCCCTGGCCGTGCGAACGGTCACCCGTCCGTCGTGCCCCGTCGAGGAGGCCGCTACGAGGACCGGCACCGTTCAGACGTACCGCCTGCGCGTCGGGCCCCGGCGCTCCGCGACGGTCGTGAAGACGATGGCGCTGCACACCTCGCTCGACCGGCCCACCACCGACCTGTTCACCGAGGCCGTGGACGCCGCCGCGCGAGCCCCGGCCTTCCCCCGGCTGCTCTCCACGCACAGGGCGGCCTGGCGGCGGCTGTGGGAGCAGGGCGAGTTGCACGTTCCCGGGGAGGCGGGGCGCATCCTCCGCCTGCACCTGTTCCACGTCCTTCAGACACTCTCCCCGAACACCGCGGAACTCGACGTCGGCGTCCCCGCCCGCGGCCTGCACGGCGAGGCGTACCGGGGGCACGTCTTCTGGGACGAACTCTTCGTGCTGCCCTACCTCACCGTCCACTTCCCCGAGGTGGCCCGCGCCCTGCTCATGTACCGCCACCGTCGACTCCCGGCCGCACGAGCGGCGGCGCGCCGAGCCGGCGGCCGGGGCGCCATGTACCCGTGGCAGAGCGCGAGTTCGGGACGGGAGGAGACCCAGACGCTGCACCTCAATCCACGCTCGGGCCGTTGGCTCCCCGACCACTCGCACCTCCAGCGCCATGTCGGTTCGGCCGTGGCCCTCAACGTCTGGCGGTACGCGCAGGCGACGGGAGACCGGGGATTCCTCCACTCGGCAGGTGCGGAGATCATGCTGGAGGTCGCCCGCCACTGGGCCGCCGCCGCCACCTACGACGCCGAGCACGGCCGGTACCGGCTCCGCGGCGTCGTGGGCCCCGACGAGTACCACGACGCCTATCCCGATGCCACGACTCCCGGCATCGACGACAACGCGTACACCAACGCGACAGCCGCCTGGGTCCTCGCCCGCGGGCTGGACCTGCTGGGCGAACTGCCCGACGCCCGACGCGCGGAACTGACGGAGAGGCTGTCGCTCGACGACGAGGAACTCACCCGGTGGGAAGAGGTCTCCCACCGTCTGTACGTTCCCTTCCACCGGGGCGTGGTGAGCCAGTTCGAGGGCTACGGAGACCTGGCGGAGCTGGACTGGGACACGTACCACGACCGGTACGGCGACATCCGCAGACTCGACCGGATCCTGGAGGCCGAGGGCGACACGGTCAACCGCTACCAGGCGTCGAAGCAGGCCGACACCCTCATGCTCGGCTACCTCTTGCGCCCCGCGGAGCTGCACGGCCTCTTCTCCCGGCTCGGGTACGCGCTGGACGACGAGGTGTGGCGCGCGACCGTCGCGTACTACCTTCGACGCACCAGCCACGGCTCGACGCTCAGCAGCCTCGTCCACGGCTGGGTGCTGACCCGTCGGAAGGGTGCCGACGCCTGGCGGTACTGCGAGGAGGCGCTGCTCGCCGACGTCGCCGACGTGCAGGGCGGAACGACCGGCGAGGGGATCCATCTCGGCGCGATGGCGGGCACGGTCGATCTCGTCGAGCGAGGGATCACCGGCCTGGAAGCGGGTCCGGAGGGGCTTCGCGTCGCGCCCGTGATGCTGCGGGAGATCCCCCGGTTCTCCTTCTCCCTCTGCGTCGGCGGGCATCGAGGGGTGCGCCTGCGGATGTTTCCCGGCCGGCTCGTCATCGGGGTTCCGGTCTCGTCCCAGGGGCCGCTCGCCGTCGTGCTCCCCGAAGGGCGGAGGGTCACCGTCGCTCCAGGGCAGGAACGCTGGTTCCGGATGTGACGGGACGATCAGACGAACGTGAGCACGTCGGCTGCGGGGCGGCGGGGCGTGGCCCGGCCCGGGGGGCCGTAGCCCAGGCGGAACATCATGTGGACGAAGCCCAGAGCGGAGCCCGGATCCCGTGCGACGGAACGGAGTTCGGGCCACTCCAGGGGCTGAGACATGAGGGAGGCCGAGAGCCCGTCGAGGGTGGCCCGCAACAGCACCCGGTGCATCGCCTGGCCGGCCTTCAGCCAGTCCTCCCGAGTGTCCTCGACCGTGCCGAGCAGCGCGATCCGGGGCCTCTTCTCGAACACCGCGGACGCGCGGCCGGGGACGCGACGGCGGGAGTCGAAGTCCCGGACCGGAGCGGTCACGTCGTACTGACGGGGGCCGAAGGCGTACGAGGGGATTCCCTCGGTCTCGGGGCCTTCCCCGGCCGCGCCCGTGCGCGTCCAAGCGGCGATCTCCGCACGAACCGCCGCGTCCGCGGCCTCGAACATCTGGGACTCGTGCACGAGCCGGAGCACGGTGTCGGTGTGCCAGGCTCCCGGCACGATCAGGCCGCAGCCTTCCAGGAGGGCCGCGGAGCAGAGCCCGTCGACGACCTCGGAGGGGATCTCTTCCTCGGAGAACGGGGAGCGGCTGGTGTGCCGCCGCGGCAGAGCGGGGTGGAGTGCGTCCAGGTCGCTGTCGGCGCCCTCGGGACCACCGAGCCGAACGTCGGCGAGATGCCAGGGGTCCGCCGGGTCGGGGAGCAGCCGCGTGCCGGCGGGCCGGCCGTGGTGGGCGGCGGCTACGCGGAGACCGAAGAGGGCGGCGCCGCAGCCGAGATGGAGGGCGCGGTGGTCGCGGTCCTCGTGCGGCATGGCGCGTTCGGGATCGCCGTGCAGCTCGATGGTGTCGGTGCCCGTCCGGTGGACGAACTTCCAGGGCTGGGCGTTGTGCATCGAGGGCGCGGTGACGGCGTCCTCGATCAGCGATGTCACGAGCGGTCGGGTCAGGGCGGTGGTGGACACGGTGCGTCCTGTCTGTGAGGGAGTCACCAGGAGATGTCGTGTGCGGTCCGTGCGGTCCGTGCGGGGGGTGCGAGGGGCGATCCGCCCTCACGGGCGGACAGCAGATCCACGACGGCGACGACGCCGTCCACGAGCGTGGTGAGTCGCGGGAGCATCACGGCCTGACTCCGCAGCCGGACGCGGCCGCCGAGCGTCACCACGCCGTCCAGGACATGCACGTCCACCGCGTCCCCGGGCAGGCCCATGGCGTCCTCCAGGACGTCCTCCCGGATGCGACGCCGTATCTCCGCATCCGGACGAAGGAAGACACAGAGCAGATCACGTCGGGTCACGATGCCCACCAGACGCTCCTCCTCGTCGACCACCGGAAGGCGCTCCACTCCCCGGCGCACCATCAACCGCGCGGCGTCCCCCACCGCTTCCTCGGCATGAACCGTGATCGCGGGTGCGGTCATCAGCTCCCGCGCGGTCAGCTCGCGACGAGCCAGGAGGTCGCTCTCCGAGACCACTCCGAGGACGTGGTCGTCCTCGTCCACGACGGGGACGCCGCTGATCTCGTGTTCGGCGAGAAGTCTCACGACCTCCCTGAACGGTGTGGCAGGAACGGCGGAGACCACTTCGTCGGTCATCAGACCGCCGACCTTCATATGCCTCATTGCCGCGCCTCCTGTTCGAGCATCCGGACGGTGCACCCCCGCGCCACCACCGTCCATCGCACGCACGGGACCCGCGAGGGCCGAACGGTCCACCGTCGGGACCGACCGGGCCCGACCCTGTCCGGTACCCGCACCCGCGTGCTTCCGCCGTACGGGACCCGGGCGCTCGACAGGAACGGGTGGTGCATCCGGATTACGGTGAAAATGCGTGCTTCGGGTGCCGTCCGTGCCCCCGATGCGCCGGAGGTGTCGATGGGGCGTGAGGACCCGGAGCCCGCGGAGAACAGGATTCCGCGGCTGAGACTCGACGAGCTGCTCGACGAGCTCCAGGTACGCATCGACGAGGTGCGCGGTACGAGGGGCCGGCTGGACGGGCTGCTGCAGGCCGTCATGTCCGTGGGCCGGGAACTGGACCTGGCTCAGGTGCTGCGCGGCATCGTGGAGGCGGCGGTGACGCTCGTGGACGCGGAGTACGGAGCCCTCGGCGTCATCGGCGACGACCGGAGGCTCTCGGAGTTCCTCCCCATCGGGATCGACGACGACCAGCGGAAGCGGATCGGCGACCTGCCTTCCGGGCACGGCATCCTCGGGGAACTGATCCGCAATCCGAAGGCGCTGCGGCTTTCCGAGCTGTCCGAGCACCCCGCCTCGTACGGATTCCCGCCCCACCACCCGCCCATGCACTCGTTCCTCGGCGTGCCCATCCGGGTCCGCGACGCGGTCTTCGGCAACCTCTACCTCACGGAGAAGCGGGGAGGGGCTGACTTCGACGCCGACGACGAGGCCGTCGTGACGACCCTCGCCGTCGCCGCCGGCATCGCCATCGACAACGCCCGGCTCTACGAAGAGGGCCGGCTCAGACAGCTGTGGCTGGCGGCGAGTGCGGACCTCACCAGTGCTCTCCTCTCCGGTGCCGAGGAGTCCCAGGTGCTCGACGGGATGCTGGAACAGGCCGTGGAGATCGCGGGCGCCGACATGGGCGTCTTCTACCTGGTGGGTACGGGTGGCGAGCTGCGGGGCTCGCTGGCGCGCGGCGAGGGGGCCGACGCGCACCGGGGAGTCGTCCTGCCGAGCAGCGAGGGGACGATGGCCGCCGCCGCACTCGCGCATGAGGACGGGCTGGTCACGGTGGGAGACGTCGAGAGCGACGAGCGGGTGACGGTGCAGCCGGAGCGCTGGAAGGGGTTCGGGCCGGCGGTGGCCGTCACGGTCGGCACGAAGGAGCGGCTGAGCGGTGTGCTCATCCTCGCCAGGCGTCGTGGGCGGTCCTCCTTCGAAGGCGCCGAGATCGCTGCGCTCCCCGGATTCGCGGGTCAGGCCGCCCTGGCCCTCGAACTGGCCGACCGGCGCCGTGACGCGGAGCAGGTGAGCCTTCTGGAGGACCGCGACCGGATCGCGCGGGACCTGCACGATCTGGCGATCCAGCGTCTCTTCGCCACCGGCATGACGCTGCAGAGCGCCCGGCGCTTCGTCGAGCACCCTGAGGCCGTGGACCGGCTGACCCGGGCGATCGACGACCTGGACGCCACCATCAAGATCATCCGATCGACCATCTTCGGCCTGCGGGCACACGACACCCCCGGAACCGCCCCGAAACTGAGAAACCGCGTGGTCAAGGCCGTCGACTCGGCCGCGTCGACGCTCGGATTCGCTCCGGCGCTGCGCATGGAGGGCCTGCTCGACACGGACGTGCCGCCGGATGCGGCCGAGGAGGTGCTCGCCGTCCTCGGGGAAGGTCTGACCAACGTGGCGCGGCATGCCCGGGCGGGCCGTGCGGAGGTGTCCGTCGTCGCCGACGACGGCGTGCTGGCGGTGACGGTGAGCGACGACGGCATCGGCATTCCGCGGGGTGGCAGCCGCAGTGGACTTCGGAACCTGTCCGAACGGGCCGAACGGCTCGGCGGCACCCTGTCGGTGTTCGCACGAGCGGAGCCGGGCGGCGGCACCGTGCTGGAGTGGCGGATCCCGCTGCCGGCCGGGCGGGAGTGAGCGGGCCTACGTCTGCTCGGCCTCGTGTTCGTGGGCCTGCGCGGCGATGACGGCGGCCTGTACGCGGCGCTCCACTCCGAGCTTGCCGAGCAGCCGTGAGATGTGGTTCTTGACCGTCTTCTCGGACAGGTAGAGCCGCTTGGCGATCTGCCGGTTGGTGAGCCCCTCGCCGATGAGATCGAGGACGGACCTCTCCCTCTCCGACAGCACCGCGAGCCGCTCGTCCTCCGGTGGCTTCGCCGCCTCGGGATCGCGCAACGAGTGCATCAGCCGGGCGGTGGTGGCCGGGTCGAGCATCGACTGGCCCGTGGCCACGGTCCGTACCGCCGACACCAGGTCGGAGCCTTTGATCTGTTTGAGGACGTACCCCGCCGCTCCCGCCATGATCGCGTCGAGGAGTGCGTCCTCGTCGTCGAAGGAGGTCAGCATGAGGCATGCCAGCTCCGGCATCCGCGAGCGCAGCTCCCGGCAGACGGAGATCCCGTCGCCGTCGGGCAGCCGGACATCGAGAACCGCCACGTCCGGCCGCAGAGCGGGGCCCCTGGCCAGGGCCTGGTCGGCGGTGGCCGCCTCGCCGACCACTTCCATGTCGGGCTCGTCGTCGATCAGGTCGCGAAGACCCCGGCGGACGACCTCGTGGTCGTCCACGAGGAAGACGCGTGTGCGTGCGGTGGCTGCCGGTAGATCGGACATGGCGACCCCTGCGGTCGGTCGGGCACGGACGGAATCGCCCCTATGAGGATTGTCCGTCATGGAACGGCTCACGGGGCGGGGTCGAGATCCATCCGGGCGTCGACGACCCCCTCCGACATCGCCCGTCGGGGGCGGTGTCCGGGTCCGTTGCTAGCCTGCTGCCATGATCAAGAGCAGTCCGGACGGGCGAATAACCCGCATGGTGGGGGACAGCGGGCCGGAGCGCGTGCTGATCGCCGCCAGTTTCGTCAACCGGGTCGGCAACGGGCTGTTCAACGCCGCGTCGGCGCTCTACTTCACCTTGGTCGTGGGTCTGCCCGCGGTGCAGGTCGGTGCGGCGCTCACCATCGCCGGACTGATCGGCTTGTGCGCCGGGGTGCCCGGAGGGCATCTCGCCGACCGGCGCGGGGCGCGCACGATCATGATGCTGGCCCTCGCGGTCCAGACGCTGTCGATGGCGGCCCTCGTCCTCGTCGAGAGCTGGGCCGCGCTCACGGTCATCGCGACGGTCGACCAGATCGCCGCGGCGGTCGGCGGGGCGGCCTGGGGCGCTCTGGTGGTCCGGGTCGGGGGCGATCGTCCGGCCCTGTTCCGGGCGAGGCTGCGCACGTTCGTCAACCTGGGCGTCATCCTCGGGACGGTGGGCGCCGGGCTGGCGCTGGCGGCGGACACCCGTGCCGCCTATGTCACCCTGATCCTCGGCAACGCGGCGAGCTTCGCCCTGTGCGCGGTACTTCTGCTCCTGCTGCCCCGCTATCCGGTGCTGGCGGCACCGCCGCGGCAGCGTCGCTGGCTCGCCTTCACGGACCGCCCGTACCTGACGTTCACCGCCCTCTACGGGGCCATGGGCCTGCAGTACCCGGTGGTCTCCCTGCTCCTGCCGATCTGGATCTCCGAACACACCCAGGCACCACGCTGGACGGTGGCCGCGCTGTTCGCCGTCAACGCCGCCTTCTGCGTACTGATGCAGACCAGGATCGGCTCCCGTATCGAAACCCCGTACGACGGCGGCAGGGCGTTCCGTACCGCGGGGCTGCTCTTCCTCGTCAGCTGCCCGATGATGGCGCTGGCGGCGTACACCCCGGTCTGGGCGGCAGCGGGACTGGTCCTGGCGGCGATCTTCGTCCATAGTCTGGGGGAGGTCTGGGAGTCATCGGCGGGCTTCGCCCTCGGCTTCGGTCTCGCCCCCGACCATGCCCAGGGCCAGTACCAGGGTGTCCTCGGCCTCGGCTTCAGCGCGGGCCAGGCCCTTGCTCCCGCGATCCTCACCACGGTGGTGCTCGGCCTCGGCACGGCAGGCTGGCTGCTGCTCGCGGTGTTCTTCGCGGCGCTGGGCGCTGCCGGCCCGTCTCTCGCCCGCTGGGGAGTGCGGACCCGGCCGCAGCCGCCCGTGGCCGCCGAAGCGACGGGATGAACAGGAGTAGGCCACGACCCCCCTGCCGAGCCGACGCCTCGCGGCGGGACGCTCAGGGGCGGACCCCGTCGATGCCGATGCGCAGATGGCGCGGGCCGCGCAGCACCGCGTTGTGGCGGTACGGCGGTGGGTCCTCAAGCAGCCGTGGGTTGTCGAGGCGGCGGGCCAGTGCCGACAGGGCGAGCTGGGCCTCCAGGCGGGCCAAGGGCGCGCCGAAGCAGGAGTGGATGCCGCTTCCCAGGCCGAGGTGCTGGATGTCCTCGCGGTCCGGGTCGAAGCGGTCGGGATCCGGGAAGCGCTCCGGGTCCCGGTTGCCCGAGGCGAGCACCAGCCAGATCACCGAGCCCTTCGGAATCGTGACCCCGCGCAGCTCGATGTCCGTGATACAGGTGCGCTGGGGCACCAGTTGCACCGGCGGCTCGTAACGCAGCAACTCCTCCACGATGTTGACGGCGAGCGCCGGATCGTCGCGCAGTCTGTCGAGGACGTCCGGGTGGCGGAGCAGCGTCAGCATGCCGTTGGTGATGAGGTTGACCGTCGTCTCGTGGCCCGCGATCAGCAGGAGGACCGCGGTGCTGAGCACCTCCATCGTCGTCATGGGACCGTCGTCGCCGCGACTCGTCACCAGCTCCGACAGCATGTCGTCGCGGGGTTCCTTGCCACGCTGCTCGACCAGTCCGGCCAGATACATGCCGAGTTGCAGCCGCGCCTCCCGCGCCTCCTGCCGCCGCTCGGCGGTGTCACCGCCCGCGTCCGGGTCCAGACCGGCCACGATCGGGTCGACCCAGGAGCGGAATCGCGGCTCGTCCTCGCGCGGCACGCCGAGCAGCCGGCAGATCACCGTCACGGGAAAGGGGTACGCGAACTGGTCGACCAGGTCGATCTCCCCTGCGTCCCCGAGGTCGTCGAGCAGCCCGGAGACGATCTCGGCCAACTCGTCGCGCATGGAGTCGACCCGGTGGGGGCTGTGCGGCGGGCCGAACGGGCGGGTGGCGATCCGCCGCAGCCGGTCGTGCTCGGGCGGATCGAGCCGGATGAAGCTCGGTGGCAGCCCGGTCTCCTCCGCGCCACCCATGTCGTCGGGGCTCGCCACGGCGAGGTTGGCGGCGTCCGAGCTGATTCGGGGGTCGTGGAGCAGATGGAGGATGTCGTAGTAGGAGCTGATGACGTAAGGGCCGCCCTCCTCCTCCTGGAGCACCGGGGTCTCGCGGAGCTTCTCGTACAGCGGGTACGGGTTCGCGCGATTGGCGTAGTCGGTGATCTGGCGCAGGAGCGGGGTGGCGTGCGTCATGAGGTGTCCTCGGGGCGAGAGGGCCGGACGGGTGTCGGTCAGCTGTGGGCCGGGGTGAAGACCATCTGTTGGTCGGTGGGCGAGTAGCCGCTGAGGGTCACCGTCGGGCCATGGGTCGGCAGGGACGGGTCGGGGAACTCGGCCGGGACCGGCCCGCGGCCCTCGGGCCGCCGGTCCACCGTCGGGAAGTCCACGGGGAACGGCGCGCCCGTCCGGATCAGGCGCTCGTAGAACTCCAGCCACCGCGAGTTGTCGAAGCTGACGGCCGCGATGACGCGGCCCTGGTGGCCGTACACCCCGATGAAGCGCCGCTCACCGGGCGACCCCTGGGTGAACATGATCTCGTCGCCCATCGAGGGCACGCCGACCGACTTGATGTTCACCCCGAACTGGGATGACCAGAAGGAGGGCACCCCCATGTGGGGTCGGCGCTCCGCGCTGACACTGATCATGTTGTGCGCGGCGATCTCGGCCTGCGCCACGGCGTTGCCCCAGTGCTCCAGGGCCAGGAACTGGTAGTTGAACAGGGCGTTCGGAGACCGCGCGACATCACCGGCCGCGTAGACGTCGTCCGTGACGATGCCCCGGATGTCGAAGGCCCGGCAGCCGGCGTCGCAGGCGATGCCGCGGGGGCCGGCGCCGAGACCGGAACCGGCCAGCCACTCGGTGTTGCGGATCGCTCCGAGGGAGACGACCACGACATCCGCCTCGACGACGCTGCCGTCGGAGAGATGGGCGCACCGCACCCGGCCCGCCGCATCGCCCTCCAGGGCGGTGACCGTGACGCCCGTACGCAGATCCACGCCGTTCTCGCGGTGCAGGTCCGCCGCGACCGCACCGATCACGCCGCCGAGCGCACCCACCAGCGGAGCGTCGGCGCGCTCCGTCACGGTGACGTCGATGCCCCGGTCCCGGCAGGCCGAGGCGATCTCCGAACCGGTGAACCCGGCGCCGACGACCAGGACACGACGGGGCGAGGCAGCCATCCGGCGGTGGAGGCCGACCGCGTCGTCGCGGGTCCGTAGCGCGAAGACCCCGTCCAACTGGGCTTCCGCCTCGTGCGGCCAGGGCCGGGCGCGCACCCCGGTCGCGATCAGCAGCCGGTCGTACTCCACCGCGTCCCCGTCGGCCAGGAGCACGCGCTTGGCCACCATGTCCAGACCGCTCGCCGGGACTCCGAGCCGCCAGGTGGCGTCGAACTCCCGGCGCCGGGGGAGTTCGGTGTGGGCCGGCGATGCCTTGCCCAGCAGGACGGCCTTGGACAGCGGCGGCCGGTCGTACGGCTCGTACGGCTCGTCCCCGATCAGGGTGAGCGAACCGGTGAAGCCTTCCGCTCGCAGCGTCTCAGCCGCCCGCAGACCCGCGAGCGAAGCCCCCACGATTACGATCCGGCCCTCGCGCCTGAGCCACGCGTGGAAGTCGTCAACGGCCATCGAACCGCTCCTGCCCCGGCCGAACGGCCTGCGCGGAGCGAGCGGACCGGCCGGGATGCCCGGGGCTGTGGTCCGTTCCCGCCAAGCCCTCCGCCGTGATCGCCTGCACCGGACAGGCGGCGACGGCGCGCGCCACCTTCTCCCGATGCTCGTCCTCGGCGTGGGGGTCGTAGACGAGCGCCTCCTCCCCGTGCATCGTGAACACCTCGGGCGCGAGGAAGGCGCACTGCGCGTATCCCTGGCATCTGTTGAGATCGACGACAAGCCTCATCAGTGCTCCGGTCTTCCGCGGCCAGGTCCGAGGAGCCAGGGTTCGACGGCGGCCTCGGACAGCGGTCATCTCCCCCCGGACCAGCATGGAAGCCGCATCGGGTTCGCGCTCGCCGAGGGCCGCCGAAGGAGTGGCCCACCGTGGGACGAGCGACCCGACGGTCCGCGCGGCTCGAGAAAATCATGCCCGGGCCCCGTCTTCGGCCTGGCATCGTGTACGAGGCCGCGCCCCGTGGACGCGCGTCCACGATCCGCTGACGAGGCCGCGCGTCGCGGATGCGCCGCCGCCCCCGATCGGCCCCACTGTCCGCCTGCCGAGCAGCGCGCGACACACTGTCCAGGTTCACCGCACGAACGGAGACCCCATGACGGACGTACCCGAACAGTCCGAGCACACCGAGTCCGCCGACTCGACGGACCCGGGCGCCCCCGTACACCCGCAGTACCCGGTCCGGACGAAGCGGCTGAGCCTGCGCCCCGTGCGCGAGGACGACCTCGAAGCGATCTACGCCCACCGCTCGTTGCCCGAGGTCGCGCTCTACCTGCCGCACGAGCCGCACACCAGGGACGTGACCGCGCAGACGCTGGAGCGCCTGATCTCGGGTGAGGCGCTCGCCACTCCCGGAGACTGGCTCGGGCTGGCCGTGGAGAACGAGTCGGGGCGGGTCGTCGGCGAGGTGTTCCTCCGGCGGGAGCCCGACGAACCGGCCACCGGCCAGGTCGGGTTCGCGTTCCACCCGGACGTACACGGCACGGGCATGGCCACCGAGGCGGTCACGGCGGCGCTCGACATCGCCTTCGAGAGCTTCCGCTGGCACCGCGTCATCGGAATCTGCGACGTACGCAACGTCGCCTCCGCGGCCCTCATGCGACGCATCGGGATGCGCCACGAGTCCGTTCTGCGTGACGGCACCTTCCTCAAGGGCGCCTGGTGCAGCGACTCGGTGTTCGCCGTGCTGGCCGGTGAATGGCGCCGGAACCCGCCGCCTGCCCGGGAACGCGCCGTCGACAAGGTGGTCACCACCTTCCTCTCCGCGTTCACCCGCCGCGAGGGAGGGCCGGTCAGCCTGGACGCGGCCAGGGCCGTGTTCGCTCCCGAGGCGGTGATCGAGTTCGTGGCGCAGGACGGGCAGGTGACCCGGATGGACGTCGACGAGTTCCTGGTGCCCCGTCAAGCCTTCCTGAACGGATCCGAGTTGACCGACTTCGAGGAGTTCGAGGTCAGCTTCTCCACCGTCGTCGTCGCGGGACGCGCGCTGCGGTACTCGCTCTACCACAAGCACGGCGTCCGCGACGGGGTGCCGTTCGCCGGATGGGGACGCCAGCACTTCGAGCTCGCCGCCGACGCCTCGGGGGACTGGCTGATCCGCTCCCTCACCTGGACCGACGATCCCGAGGCGCGGAACTGAGGGGCCGCGCTCGGGCCGCCCACCTCGATCCCGAGGTGGGGAACCGAGGCGCCGCGCTCAAGGCCGCCCACGCCGTCGTCCCGCTTCGCCCCCACCTGGTGGGGTCGCTCCGGCGACAGCACCCGTAGCCTGAACGGTATGAGGCAGGACGCCGATCCCGGGCTCTTCGGACCCGATTCCGTCACCTGGCAGCTGCACGGCGACCCGGTGATGTGGATCGCCGGCGTCCGCGCTCTCTATCTGCAGGCACTGCATCCCGTCGCCGTGCGCGGCGTGATGATCAACAGTGATTTCAGGAAGGACGCCTGGGGCCGGCTCCTGCGCACGGCGAACTTCGTCGGCACGATCAGCTACGGCACCACCGACGCCGCCGAGGCGGCCGGTGCCCGCGTGCGGAAGATCCACCGGCTGCTCGGCGTCGACGACCCCGAGCTCCTGCTCTGGGTGCACTGCGCCGAGGTCGATTCGTACCTCTCCGTCGTCCGTCGCTCCGGCATCCCCCTCACCGACGCCCAGGCCGACCGCTACATCGACGAACACCGCACGTCCGCCCGGCTCGTCGGGCTCGACCCGGGAGAGGTGCCCGCCACCGCGCGCGAGCTCGCCGACTACTTCGACGGCATACGCCCGCGGCTCGCCGCGGGCGAGGACGCGCGGATCGTCGACGCGTTCCTGCGCCGTCCCCCGGTCGAACCCGCCCTGCGCCCGGCGCGCGAGATCGTCTGGCGGCGCGTTGCCGCACTCGCGTACGGCGCGCTGCCTCCCTACGCCCACGCGCTGTACGGCCGGCCCGCACCGCCGCCCGACACCGTCACCCATCAGCTCACCGTGGCGGGAAACCTGCTGCGCTGCATCCCGGCACGGATGCGCTGGCGGCTGCCGCCAGGTCACATCTTGAACGCGATGGCCCGTCTGGGCCCCGCCACGCGCCCCGCCCCGTACAAACTCCGCAGCCAGACGGCCATACTGGACGAGCCGGGGAGGGCGCAGCGAATCGACGGGGGCGACAGCACGCGATGGCGGAAACCAGGCTGATCCAGGGCCGGTACCGGCTGCACGACGTGATCGGACGCGGGGGCATGGGCGAGGTGTGGCGCGCCACCGACGAGTCGCTCGGGCGCCGCGTCGCGGTCAAGTGCCTCAAGCCGCTGGGACCGCAGCAGGACGCGAACTTCGTGACGGTGCTGCGCGAACGCTTCCGCCGCGAGGCGCGCGTCGCCGCCTCGCTCCAGCACCGCGGCGTCACCGTCGTGCACGACTTCGGCGAGTCCGACGGTGTCCTCTTCCTCGTCATGGAGCTGCTGGAGGGCCACAACCTCAGCCAGATCCTGGAGGAGAACAAACAGCACCCCCTGCCGGTGCCGGACGTCGTCGACATCGCCGAGCAGGTCGCCGACGCCCTCGCGTACACGCACCGGCAGGGGATCGTGCACCGCGACCTCAAGCCGGCCAACATCATGCGGCTCGGCGACGGCGCCGTGAAGATCTGCGACTTCGGGATAGCGCGACTGGGCGCCGACATCGGCTTCACCTCCCGCCTCACCGGCACCGGCATCGCCATGGGCACCCCGCACTACATGTCACCCGAGCAGATCAGCGGCGGCGAGGTAGACCACCGCAGCGACCTGTACTCGCTGGGGTGCGTGCTGTACGAGATCGCCACCGGCGCCCCGCCCTTCGACCTCGACGACGCGTGGGCCGTCCTCGTCGGCCATCGCGACACCCCGCCGGAGCCGCTGCGCACGCACCGCGCCGAACTCCCCGACTACCTGGACCGGATCGTCCTCGACCTGCTCGCCAAGACGCCGGAGGGGCGGCCCACCGACGCGACCGACCTGCGTCGTCGGATCGTCTCGGCACGGACCGGATCGCAGCGGGTCTCCGCGGAGGTACGGGTGCCGGAGGCGGCCGCGCCCCGGCTCCCCTCCTGGGCCGGCCGGATGACGCACGGCCACCGGGCCACCGCGGCCTCCCTCGCGCTGCGGACCGTGGCCTTCGACCCGGCCGCCGGGCTCACGGGGGAGTGGACCGCCGCGTCACGCGTCCTTCCCGCGTCGGACCGCGACGTCCCGCGGTCCACCCCGTCGTCCGCAACGCCCGCGCCGGGCTTGGTCCCGCGGTCCACCCCGGCCCCCGAACTCCTCGCCGTCCTCGCCAGCCGGCACAAGGCCGGGCTCAGTCTCGGTCGGCTCGGCCGCTGGGAGGAGGCGGAGGACGTGCACCGGTCCGTCGCCGAGGACCGCGAGAGGGTCCTCGGACCCGACCACCCGGAGACCCTCACCAGCCGGTACGAACTCGGCTTCACGCTCAGCCGGCTCGCCCGCCCCGCCGACGCCCTGCGTGCCTTCGCCCGGGTCGCCGAGGCGCGCGAGCGCGTCCTCGGACCCGACCACGCCGACACCTTGGCCGCGCGCCAGGAGACGGCGTACGTGCTCGGGCGTCTCGGACGCCACTTCGAGGCGCACCAGGTCTACGCGACGGTGCTCGCCTCCCGCGAGCGCACGATGGGCCCGGACCACCCCGACACCCTGCGCTGCCGCCACAATCTGGCGTTCAACCTCGGGCGGCTCGGGCGTCTGGACGAGTCCTATCGAATGGCCCGGGAGGTGGCCGAGGCGCGCACCCGCCTGCTCGGCGACGAGCATCCCGACACGCTCGTGACCCGCTACGAAGTGGCTTACACCCTCGGGCAGTTGGATCGCTGGCCGGAGGCGCTCGCGACGTACCGGGACGTGGCCTCCGCGCGCGGTTCCGTCCTGGGTCCCGACCACCCCGACACCCTCGCGGCCCGCTACGAGGTCGGGATCTGTCTGGGCCGGCTCGGCCGGAGCGCCGAGGCCCTGGAGCTCTACCGCGACCTGGTCGACGCCCGTACCCGCGTGCACGGCCCCGACGATCCCGAGACGCTGCGCGCCCGCCACGGCCTGGGCGTCAATCTCGGCCGGCTCTCCCGCTGGGAGGAGGCCGTGGAGGAGGCGCGGGAGGTGTGCGCCGTCCGCGAGCGGGTCCTCGGCGCCGACCATCCCGACACGCTCGTCAGCCGCCGCGAGATCGCCGTCGGCCTCGGCTGGCTTGCGGACTGGGCGGCCGCCCTGTCGGTCTACCGCCAGGTCGCCGACGCCCGGGAGCGGGTCCTCGGTGCCGACCACGTCGACACCCTGGCCAGCCGCCACGACGAGGCCCACTGCCTGGAGCAGCTCGGCCGCCACGCGGAGGCCGTCGACCTCTACCGGCGCGTCGCCGCGCTGCGCCGGACGGACGGGGAGCCGAACACGGCCTAGACGCGGGGTTCCGCGGGCGATCTTCGCGTGTTAGCAAGAGACATGACCGCACAGCGCTCGTACGACGCCGTCATCGTCGGTGGTGGCCACAACGGACTGGTCGCCGCCGCCTACCTGGCCCGCGCCGGACGCACCGTCCTCGTCCTGGAACGCCTCGGCTCGACCGGCGGGGCGGCCGTCTCCACGCGGCCCTTCGACGGGGTCGACGCCCGGCTCTCCCGGTACTCCTACCTCGTCTCGCTCCTGCCGCCGAAGATCGTGCGCGAACTCGGGCTGCGGTTCGCCGTGCGGAAACGGTCCATCTCCTCGTACACCCCCAAGGGCGACAGCGGGCTGCTCGTCGGCGGGGGCGCCGACCGCACCCGCGCCTCCTTCGCCGCGCTCACCGGCTCCGACCGGGAGTACGAGGCATGGCAGGCGTTCTACGGCCGTACGGGAGAGGTCGCGCAGCGTGTCTTCCCCACGCTCACGGAGCCGCTGCCCACCCGTGAGGAGCTGCGCGCCCGGGTGGCCGACGAGACCGCCTGGCGGATGCTCTTCGAGCAGCCCATCGGCGTCGGTGTCGAGGAGAACTTCACCGACGACCTCGTCCGCGGTGTCGTCCTCACGGACGCGCTCATCGGGACCTTCGCCGACGCCCACGACCCCTCGCTGCTCCAGAACCGCTGCTTCCTCTACCACGTCATCGGTGGCGGTACGGGTGACTGGGACGTTCCCGTCGGCGGCATGGGAGCCCTCACCGACGCCCTCGCGGACGCCGCCCGTGCGGCGGGTGCGGAGATCCGCACCGGGCACGAGGCCACCCGGATCGAGACCGACGGCAGGCGCGCCGAGATCACCTACCGCACGGCGGAGGGCGAAGGCGTGGTCGCGGCGGAGCACGCTCTGGTGAATGCCTCCCCGAAGGCGCTCGCCGCCCTGCTCGGCGACACACCCCCGCCGGCCGCCGAAGGCGCCCAGCTCAAGGTCAACATGCTCCTCACCCGGCTCCCCAGGCTCCGGGACCGGTCCGTCGACCCCCGCGAGGCATTCGCGGGTACGTTCCACATCGCCGAGGGGTACGAGCAGTTGGCCACCGCCTACGCCGAAGCCGCCGCGGGCCGGCTGCCGAGCGCGCCGCCCTCCGAGATCTACTGCCACTCGCTGACCGATCCGAGCATCCTCGGCCCCGAACTCGCCGAGAGCGGCCACCAGACCCTCACGCTCTTCGGCCTGCACACCCCCGCCCGGCTGTTCGCCGCCGACAACGACACCGCCCGCGCGACGCTCCTCAAGGCGACGCTCGCCGAGCTCGACGCCGTACTGGACGAGCCGCTCGCCGACTGCCTCGCCGTCGACGCGGAGGGACGGCCCTGCATCGAGGCCAAGACCCCGCTCGACCTCGAACGCGATCTGCGGCTGCCCGGCGGCCACATCTTCCACCGAGACCTCTCCTTCCCGTACGGGGAAGAGGGCACCGGCCGCTGGGGCGTCGAGACCGAGCACGCCAACGTCCTGCTCTGCGGCGCGGGCGCCGTGAGGGGCGGCGGAGTGAGCGGCATCCCCGGCCACAACGCGGCGATGGCGGCGCTCGGACGGTGAGGGCCCGGCCTGGCGTGAAGCTCACCTGTGACCGCGCTTAAGAAAACCTCGATGGACCCCGATGCAGGACATACGGAAGATTCTCTTCGAGGATCTTGGGCGCGAACCCGTGCCCGAACCCCGTAGGTCACAGGACACGCACGTCGGGAGCCAAGGCATTGAAGGCGCTGGTCAAGCAGAAGGCGGAGCCGGGACTCTGGCTCACGGACGTACCGGAGCCGGAGATCGGCAGCGGAGACGTACTGATCAAGGTCAAGCGCACCGGCATCTGCGGAACGGACCTCCACATCCGCTCCTGGGACGGCTGGGCGCAGAAGACGATCTCCACGCCGCTGACCCTCGGCCACGAGTTCGTGGGCGAGGTCGTCGAGACCGGCCGTGACGTCGCGGACATCGCCGTCGGCGACCTGGTCAGCGGCGAGGGCCACCTCGTCTGCGGCAAGTGCCGCAACTGTCTGGCCGGCCGCCGCCACCTCTGCCGCGCCACCGTCGGCCTCGGCGTCGGCCGCGACGGCGCGTTCGCCGAGTACGTCGCCCTGCCGGCGTCCAACGTCTGGGTCCATCGCGTCCCCGTCGACCTCGACGTCGCCGCGATCTTCGACCCCTTCGGCAACGCCGTGCACACCGCGCTGTCCTTCCCGCTGGTCGGCGAGGACGTCCTCGTCACCGGCGCGGGCCCGATCGGCATCATGGCGGCCGCGGTCGCCAAGCACGCCGGAGCGCGCAACGTCGTGATCACCGACGTCAGCGAGGAGCGCCTCGCGCTGGCCCGCAAGGCGGGCGTCTCGCTCGCGCTGAACGTCGCCGAGCAGACGATCGCCGACGGCCAGCGCACGCTGGGCCTCAAGGAGGGCTTCGACGTCGGCCTGGAGATGTCCGGCAACCCGCACGCCATGCGCGACATGGTCGCGAACATGACCAACGGCGGCAAGATCGCCATGCTGGGCCTGCCCAGCGAGGACTTCTCCGTCGACTGGGCGAAGATCGTCACCTCCATGATCACCATCAAGGGCATCTACGGCCGAGAGATGTTCGAGACCTGGTACGCCATGTCCGTGCTGCTGGAGGGCGGACTCGACCTCGCCCCGGTGATCACCGGCCGCTACGCGTACACCGACTTCGAGGCCGCCTTCGACGACGCCGCGTCCGGCAAGGGCGGCAAGATCATCCTCGACTGGACCACTGGAGCCTGAACATGTTCGATTCCGTACGCGACGACCTCCGCACCACCCTCGACGAGATCCGCGCCGCCGGACTGCACAAGCCCGAGCGCGTCATCGGCACGCCCCAGTCCGCCACCGTCGCCGTCACCGCCGGGGGACAGCCCGGTGAGGTGCTGAACTTCTGCGCCAACAACTACCTCGGCCTCGCCGACCACCCCGAGGTGATCGCCTCCGCCCACGAGGCGCTCGACCGCTGGGGCTACGGCATGGCGTCCGTGCGCTTCATCTGCGGTACGCAGGAGGTGCACAAGGAGCTGGAGGCGCGGCTGTCCTCCTTCCTCGGCCAGGAGGACACGATCCTCTACTCCTCCTGCTTCGACGCCAACGGTGGTGTCTTCGAGACGCTGCTCGGCCCCGAGGACGCCGTCATCTCCGACGCCCTCAACCACGCCTCCATCATCGACGGCATCCGCCTCTCCAAGGCCCGCCGCTTCCGCTACGCCAACCGCGACATGGCCGACCTGGAGCAGCAGCTCAAGGAGGCCACGGAGGCCGGGGCCCGCCGCAAGCTGGTCGTCACCGACGGTGTGTTCTCGATGGACGGCTACGTCGCCCCGCTCGACGAGATCTGCGACCTGGCCGAGCGCTACGACGCCATGGTGATGGTCGACGACTCGCACGCCGTCGGTTTCGTCGGCCCCGGCGGCCGAGGCACCCCCGAGCTGCACGGCGTCATGGACCGCGTCGACATCATCACCGGCACCCTCGGCAAGGCCCTCGGCGGCGCGTCCGGCGGCTATGTCGCCGCCCGCGCCGAGATCGTCGGCCTGCTGCGCCAGCGCTCCCGCCCGTACCTGTTCTCCAACACCCTCGCGCCGGTCATCGCCGCCGCCTCCCTCAAGGTCCTCGACCTGCTGGAGTCGGCCGGCGACCTGCGCGACCGGCTGCGCGCCAACACCGAGCTGTTCCGGACCCGCATGACCGCGGAGGGATTCGACATCCTCCCCGGCGACCACGCGATCGCGCCCGTCATGATCGGCGACGCGTCCGAGGCCGGCCGCATGGCGGAGCTGCTCCTGGAGCGCGGCGTGTACGTGATCGGCTTCTCGTACCCCGTCGTCCCGCAGGGCCAGGCCCGCATCCGCGTCCAGCTCTCGGCGGCGCACTCGTCGGATGACGTGAACCGGGCCGTGGACGCGTTCGTGGACGCCCGCGCAGCCCTGCGGAGCTAGTCCCGCGGCCTGCGACACTAGGGGCATGATCGAAGCGCGGCGGCTGCACATCCTCCGTGCGGTGGCCGACCACCGCACGGTCACGGCGGCTGCCGCCGCGCTCTATCTCACCCCCTCCGCGGTCTCCCAGCAGCTCGCGGCCCTGGAGCAGGAGACCGGTCACCGGCTCGTCGAGCGCAACGCCCGAGGGGCGCGGCTCACCCCGGCGGGCGAGATCCTGCTCAGTCATGCCAACGCCGTCCTCGCCCAGCTGGAGCGCGCCGAGTCCGAGCTCGCCGCCTACGGCTCCGGCGAGGCGGGCACGGTCACGGTGGCGGCCTTCGCCACCGGCATCGGCCTGGTCGTCGCGCCGGCGATCACCGGCCTCGCCCGCACCTCGCCCGGAATCCGGGTGCGGGTGCGGGACGCGGAGGGCGACGAGAGCCTGCTGATGGTCCTGGACCGGCAGGTCGACGTGGCCGTCGCCGTCGAGTACCGGGGCGCGCCCGGCGAGGACGACGCGCGGCTCACCCGCCTACCGCTCTACGCGGAACCCTTCGACGCCGTGCTTCCCCCCGGGCACCCGTTGGCGGCCGGCGATCGGGTCGCCCTCGCCGACCTCGCCAAGGACGCCTGGATCGGGCAGTCCGCGGGCAATCCCTGCCACGACGTGACCGTCCTGGCCTGCGAGTACGCCGGCTTCGAACCCCGGCTCGAGCACTCCTCCGACGACTTCCGCGCTGTCGTCGCCCTCGCCTCGGCAGGCGCGGGCGTGGCGCTCGTACCGCGTTCGGCGCTCAGCGGCATGGCCCTCGACGCGGCGGTGATCCGGCCGGTCGACGGCGTCGCCCCCACCCGCCGCGTCTTCGCGGCGGTACGGCGCGGGGCCGAGGACCATCCCCTGATCAGCCCAGTGCTCGACGCCCTGCGGACGGCCGCCGAACCGGCCGCCTGACCGACGTCACCGGGCCCGCCGGCCCACGTCGGAGACCGACGCCGACGACGGCGCATCGCGTGGCGCCGCCGTCCCCGGCCTGCCCATGATGGGAGGGAACCCCGGTTCTCCCCAGGAGGCTCCATGCCCGTCACCGAAGGCACCGTGCCGTTCCGCGATCACCACACCTGGTACCAGGTCGTGGGCAAACTGCGCGGTCCCGGAGGGAAACTCCCGCTCCTCGTCGTGCACGGCGGCCCCGGTCTGCCGCACGACTACCTGGAGGACCTCGCGGCGCTCGCCGAGGACGACGGGCGTGCAGTCGTCTTCTACGACCAGCTCGGCTGCGGCAGGTCCGACCAGCCGGAGGACCCCGCCCTGTGGACGCTGGAGACCTTCGTGGCGGAGATCGACGCCCTGCGGAAGGAGCTCGGGCTCGACCGGCTCCATCTCCTCGGTCACTCCTGGGGCACCCAGGTGGCGCTCACGTACATCCTCGGCAGGCCGTCCGGAGTGGCCGGCCTCGTCCTGGCGGGCGTCGTCGCCGACGCGCCCTCCTACGCCGCCGAGGCGCGGCGGCTGAAGGACTCCCTGCCCGCGGAGGTGCGCGAGGTCATCGACAGATGCGAGGCGGAGGGGACGACCGACGACGACGCCTATCTGGGCGCCACCATGGCCTTCTACCAACAGTGGTTCTGCCGTCTGGACCCCTGGCCCGAGCACGTGGTGCGCTCCGTCCTCACCATGCGGGAGGAGGTGAACGCGGCGCTCTGGGGCCCGGAGTGGAACGTCACGGGCAGTCTGAAGGACTGGAGCGTCACCGACCGCCTGGGGGAGATCGACCTCCCCGTCCTGGTGACCTCCGGCCGCTACGACATGGTGACCCCCGACGTGGTCCGTCCCGTGGTGGAAGGCATTCCCGGCGCCGAGTGGGCGCTCTTCGAGAAGAGCGCCCACATGGCCTCCGTCGAGGAGCCGGACCACTTCCGTCAGGTGGTGGAGGACTTCCTCACCCGGGCGGAGAAGGAGCCGCCGGAGGCGTCGGGCAGGTGACGGTCGCGCGGACGGGTCAGTCCGCCGACCTGGTCCACCCCACCGCCTCGATCCGGGACCCGTCCGCCGGCCGGACCTCCTCGAACACCCGGCGCCCGGAGGCGTCCAGGACCCGCAGGCCGTCCACGTACACCCCGCGTCCGACGTAGAGCCGGTCCGTCGCGTACCGCCAGCGCAGGCGTACGGCGGCGGCGCTCCAGGCCGTCAGGTCGGCTTCCGCCCGGTGCCAGACGCGCCCGGACCAGCCGCTCACCGAGCCCGCCGGACGCTCCTGCGGCTCCTGCCCCTTCCGTACGGTGGTGAACGGCACCGGACCCCAGGTCGCGCCGCCGTCCGTCGACGCTTCCAGGAAGGCGGCGTCCGCGCCCGGTTCGGTGTCCCACCACAGCGCGCACTCCAGGCGGCCTGTGCCGCTGAGCGGCGGCAGCGTCAGCGTGGCCGTCGTCGTGCTCGCCATGCCCGAGAACCAGGAGTCCCGTCCGTGCGCCGGACGGACCGGGACGGCACGGGCCAGGTTGTTCGCCGCGGCGACGCGGGGAGCGGAGCCGGAGCGCCAGGTCCGGACGGGGTGGACGGAGTTGCCGAGGACGACGAGGAACGCGTCCGTCGTCGGGTCCAGGACCAGACTCGTGCCGGTGAAGCCGGTGTGGCCCGCCGTCTGCGGGGTGGCCATCGCGCCCATGTACCAGTGCTGGTGGAGCTCGAAGCCGAGGCCGTGTTCGTCACCGGGAAAGGCCGTGTTGAAGTCGGTGAACATCAGCTCCACGGACTCGGGGGAGAGGATCCGGGCGTGGCCGTACGCCCCGCCGTTGAGGAGCGTCCGGGCGAGTACGGCGAGGTCCCAGGCGCAGGAGAAGACCCCGGCGTGGCCGGCGATCCCGCCGAGGCTGTACGCGTTCTCGTCGTGGACCTCGCCCCAGACCATGCCCCGGTCGAGGCCGGACCAGGGGAGCCGGGAGTCCTCCGTCGCCGCGATCTTCGGCTTCCAGGAGGGCGGGGGGTTGAAACGGGTGCGGTGCATCCCGAGCGGAGCGGTGATCTCGTTGTGGAGCAGTACATCCAGAGTGTGACCGGTGATCTCCTCCAGGATCAGTTGAAGGGAGATCAGATTCAGATCGGAGTAGAGGTATTTGGTGCCGGGCGGACTCGGCAGGGTCTCGTTCCACAGCAGCCGCAGCTTCCCCTCCCGGGTCGGCTCCTTGTACAGCGGGATCCATGCCCGGAACCCCGAGGTGTGGGTGAGCAGCTGACGGACCGTGACGTCCTGCTTCCCGCCGCCCCCGAACTCCGGCAGATAGGCGGTGACCTTCGCCTCCAGCTCCAGTGCCCCGCGCTCGATCTGCTGCACCGCCAGGATCGAGGTGAACAGTTTCGACACGGACGCCAGGTCGAAGACCGTGTCCTGTGCCATCGCGATCCGCTGCTCCGCCGGCAGCTCGATCCCGCTGTCCGTCGTCTCGTCGTACGCCGAGTAGCGCACCGCCGACCCGATCGGCCGGTGCAGCGCGACCGTCCCTCCCCGCCCGGCCAGCAGTACCGCACCCGCGTACCACGGGCGCTTCGGAGAAGGGCCCAGGAACGCCTCGGCGTCGGAGACCAGCCGGTCGAGGTGCGCGGGCAGCAGTCCGGCCCGCTCGGCGGACCCGTGCCGCAGGGTCGTACGCCCGCCCCCGGGCGCGGAGGCCGCGGCGGCCCCCGGAATCGAGCCGACCATCACCGCACCTCCCAGGGCGAGGAGCCGGCCGCCGAACGCCCGGCGGCTGAGTCCCCGGCCCGCCGCATTCCGTGCCGAACCACCTGCCGATTCCTCCGTCATCCCTACCCTCTCCCACACCTCTGAAAGAATCCTTCGGCCACACGCGCAACGCCTGAAACTTTCTTACCGGGGTGAGGGCGAGTCAAGGAAGCGGGCGGCAGGGCAAAGAATCTGACACTGCATCAGAAAATCTCTTCCCTCGGCCGTTCCGCTGCGGCATCCTGCCGCCCATGAAGACGGAGCTGAGCCAAAAGCTGGGGATCGAGCACGCCATCTTCGGCTTCACACCCTTCCCCGCGGTGGCCGCCGCCATCACCAGAGCCGGCGGATTCGGCGTCCTCGGCGCGGTGCGCTACACCGCCCCCGACGATCTCGCGCGCGACCTCGACTGGATGCAGGAGCACACCGACGGCCTGCCCTACGGCCTCGACGTCGTCATGCCCGCGAAGAAGGTCGAGGGGGTGAGCGAGGCCGAGGTCGAGGCGATGATCCCGGAAGGGCACCGGGAGTTCGTCCGCACCACCCTCGCCAAACACGGCGTCCCCGAACTCGCCGAAGGCGAGGCCTCCGGCTGGCGCATCACCGGCTGGATGGAGCAGGTCGCCCGCAACCAGCTCGACGTCGCCTTCGACTACCCCATCAAGCTCCTCGCCAACGCCCTCGGCTCCCCTCCCGCCGACGTCGTCCAGCGCGCCCACGACCACGACGTCCTCGTCGCGGCCCTCGCCGGCAGCGCCCGGCACGCCCGCCACCACGCCGAGGCAGGCATCGACATCGTCGTGGCGCAGGGCTACGAGGCCGGCGGCCACACCGGCGAGATCGCCTCCATGGTCCTGACCCCCGAGGTCGTCGACGCCGTCTCCCCGCTGCCCGTCCTCGCCGCCGGCGGCATCGGCAGCGGCGAACAGATCGCCGCCGGGCTCGCGCTCGGTGCCCAGGGCGTCTGGCTCGGCTCCCTCTGGCTCACCACCACCGAGGCCGACATGCACTCCCGCGCCCTGACCGCGAAGCTCCTCGCCGCCGGCTCCGGCGACACCGTCCGCTCCCGCGCGCTGACCGGCAAGCCCGCCCGCCAGCTGCGCACCGAGTGGACCGACGCCTGGGACGACCCGGACGGCCCCGGCACCCTTCCCATGCCCCTGCAGGGGCTGCTGGTCGCCGAGGCCGTCTCCCGTATCCAGAAGTACGAGGTCGAGCCGCTGCTCGGCACCCCCGTCGGGCAGATCGTCGGCCGGATGAACTCCGAGCGCAGTGTGCAGCAGGTCTTCGACGAGCTCACCAGCGGGTTCGAGAAGGCCATCGACCGCATCAACCGCATCGCCGGACGGAGCGAGTGATGAGCCAGCCCCCCAACGGTTTCTGGTCCCAGGCCGCCGCCGACCCCTCCCGTACGATCCTCATCGCGCCCGACGGCGAGGAGTGGACGGCCGGACGGCTCCACGCCGACGTGAACCGGCTGGTCCACGGATTGCGCGCGGCAGGTCTGGAGCGAGGAGACGTCTTCGCCGTCGTCCTGCCCAACGGGGTCGAGTTCCTCACCGCCTATCTCGCCTCCGCACAGGCCGGGTTCTATCTCGTCCCCGTCAACCACCACCTCGTCGGGCCCGAGATCGCCTGGATCGTCGCCGACTCCGGCGCCAAGGTGCTCATCGCCCACGAGCGGTTCGGGCCCGCGGCGACGGCCGCCGCCGACGAGGCGGGCCTGCCCGCGACCCAGCGCTACGCCGTGGGCTCCGTGGACGGCTTCCGCCCCTACGCCGAACTCCTCGAAGGACAACCGGAGTCGGCCCCCGAGAACCGCACCCTCGGCTGGGTCATGAACTACACCTCCGGCACCACGGGCCGCCCCCGCGGCATCCGCCGCCCGCTGCCCGGCAAGCTCCCCGAGGAGACGTACCTCGGCGGCTTCCTCGGCATCTTCGGGATCCGGCCCTTCGACGGCAACGTCCACCTCGTCTGCTCACCGCTCTACCACACGGCCGTGCTGCAGTTCGCGGGCGCCGCTCTGCACATCGGCCATCCGCTCGTCCTCATGGACAAGTGGACCCCCGAGGAGATGCTGCGCCTCATCGACGGCCACGGCTGCACCCACACCCACATGGTCCCGACCCAGTTCCACCGGCTGCTCGCACTGCCGGAGGAGGTGCGGAGCCGGTACGACGTCTCGTCCATGCGCCACGCCATCCACGGCGCCGCTCCCTGCCCCGACCACGTCAAGCGGGCGATGATCGACTGGTGGGGGAGCTGTGTGGAGGAGTACTACGCGGCGAGCGAGGGCGGCGGCGCCTTCGCCACCGCCGAGGACTGGCTGAAGAAGCCCGGCACGGTCGGCAAGGCCTGGCCCATCAGTGAGCTCGCCGTCTTCGACGACGACGGCAACCGTCTCCCGCCCGGCGAACTCGGCACCGTCTACATGAAGATGAGCACCGGCGGCTTCTCGTACCACAAGGACGAGGCGAAGACCGCGAAGAACCGCATCGGCGACTTCTTCACCGTCGGCGACCTGGGCGTCCTGGACGAGGACGGCTATCTCTTCCTCCGCGACCGCAAGATCGACATGATCATCTCGGGCGGGGTCAACATCTACCCCGCCGAGATCGAGTCGGCGCTCCTCACCCACCCCGCGGTCGCCGACGCCGCCGCCTTCGGCATTCCGCACACCGACTGGGGCGAGCAGGTCAAGGCCGTCGTCGAAGCGGCCGAGGGCCACGAGCCGGGCGAAGCGCTCGCCGCGGACATCCTGGCGCACTGCGAGGAGCGCCTCGCCGGCTACAAGCGCCCCAAGTCGGTCGACTTCATCACGACCATGCCCCGCGACCCCAACGGCAAGCTCTACAAGCGCCGGCTGCGCGAACCGTACTGGGAGGGCCACGAGCGTCCGCTCTGAGCCGCCTCCTTCCTGGGTCACGTACAGTCGAACTGTCGTATGTACCGGCCCAGGAAGGTGTGTTTCCCGCTGTGCGCTACCGACTCTTCGGCCGTACCGGCCTGCGCGTCTCCGAACTGATGCTCGGTGCGATGACCTTCGGCGAGGAGGGCGGTGTCGGCGTCTCGCCCGAGGAGTCCCGTCGGATCGTCGATCTGTACGCCGAAGCCGGCGGAAACGCCATCGACACAGCGGTCAACTACCGGGGCGGCGAGAGCGAGAGGATCCTCGGCGAGGTGCTGGCCGGGCGCCGCGACCGGTTCGTCCTGGCGACGAAGTACACCGTCACCCGCGACGCCACCGACCCCAACGCCGGCGGCAACCACCGCAAGAACCTCGTCCTCTCCCTGGAGACCAGCCTCAAGCGGCTTCGCACCGACTACATCGACATCTACTGGGTCCACATCTGGGACCGGCACACGCCGATCGAGGAGACGATGGGCGCCCTCGACGCCGCCGTGCGGTCGGGCAAGGTCCTCTACGTCGGCATCTCCGACGCGCCCGCCTGGGTCGTCTCCCGAGCCAACACGCTGGCGGAGTGGCGCGGCTGGCAGCCCTTCGCGGGCCTCCAGGTGCCCTACAGCCTGCTCCAGCGCGACATCGAGCGGGAGCTTCTGCCGATGGCCGAGGCGTTCGGCATGAGCGTCACCGCCTGGAGCCCGCTCGCCGGCGGAGTCCTCTCCGGCAAGTACACCCGGCCGGGTGGACCGGGTGCCTCCGCGCGGCTCTCCGCCGACTCCCTCTCCGACCGGGACCGCGCCGTGGCGCGCGCCGTGCAGGACACCGCCGACGAACTGGGTGTGACACCCTCGCAGGTCGCGCTCGCCTGGGTCCGCTCCCGCTCCCGGGCGGTCCTGCCGATCCTCGGCGTCCGCTCGGCGGACCAGCTCAAGGACAACCTCGGAGCACTCGACGTGACGCTGCCCCAGGAGAACGTCGAGCGTCTGGAGGCGGCGACGGACTTCACGCGTGGCTTCCCCCACGACTTCATCGACGGGACCAGCCCGTGGGTGTTCGGCGACAGCTTCCCCAGGCTCGACGGGCGTCGGTTCGGCTGAGCGCGTCGCCCCCGGAGGGCCCGGCAGCCCAGTAGCCCCATAGGCCCGCAAGTGGGCGAATGTCTCCTATATGGCAGGATGCAGGGCATGAGTTCGAGCGTGGGACTGACACGGCAGTGGACGACGTGGGGACCGGTCCTGGCGGCCGTGGCCCTCGGGCTTACGTGGGGACGTGATCTGCCCGGCTTCGTCGTCGGGATCATCGCCGCCTGTCTGTTCGCCGCCGTCCTGGCCGCCGTCCACCACGCCGAGGTCGTCGCCCACCGCGTCGGCGAGCCCTTCGGCTCGCTCGTCCTCGCCGTCGCCGTCACGGTCATCGAGGTCGGACTGATCGTCACTCTGATGGCGGGCGGCGGCGAGAAGACCTCCACCTATGCCCGGGACACGGTCTTCGCCGCCGTCATGATCACCTGTAACGGCATCGTCGGACTCTCGCTCCTCGTGGGCGCCCTGCGCAATCGTGTCGCCGTCTTCAACGCTGAAGGCTCCGGCGGCGCCGTCGCCACCGTCTGCACCCTCGCGACGATGACCTTGGTCCTGCCGACCTTCACGACCAGTCATGCCGGCCCCGAGTTCACCGGCGCCCAACTGGTCTTCGCCGCCGTCGCCTCCATCTGTCTGTACGCGGTGTTCGTGGCCGTCCAGACCTTCCGGCACCGGGACTACTTCCTGCCCGTCGCGCGCGAGGGCCAGGAGTCCGAGGACGACCACGCCGATCCGCCGACCGACCGGGAGACCTGGGCGAGCCTCGGCCTCCTCGTGCTGGCACTCGTGGCCGTCGTGGGCCTGGCCAAGATCATCTCGCCCACCATCGAGGACGGCGTCGAGTCGGCCGGACTGCCCAAGGCCGTCGTCGGCGTGATCATCGCCCTGATGGTGCTGCTCCCCGAGACCCTCGCCGCCGTGCGAGCCGCCCGCCGGGACCGGATGCAGACCAGCCTCAACCTCGCCTACGGCTCGGCGATCGCCAGCATCGGCCTGACGATCCCGGCGATCGCGCTCGCCTCGATCTGGCTGTCCGGGCCCCTGGTCCTGGGCGTCGGGGCGGTCCACATGGTCCTGCTCGTGCTCACCGCCGTCGTCAGCGCCCTGACCGTGGTGCCCGGACGGGCGACCCTGCTCCAGGGCGGCGTCCATCTCTCGATCTTCGCGGCCTTCGTCTTCCTGTCGTTCAGCCCGTGAGTCCGGGCGGCCCCTGAGGTCGTACGCCTGGGCTCTTACGGGCTTCGCGGTGCTCCGTCGTGTCCCGCGTCGCAGGGGCTTCGGTCCGAAGCGCGGAGCCCGGTCAGGTACTTGACCCGCCGTCCGCCGCCGCCGAGGATCCAGCCATGGAACGACTCCTCACCCGGACCGTCGACGGCGTCCTGCGCATGAGCGCGCAGCGCTACCCCGAGCGGATCGCCGTGCGGTACGGCGACCGCTCCTGGACCTACGCGGAGCTGGACGCGGCCGTGACCACCGCGGCCGCCGTACTGCGGGAGCGGTACGGGCTGGCAGGGCGGGCCCGTGTCGCGACCTACGCGCACAACTCCGACGCCTACCTGATCGCCTTCCTCGCCTGCTCCCGCGCGGACCTGATCCATGTCCCGGTCAACCACCACCTCACCGGCGAGGACCTCGACTACATCCTGCGCCAGTCCGGCAGTTCGCTCGTCCTCGCCGACCCCGCACTCGCCGAGCGGGTCCCGGCCGACCTGACCGTACGGGCGCTGCGGGACACCGAGGACTCGTTCCTCGCGGCGCTCACCGAGCCGGACACGTACGACACCGAGCCCGACGCCCGCGAGTACGTCCAGCTGCTCTACACCTCCGGGACGACCGCGCTGCCCAAGGGCGCCCGGATGACGCACCGGGCCCTGGTGCACGAGTACGCCAGCGCCATCGAGGCGCTCGACCTGCACGAGGACGACAAGCCGGTCCACTCGCTGCCGCTCTACCACTCCGCGCAGATGCACGTCTTCCTGCTGCCGTACCTGGCTGTGGGCGCCGAGAACACCATCGTCGACGGGCCCGATCCGAAGATGCTCTTCGACCTGATCGAGGCGGGCCGCGCCGACAGCTTCTTCGCGCCGCCGACCGTCTGGATCGGGCTCTCCAACCACCCCGAGTTCGCGAGCCGCGACCTCTCCCGTCTTCGCAAGGCGTACTACGGCGCCTCGATCATGCCGGTGCCCGTCCTGGAGCGGCTGCGCGGCCGGCTGCCCGCGCTGCGCTTCTACAACTGCTTCGGGCAGAGCGAGATCGGTCCGCTCGCCACCGTCCTCGGCCCCGACGAGCACGAGGGCCGGATGGACTCCTGCGGGAAGCCGGTCCGCTTCGTCGAGGCCAAGGTCGTCGACGAGCGCGGAGAGGACGTCCCGGACGGCACCCCCGGCGAAATCGTCTACCGCTCACCGCAGTTGTGCGACGGCTACTGGGACAAGCACGACGAGACCAAGGAGGCCTTCCGGGGAGAGTGGTTCCGCTCCGGCGACCTGGCGGTGCGCGACGCGGAGGGGTACTACACGGTCGTGGACCGGGTGAAGGACGTCATCAACTCCGGGGGAGTGCTGGTCGCCTCCCGCCAGGTGGAGGACGCTCTCTACACCCATCCGGGCGTCGCCGAGGTGGCGGTCGTGGGCCTGCCCGACGAGCGCTGGATCGAGGCGGTCACCGCCGTCGTCGTCACCAGGTCCGACGTCACCGAGGCCGAACTCCTCGCCCACGCACGCGAGAAGCTCGCCCACTTCAAGGCCCCGAAGAAGGTCCTGTTCGTGGACGAGCTGCCGCGCAACGCCAGCGGGAAGATCCTCAAGCGGGAGCTGCGCGACCGCTTCGCCGTTTCCTAGCGGTCGCGCCCGGCCGGGTCCCGGCGGTGGTCAGTGCTCGCCGCGCAGGTCCACGATCCGCTTGATCTTGCCCACGGAACGCTCCAGCGTCTCGGGGTCGACCACCTCGACCCCGACCGAGACCCCGATCCCGTCCTTCACCGCCTGCGCGATCGCCCGGGCCGCCTCCGCACGCTGGTCGGGGGTGGCGTCGGGCCGTGCCTCGGCCCGCACCGTCAGCGCGTCGAGCCGCCCCTCCCGGGTCAGCTTCAGCTGGAAGTGCGGGGCAACAGCCGGCGTACGCAGCACGATCTCCTCGATCTGGGTGGGGAAGAGGTTCACCCCCCGCAGGATCACCATGTCGTCGCTGCGGCCGGTGACCTTCTCCATCCGCCGGAACACCCGCGCCGTGCCCGGCAGCAGCCGGGTCAGGTCCCGGGTGCGGTAGCGGATGACGGGCATGGCCTCCTTGGTGAGCGAGGTGAAGACCAGCTCGCCCTCCTCGCCGTCCGGCAGTACCTCGCCCGTGATCGGGTCCACGATCTCCGGGTAGAAGTGGTCCTCCCAGATGTGCAGCCCGTCCTTGGTCTCCACGCACTCCTGCGCGACACCCGGGCCCATCACCTCCGAGAGCCCGTATATGTCGACGGCGTCGAGGGCGAACCGCTCCTCGATCTCCTGCCGCATCGCCTCCGTCCACGGCTCCGCGCCGAACACGCCGACCTTGAGCGAGGTGGTCCGCGGGTCGATGCCCTGGCGCTCGAACTCGTCGAGCAGCGTGAGCATGTACGAGGGCGTCACCATGATGACCTCGGGCTCGAAGTCCTGGATCAGCTGGACCTGGCGGGCCGTCATGCCGCCGGAGGCCGGGATGACCGTACAGCCGAGCCGCTCCGCGCCGTAGTGCGCGCCGAGTCCGCCGGTGAAGAGGCCGTAGCCGTAGGCCACATGGACCTTGTGGCCGGGCCGGGCCCCGGCCGCGCGCAGCGAGCGGGCGACCACGTCGGCCCAGGTGTCCAGGTCGCGTTCGGTGTAGCCCACGACCGTCGGCCGGCCGGTGGTGCCGCTGGAGGCGTGGATGCGCCGGACCTCGGACTGGTCGACGGCGAACATGCCGAAGGGGTAGTGGTCCCGCAGATCCGTCTTGGCGGTGAACGGGAAGCGGGCGAGCTCCGCGAGCGAGCGGCAGTCGTCGGGGTGGATGCCCGCCTTGTCGAAGGACTGCCGGTAGAAGCCCACGTTCTCGTACGCGTGGCGCAGTGTGGCCCGCAGCCGCTCCAGCTGGAGCACCTCCAGCTCCGCGCGTCCGAGCCGTTCGCCGCTGTCCAGCAGATCCGTCATGTGCCGCCCACTCCCGTCCGCACGCCCTGAACGTCCGAAATCGGACTACCGATCATTCGGTAGATCCGTTCGAGGCCAGTTAATCCGGCCGGACCCCGGCCATGGCAAGGGGGTGACGCCGATTTTCTGATCCCGTGATCGCCCCGTTACGGTCGGTGTCCGTGACACTCTGGCTGCTCAACCACCTCGGCACCCTCACCCTCGCCCTCGTGATCGTCGGCGGCACCGTCCTCGCGGCACTCGCCGGGAGCGTGCTGCTGCGCCGCAGACATCCCGGGCTCGCCGACGGCGAGCACAACGACATGGTGGGTGTCGTCCTCGGCATGTTCGGCGCCATCTACGGGATCATCCTCGCCTTCGTGATCGTCACCCTGTGGACCCAGATGGAGAACACCCAGAACGTCGTCGCGGCGGAGGCGACCGGCGTCGCGCTCATCGTGCGGGACGCCCGCGCGTTCCCGCCCGCCGACCAGGCCAGGGTGAACGCCGCGGCGGACGGATATGTGCACGCCGTCGTCGAGGTGCAGTGGCCGCTCATGCGGGAGGGGGCCGCGGACTACTCCGTCACCGGAGCGAAGCTCGAAGCGCTGTACGACGCCCTGCAGGCGTACGAACCCGTCACCGAGTCGCAGAAGATCTTCTACGCCCAGGCCGCCTCCAAGCTCGACGACGTGGCAGGGCAGCGCCGGGCCCGGCTCACGATGGCCGGTCAGCAACTGCCGCCGCTCCTCCAGGTCCTCGCGGTCGGCGGCGCCCTGGTCATCATCCCGCTCACCTTCCTCTACGGAATGCGCAGCCGGCGCATGCAGCTGCTCTTCGTCGGGGCTGTGGCGGCGCTCATCGGCTTCAGCCTCCTGCTGGTCGTCGTGCTCGACCGGCCCTTCGCGGGGGAGTTGAGCGTGAGCCCCGCGCCGTACCAGGAAGGCGCCCTCGCGCAGTTCTGGGAGCACACCCGGGAGGGCTCCGCCGTGCGATGACGCCCGGACGGCGGAGCGCGCACGGGCGCTCGGGGGGCGCCCCCTCCGGATGAGTGCTGCGGCGCGGCCCGCCACATGCATATGGCATCGGCAACAATGCGTTACATCTGGATGCGGAGAGTGACGAGCGTAGAGATTTCCAGGAACGGAGTCAGACCATGTCGGTCGACACGGCGCAGACCGCGCCCGCCGCGACACCCGGCCCCTCCGCCGAGGTGCGCCAGATCCAGCTCAGCCTCAGCACGGCCGCCGCACGCAACCTCGCGACCACCACCAAGTCCGAACCCCAGATGCAGGGCATCAGCTCCCGCTGGTTGCTCCGCAAGCTGCCGTGGATCCACACGCCCGGCGGCACGTACCGCGTCAACCGACGCCTTTCCTATGTGGTCGGCGACGGCCGTGTGACGTTCGTGAAGAACGGCTCCAAGGTCGAGGTCATCCCGGCCGAGCTGGCCGAACTTCCCCTGCTGCGCGGCTTCGACGACCCGACGGCGCTCGGCGCGCTCGCCGACCGCTTCGTGCAGAAGGAGTACGAGCCCGGCCAGGTCATCGTGCACTCCGGCAAGAAGGCCGACCACGTCTATCTGATCGCGCACGGCAAGATCGAGAAGGTCGGTGCCGGTAAATACGGCGACGAGACCCTGCTCGGCCGGCTCGGAGACGGCGACACCTTCGGCGGCCATGTCCTCGCCGGCGACGGCAAGTGGGAGTTCACGGCGAAGGCCACGACCGCGGTGACGCTCCTGGCGCTGCCCCGGTCGGCGTACAAGGCGGTCGCGGACCAGTACGAGCACCTGGAAGCCCATGTGCGGGGCCTCCGCTCCAACGGCCACGCCCGGCCCCTCAACAAGGCGGGCGAGGCGGCCATCGAGCTCAGCGCCGGCCACGTCGGCGAGGCCCTGCTGCCCGGTGCGTTCGCGGACTACGAACTCAAGCCACGCGAATACGAGTTGAGCGTCGCCCAGACCGTCCTGAAGGTGCACAGCCGGGTTGCCGACCTCTACAACCAGCCGATGAACCAGACGCAGCAGCAGTTGCGCCTGACCATCCAGGAGCTGCGCGAACGCCAGGAGTACGAGCTGGTCAACAACCCGGAGTTCGGGCTCCTCAACAACACGGACTTCGACCAGCGGATCCAGACCCACTCGGGCCCGCCCACGCCGGACGACCTCGACGACCTGCTGAGCATGCGCCGCGGCACCCAGTTCCTCTTCGCCCACCCCCGGGCCATCGCCGCCTTCGGCAAGGAGTGCAACAAGCGCGGCCTCATGCTCGCCTCCGTCGACATGGACGGGCACGCCATCCCGGCCTGGCGCGGTGTCCCGATCCTGCCCTGCGGCAAGATCGGCGTCAGCGAGCACCAGACCTCCTCGATCATCGCGATGCGGACCGGGGAGAACAACGAGGGCGTCATCGGCCTCTACCAGACCGGGATCCCCGACGAGATCGAGCCCGGCCTCAACTGCCGCTTCATGGGGATCGACGAGAAGGCGATCATCTCCTACCTCGTCTCCACCTACTACTCAGCCGCCGTCCTCGTCCCGGACGCCATCGGCATCCTGGAGAACGTCGAGGTGCGTCCGCGCGCCTGAGCGACACGATCGAGGTCGTCGACCTGACGGCTTCGACGATCCCGTACTGGGAGCTGAGGGCCAGGTGCTCGGTGACCACCGGCATCGAGGACCCCTTCCTCACGGCGTACAAGGAAGGCAGCTTCCACTACCTGATGATCGTCGCCGATCGGATCTGGGCGCGGTGCGTCGTCGGAGCGCGGATATCCGCTTGCCGCGCTCCGACGCCGGTGCTGGAGTGGCCGCATGGATCATGAAGAGACACGCGCCCTGTACGACCGGCAGATGAGGCTGGGAGCCCGCCCCGACGGGCCCGGCTCGCGGGTGGAGCGGGACGGGGCGGTGGTGCGGCTGACAGGCCCGGCGCACGCCTGGAACGCCGTGCTGTGGTCCGGCCTCGACGAGACCGACGCCGACGCCGTCATCGCCGAACAGGTCCGTCACTTCACCGCGTTGGGGCGGCCCTTCGAATGGAAGGTGTACGGGCACGACCGCCCGGCCGACCTGCCCGCACGGCTGCTGGCCGCCGGGTTCACCGCAGAGGACCAGGAGACGCTGATGGTCGCCGAGGCGGCCACGCTCCCCACGGCCGTGGCGCTGCCCGAGGGCGTCGAGCTGGTCGCGGTCACCGACGAGGCCGGAGTGAGGCTGGTGACCGAGGTCCACGACCGGGCCTTCGGCGGCGACAGCTCCCACATCGGCCGCCAGCTGCTCGACCAGCTCGCCGGGACCCCTGACACCGTCGCGGCCGTCGTCGCCATGGCGGGTGACGAGCCGGTGAGCGCCGCGCGGCTGGAGCTGTACAGCGGCACGGACTTCGCCGGTCTGTGGGGCGGCGGCACGGTCGAACCGTGGCGGGGCAAGGGCCTCTACCGGGCCCTGGTCGCCTTCAGGACCCGGATCGCCGTCGAGCGCGGCCATCGCTTCGTCCAGGTCGACGCGGCCGACACCAGCCGCCCGATCCTCCAGCGCCTCGGCTTCACCGCACTGACGACGACCACTCCGTACGTGTACGACCCCGAAAGGGCCTAGGCGGAGTCCGGCGATCAGGGCCGGACACGTCCTAGCGGGCCGCCCAGTGGGCAGGGCGCTCGAAGCCGGCCGGGAGGCGGGTCGAGGTGTCGCCGCGGGCCGCGTTCAGCTGCGGCTGGGTCAGGAACAACGCGTCGGTGAGGTCCGCACCGGAGAGGTCGGCGTCGCGCAGGTCGGCGCCGATCAGATCGGCCAGGGACAGATCCGCGCCTGTCAGGTCGGCGGCGATCAGCAGCGATCCGCGCAGGTCGGCGCCCCGCAGCTTCGCCCCGCGCAGCCGGGCCCCGATCAGATCGGCGCCCCGGTGGCTCTTGGTCCTGCCGCCCGCCGTGGCCCGGACCAGCGCGCTGGTCTTGAGCAGCAGCGGGTTGACCTCGCCGCGGACGGGGGACACGTCCAGCTTCTCCAGCTCCGCCGCCGTGCCCTCGGTCAGGCCCTCCACCCGGGCCAGGGCCTGGCGCAGCTCGCCGTGGACCGGGCGGGCCGCGGGGAGGGCGATGGCCTCGGTGAGATAGCGCAGCAGTTCGTGGAGCTGGCGCATCACGGGGAACACCTCGTACATCTGCCGGGCGCTCTCGGGGGCCTCGCGCCACGAGACCCCGCCGAAGGTGACCTGCGAGACCTTCTGACCGGCACCGAAGCAGTCGTACACCGTGCAGCCCGAGAAGCCGCTCGGCCGCAGCTTGGTGTGGATGCCGCAGCGGAAGTCCTCCTGGAGGTTCCGGCACGGCTCGCCGGACGCCTTGTTCACCGCGAAGTCCGCGGACTTCGCGAAGGGCAGGGCGACGCAGCACAGTCCGAAGCAGTCGGCGCAGTCGCCTCGGAGGGTCTCGGGCATGGGTGAGCCGTTCCTTCGTGGGTGGGAGAATCCCACCGTATCGCGCTGTCGGCGAAATCGCTTGCGAAGATCATCCGGAGCCGCCGACGATCGACGGCATGCCCACGTTCACGACGTACGACGGAACCGAACTCGCCTATGACATGCGCGGGGAGGGCGAGACGCTGGTCTGTCTGCCCGGCGGCCCCATGCGTGACGCCGCCTACCTCGGCGACCTCGGCGGCCTCGCCGCCCACCGACGCCTGATCGTGCTCGACCTGCGCGGCACGGGCGCCAGCGAGGAGCCCGCGGATCCCGCTTCGTACCGCTGCGACCGTCAGGTGGCCGACGTGGAGGCGCTCAGGATCCACCTCGGCCTGGAGCGGATGGACCTGCTCGGCCACTCGGCATCCGGAAACCTGGCCACGCTGTACGCCGCGGCACACCCGGAGCGGGTGCGCTCCCTCGTCCTGGTCACCCCGGGCACGGGGGCCGTGGGCATCGAGATCACGGACGAGGAGTGGAGCAAGGCCGGCGAGGTGTTCGCCGACGAGCCCTGGTACGCGGAGGCGCGTGCCGCCCTGACGACGATCGGTCCCGACACCCCCATGGCGCGGATCATGGAGCTCATCTCTCCCTTCGCCTACGGACGGTGGGACGAGGCGGCCCGGACGCATGCCGCCGCCGTCCGCGACGAGGCGCACTGGGAGGCCGCGGCGGCTTACTACGCGCCCGGTGCGTTCGACCCCGGGACGACCCGGGCGGCGCTGGCCGCCGTCACCGCCCCCGTGCTGATCCTGGCGGGGGAGTACGACGGAGGGCCGTCCCCGGTGCGGGCGGCCGAGCTCACCGAGCTCTTCCCGCATGCCGAGCTCGTGGTCCAGCGCGGCGCGGGGCACTTCCCTTGGGTGGACGACGCGGGCGCCTTCGTCCGTCCGCTCGCCGCGTTCCTCGATCCGGAGGTCCGTACGGTCACCGTGGACGGGATCCGTCTCGCGTACCGGGTGTGGGGCGAGGCCGACGCCGCGCCCGTGGTCCTGGTCCACGGGCGGGGCGGGAACAGCGCCGACTGGGAGCGGATCGCGCAGGAGCTGGCCGCCGACCGTCGGGTGTACGCCGTCGATCTGCGCGGGCACGGTCTGAGCGACTGGACGGGCCCGTACGGGTTCGACGTGTTCCGCGACGACCTGCGCGGGTTCCTGAAGGAACTGGACCTCGTCGGCGCCGATGTGGTCGGCCATTCGATGGGAGGGGCCGCGGCCTACCTCCTCGCCATGGACGAGCCCGGCCTGATCGGCCGGCTGGTCCTGGAGGAGGCGCCCGTCTTCTTCCCGCTGGACCCGCCACGCGGCCATGCCGTACGCCCCGAGGGGCCCCTCGGTCTGGACTGGGACGTCGTGCTCGCGACCGATGCCCAGCTGAACGAGCCGGATCCCGCCTGGCGCGAGGGTCTCGCCGCGCTCGCGTCCCCGACCCTGATCCTGGCCGGTGGCCAGGACAGCCACCTCGTGCAGGAGCGGCTGTCCTGGATGGCCGCAAGGATCCAGGACGGCCGACTCGTCACGATCGAGACGGGCCACGAGATCCACACGTCCCGACCGGCCGAGTTCCTTGCCGCCCTGCAGGATTTCGGGATCCAGGGACCGACTTCGAACGGACCTCGTCGGAGCGGGAACGACGCGAGTGTGACCGCCGCTTCGTAGACGAGGCGACCTTCTCGTATCAGGTGTCAGCGGTTGCCGCGGCACCCCGACCAGCAGCCCACCTCCGGTGAGGAGGAGGGCCGCGCCGAGACCGGCCGTGGTGGCGTTGTCGCCGCCGGTCTCGGCCAACTGGGGTGCGGCGAAGGGAAGCGCGTCCTGTCGGCACGTCGTGCCGGTCGACGGCAGGGTGCCGTCGACGAGGGCTTCCAGCTTATGGAAACCCCTGGGGCGGGCTGTTCGGACAGCGCGCCCCAGGGGTCGGTCGCTAGGCCCCCGCGTCCTCGGCCGCCGCCACCGTGCGGGCCCAGCGGTAGTCCGCCTTGCCGCTCGGGGAACGCTCGATGCGGTCGGTGATCACCAGCTGGCGGGGGATCTTGTAGCCGGCGAGCCGGGTCCGGCAGTGGGTCTGGACGGTCTCCAGGTCGAGGGCGGGTGCCCCGGCGCGCAGCTGGACCACGGCCGCCACATGGTTGCCCCACTTCGCGTCAGGGACCCCGGCGACCAGTGCGTCGTACACGTCCGGATGGGACTTGAGCGCCTGCTCGACCTCCTCCGGATAGACCTTCTCGCCGCCGGTGTTGATGCACTGGGAGCCGCGCCCCAGGACGGTGACGATGCCGTCCTCGTCGACGGTCGCCATGTCGCCGAGGAGCACCCAGCGCTCGTCGCCCTTCTGGAAGAAGGTCTCGGCCGTCTTCGCCGGGTCGTTGTAGTAGCCGAGGGGCACATGGCCTCGCTGGGCGAGACGCCCCACCTCGCCGACCGCGACCTCCGCGTGCGTCGCGGGGTCCACCACCCGCGTCCGCTCGTTGACCTCCAGCCGGAAGCCCTTCTCCGGACCCGAGTCGTCCGTCGCCTTGCCGTTGGACCCGGATTCCGAGGAGCCGAAGTTGTTCAGGAGCAGCACGTTCGGTACGAGCGCCTGGAACTGCGCCCGTACCGTCTCCGACATGATCGCCCCGGAGGAGGAGACGCTGAACAGGGAGGAGAGGTCCGTGCCCTTGAGCGGGCCGTGGAGCGCGTCGATCAGCGGCCTCAGCATGGCGTCACCGACCAGCGACACGCTCGAGACCTTCTCCTTCTCGATCGTGCGGAGGACCTCCTCGGGCGCGTACTTGCGGTGGATGACCACCCGCTGCCCGTAGTTGAAGGCGATGAACGAGGTCAGTGTCGAGGTGCCGTGCATCAGCGGGGGAGCGGGGAAGAAGGTGATTCCCGAGCCGCCCGCCGCGACCCGCTCGGCCAGCTCCTCGGGCCGCTTGACCGGCTCGCCCGCCGGGTCGCCGCCGAAGAGCCCGGCGAAGAAGAGGTCCTCCTGGCGCCACATGACGCCCTTCGGCATCCCCGTCGTACCGCCCGTGTAGATGATGAAGAGGTCGTCCGCCGAGCGCGGTCCGAAGCCGCGCTCCGGCGAACCGGCCGCCTCCGCCTCCGTGAAGGCGGTCGAGTCGAGCGCCGGCGCGTCCTCGGGCAGGGTCCCCACCCGCACGAGGTGCCGCAGCTTCTCCGTCTGCGGCAGTGCGGCCGAGACCCGTTCGGTGAACTCGGCGTCGAAGACGAGCGCGGCCAGATCGGCGTCCCGGTAGAGGTAGACCAGCTCCTCCTCCACGTAGCGGTAGTTCACGTTGACCGGGACGATCCGCGCCTTCAGGCAGGCCAGGACGGTCTGCAGATACTCGATGCCGTTGTACAGGTGCAGGCCCAGGTGCTCGCCCGGCCGGAGACCGGAGTCGATCAGATGGTGGGCGAGACGGTTGGCGGCGGCGTCGAGCTGCGCGTACGTGAGCCGGCGCTCGGCCCCCGTGCCCGGGTGGTCGACGTACACGAGCGCCTCGCGGTCCGGGACCACGTCGACGACCGACTCGAACAGGTCGGCAAGGTTGTACTCCACCGTTCCTCCTGACTCCGCTGGTCGTCCTGGCCTGCACCGGCCGAGGCGGTCATTAGAGCGCCGACGGGCGACGGTGGGAAGAGGGTGCGCAGAAGAATCTGACTGGGTGTCAGAAAACTATTGAACTGGGCGCGCACCTACTGCAACCTGTTCCAGGTCTGGAGACGGGAGGACGTCCATGGGTGGGACCGAACACCTCACCGTGCAGCGCGAAGGCGCCACACTCGTGCTCACACTCAACCGGCCGGAGGCAAAGAACGCGCTCTCGCTGCCCATGCTGGTAGGGCTCTACGACGGCTGGCTGGAGGCCGATGCCGACGACACGATCCGCTCCGTCGTCCTGACCGGGGCGGGCGGCTCCTTCTGCGCCGGAATGGACCTCAAGGCCCTGGCGGGCAAGGGGATGGAGGGCGAGCAGTACCGGGACCGCATGACGGCCGACCCCGATCTGCACTGGAAGGCGATGCTGCGCCACCACCGCCCGCGCAAGCCGGTCATCGCAGCCGTCGAGGGCTACTGCGTCGCCGGCGGCACCGAGATCCTTCAGGGCACCGACATCAGGATCGCGGGCTCCTCCGCCACGTTCGGGCTCTTCGAGGTGAAGCGAGGGCTGTTCCCGATCGGAGGCTCGACCGTCCGCCTGCCGCGGCAGATCGCCCGGACCCACGCGCTCGAAATGCTGCTGACCGGACGTCCCTACAGCGCCGAGGAGGCCGCGCGCATCGGACTCGTCGGCCGTGTCGTCCCCGACGGCACGACGCTGGACGCGGCCCTCGCCGTCGCCGAACAGATCAACGCATGCGGGCCGCTGGCGGTCGAGGCGGTCAAGGCGTCGGTGTACGAGACCGCCGAGATGACCGAGACGGAGGGTCTGGCGGCCGAACTGAAGCGCGGCTGGCCGATCTTCGCCACGGACGACGCGAAGGAGGGGGCGCGCGCGTTCGCGGAGAAGCGGAAGCCGGTGTACCGCCGGGAGTGACCCGTTTCCACCCGTCCCCTTCCCGAACCGGGGCTCCGCCCCAGGACGCCACGCCTCGAACGCCCCTACGCCTTGAAGGCGTGGGGCTGCCGGCGGGGCCGGACTTCGCCCGGAGGGCGGAAGCACAGTCTCCGTCCGGTGTTCGAGGACGCGGCCCCTGCGTGGTGGGACCCCAACGGGGTCCGGGGCCTGATCCCGGTTCGGGAAGGGGTGGGGTGGGGCGAAGGCCCCGCTCAGCTGCCTCCGGCCTCCGCCCGCATCGACCCGTACGACGGCACCGACCCGTACCGACCTCGGACCAAGGAGCCTCCATTGCCCCCCGCCCCCGCGCCAGAGACACTCCGCGCACCGCTCGTCGTCGAGTTCCCCTTCACCCGGTCCCTCGGGCCCGTGCAGTCCGCGTTTCTGACCGGCCTGCGCGAGCGCACCGTGCTCGGGGTACGGACCGGGGGCGGGCGCGTGCTCGTGCCACCCGTCGAGTACGACCCCGAGACCGCGGCCGAACTCCGAGAACTCGTCGAGGTCGGCGCCGCCGGCACCGTCACCACCTGGGCGTGGAACCCCGAACCCCGCCCCGGACAACCGCTCACGACCCCCTTCGCCTGGGTCCTCGTGCGGCTCGACGGCGCCGACACCGCACTCCTGCATGCCCTCGACGCGCCCGGACCCGAGACCGTCCGCACCGGGATGCGGGTCCGGATCCGCTGGGCCGCCGAACGGGCCGGCGCCATCACCGACATCGCCTGCTTCGAGCCGTACGACGGCGAGGCCGTGACCGGGACGCGCGATCACGACGGCGCCTTCGACGACCCCGTGACCGGCATCGTCGCGCCCGCGCGGCTCGACTACACGTACAGTCCCGGCCGCGCCCAGACCGCCTATCTCCGGGCGCTCGCCGACAACAGGACCGTCGGGGAGCGCTGCCCGTCCTGCACGAAGGTCTACGTGCCGCCCCGCGGCGCCTGCCCCACCTGTGGCGTCGCCACGACCGAACAGGTCGAGGTCGGCCCGCGCGGCACGGTGACCACCTACTGCATCGTCAACATCAAGGCCCGCGGCCTCGACATCGAAGTCCCGTACGTCTACGCCCACATCGCCCTCGACGGCGCCGGGCTCGCGCTCCACGGCCGCATCGGCGGCATTCCGTACGACCAGGTCCGCATGGGGCTGCGCGTCGAACCGGTATGGAGCGAGGACGGCCGCTACCCCGACCACTACCGGCCCTGCGGCGAGCCCGACGCCGACTACGACACGTACAAGGAGCTGCTGTGACGCCGGACCGAGAGGTGGCGATCGTCGCCTTCGCCCAGACCGACCATCTCCGGACCACGGACGAGTTCTCCGAGGTCGAGATGGTCATGCCCGTCCTCCACGAGGTGCTGCGGCAGACCGGCCTGAAGACCTCCGACATCGGCTTCACCTGCTCCGGCTCCTCCGACTACCTCGCCGGGCGCGCCTTCTCCTTCACCATGGCCCTGGACGGCGTCGGCGCCTGGCCGCCCATCTCCGAGTCCCACGTCGAGACGGACGGCGCCTGGGCGCTCTACGAGGCATGGGTGAAGCTGCTGACCGGCGAGGCCGACACCGCGCTCGTCTACTCCTACGGGAAGTCCTCGCCCGGCTCCGTGCGCGACGTCCTCACCCGGCAGCTGGACCCCTATTACCTCGCCCCGCTCTGGCCCGACTCCGTGGCCCTCGCCGCCCTCCAGGCACAGGCGCTCATCGACGCGGGCCACACGGACGAGCCCGCCCTGGCCTCCATCGCCACCCGCAGCCGTGAGGACGCGAGAGCCAACCCGCACGCCCAGCTGCCCGGCGCCCGCCCCCAGGGCGAGTACGTCGTCGGTCCGCTGCGCACCGGCGACTGCCCGCCCATCGGGGACGGCGCCGCCGCGGTCGTCCTCGCGGTCGGGGACAAGGCCCGGGAGCTCTGCGAGCGGCCCGCCTGGATCCGGGGCATGGACCACCGGATCGAGCCCCATGCCCTCGGGGTGCGCGATCTCACCGACTCGCCCTCCACCCGGCTCGCCGCCGAACGCGCCGGCGCCTTCGAGCGGCCGGTGGACACCGCCGAGCTGCACGCGCCGTTCAGCTCCCAGGAGGTCGTGCTCCGCCGAGCCCTCGACCTCGACGACAGGGTGAGGGTCAACCCGTCCGGCGGAGCGCTCGCCGCCAATCCCATGATGGCCGCGGGCCTCATCCGGCTCGGCGAGGCCGCCGCCCGCATCCACCGGGGCGCCTCCGACCGCGCCCTCGCCCACGCCACCTCCGGCCCCTGCCTGCAGCAGAACCTGGTCGCCGTCCTGGAAGGGGAGAACCGTGCCTAAGGAGCCAGTCGCCGTCGTCGGGATAGGCCAGACCAAGCACGTCGCCGCCCGGCATGACGTCTCCATCGCCGGACTCGTCCGCGAGGCCGCCCTGCGTGCCCTGGAGGACGCCGAGCTGACCTGGGCGGACATCGACGCCGTCGTCATCGGCAAGGCCCCCGACTTCTTCGAGGGCGTGATGATGCCGGAGCTGTACCTCGCCGACGCCCTCGGCGCGGTCGGCAAGCCCATGCTCCGCGTCCACACCGCCGGTTCGGTCGGCGGATCCACCGCGCTCGTCGCCGCGAACCTGGTGGCCGCCCGCGTCCATGGCACCGTCCTCACCCTCGCCTTCGAGAAGCAGTCCGAATCGAACGCCATGTGGGGCCTGTCCCTGCCCGTCCCCTTCCAGCAGCCGCTCCTGGCCGGGGCGGGCGGGTTCTTCGCCCCGCACGTCCGCGCCTACATGCGCCGCACCGGAGCCCCCGACGCCGTCGGCTCCCTCGTCGCGTACAAGGACCGGCGCAACGCGCTGAAGAACCCGTACGCCCATCTCCACGAGCACGACATCACCCTGGAGAAGGTCCAGGCGTCGCCGATGCTCTGGGACCCGATCCGCTACTCGGAGACCTGCCCGTCCTCCGACGGCGCCTGTGCGATGGTCCTCACCGACCGTGCGGGCGCCGAGCGTTCGCCCCGGCCGCCCGCCTGGGTGCACGGCGGCGCGATGCGCAGCGAGCCGACGCTCTTCGCCGGGAAGGACTTCGTCTCGCCGCAGGCCGGCAAGGACTGCGCCGCCGACGTCTACCGGCAGGCCGGGATCACCGACCCGCGCCGGGAGATCGACGCCGTCGAGATGTACGTCCCGTTCTCGTGGTACGAGCCGATGTGGCTGGAGAACCTGGGCTTCGCCGAGGAGGGCGAGGGCTGGAAGCTCACCGAGGCCGGGGTCACCGAACTGGACGGTGACCTGCCGGTGAACCCTTCGGGCGGCGTGCTCTCCACCAACCCCATCGGAGCCTCCGGGATGATCCGCTTCGCGGAGGCCGCGCTCCAGGTGCGCGGGCAGGCCGGCGAACACCAGGTGGACGGGGCGCGAAGGGCGCTCGGACACGCGTACGGAGGGGGTGCGCAGTTCTTCTCCATGTGGCTCGTGGGGGACCGGCCACCGGCGGCATGACGTCTGTCGGCACCCGGAACCGCTCGCTACCCTGAGCCCTCGGACGACGATGTTGCGGGATGCGGGAGGAGCACGGACGTGGCGGAGAGCACCACCACCCAGCACGCCTTCGCGGGCTGGGACAAGCCGGAACTCGACCTCAGCGACGCAGACTGGCGGTCGAGCAGCCAGGGCGCGGGAGACGTCCAGATCGCCTTCGTGGAGGGCTTCATCGCGATGCGCAACGGAGGACGGCCCGAGGCGCCTTCGCTGATCTTCACCCCCGCCGAGTGGCGGGCGTTCGTGGTCAACGCCCGCGAAGGTGAGTTCGATCTGACCTGACGCGCTGTCATCGCTGCCGGTGGTCCCGCCCGCCCTAGGGTGGTGATCATGAGTGCAGAGCGTGATCTGACCCGGCTCGTCGCCGGGATGCGGCCGGAACTGAATCCCGGCCGCTATGTCTTCGTCACCGTGGACGGCCCCGCTCCGGCGGGCGTCGTCCCGGTCGCCACCGTCGCCGAGCGCGAGGGGCTCACCCTGGTGGTACGCCAGGAGGAGGCGGATGCGGCCTCTCTGGCGTACGACTACGTGGCCGGTTGGATCACGCTCCGGGTCCACTCCGCCCTCGACGCCGTCGGACTCACCGCCGCGGTCGCCCGTGAACTCGCCGGCGCCGGGCTGAGCTGCAACGTCGTGGCCGGCTTCCACCACGACCACCTCTTCGTCGAACACGCCCGCGCGGAGGAGGCGTTGACCGTTCTGCACCGCCTCGCGGAGAGGGCGACACGGTCTTCCGTCTAAGGGTCACAGGGGGCGCCTACCGGCGTACGCTGGGATCTTCGCGGGGCCTCGGCCCGGCCGCACTCATCCGCGCGCCGGGTGTGCGCCCCCGGCGTGGGGGTGGAACGTGACAGTACGGAGCGATATGGCGGGCCGCCGTGGCTTCGGTCTCTTCGAGCGCGAGGCCGAACTCGCCGCGGGGGAAGAGGCGTTGAACCTGCTGACGGGTCTCGGAGGCGACGACCCGTGGCCGGTTCCGCCTGCCTCGGCCGAGCGGGCCCCGCTCCCGCGCGAGGACACGGAGCAGGCGGCACCGGAGGGACACCGGCTGCGCCTGCTCAAGGGGGAACGGTACATCGGCGCGCCGCGTGACGATCGCGACGCCGGCGTACGCAAGGTGGCCCCCGACACAGGGCCGCCGGGCGAGGACCAGGACGTCGCCGGACAGCCCGTGGGCCCGGACGCCGGAACTCCGTACCCACGGGGGATCCGTACCCCGCGCGGCGGCGTGCTCGCCTACGCCGCGCCCGCCGGACTCGGGAAGACCACACTGCTCGCCGAGATCCGGCGGCGCGCCGCCGGCAAGGGCTGCGCCGTGCTCTCCGCCCGGGGCGGGGACCAGGAGCAGCAGGTCGCGTTCCATGTCGCCCGACAGCTCCTGCAGCCCCAGCTCGCCGCCTCCTCCGACGCCGAACTCCGCACACAGCTGGGCAGTTGGTACGACATCGTCGGCCCCGCCCTCGGGCTGTGCACCGCCGGCCAGGGCGCGCCGCCCGACCCGCAGGGCCTGCGCGACGGACTGGACTGGGTCCTGACCCACCTCGCCGTCCGACGCGCTCCGCTCGTCGTCGTCCTCGACGACGCCCACTGGGCCGACCCCGAGTCCCTGGGCTGGCTCTCCGCCTTCGCGCCCCGCGCCGAAGAGCTGCCGATGCTCCTCGTCGTCGCCTACCGGCCCGACGAACTCCCGGACACGGGAGAGGAGTTCACCGGACGACGGTCGGGGCAGCGGCCCCTCGGGCTCGAACCGCTCACCTCCACCGCCATCGCCCGCCTGGTGCGCGACCGGGTCGGCGCCCACGCCGACGACACGTTCTGCCGCGAGTGCTGGGCGGTCACCTCCGGCAACCCCTTCGAAGCCGTCGAACTCGCCGCCAAGGTCCGCGACCGCGGCCTCGAACCCACCGCGCAGGGCGCCCACGAGCTCCGTGACCTCGCCGCCGCCGCGAAGGGAAGCGGACTCGCCGCGCGCCTCGAACGGCTCGGCACCGCCACCGTCCGTCTCGCCTGGGCCTGCGCCGTCCTCGGCACGGAGATCTCCCCGCAGCTCGCCGGCGCGGTCGCCGGACTCGGCGGAGAAGCCGTCGCCGACTGCGCCGAGCGCCTGCGCGACGCCCGCATACTCGCCGGCACCGAGACCCTGGAGTTCGTCCACCCGCTGATCGCGACCGCCGTCTACAAGGCGATCCCCGCCGCCACCCGCGTCGCACTGCACGGCCAGGCGGCCTGGTGCGTCATCGACGCGGGCCTCGGCGCGGGCGCCGCCGCCCGGCACCTCCTGGAGACCCACCCCGAGGGCGACCCCTGGGTCGTCGAACAGCTGCGCGCCGCCGCCTACGAGAACCTGCGCGCCGGCGCCCCCGACGCGGCCCGTCGCTTCCTCGCGCGCGCCCTGCGGGAACCGCCCGCCGACGACGACCGCGCCGCCGTGCTCTTCGAGCTCGGCAGCGCCTCCCTCCTCACCGAGCCCGCCACCACCGTCAACCATCTGCGCGCCGCCCTGGCCGAGCCCGTCTCCGACCCCGCCCTGCGCCACGGCATCGTCTACCGGCTCTCCCAGGTCCTCGCCCACAGCGACCGGCTGGTGGAGGCCTCCGAACTCCTCGGGCGCGAGTCCCGGCTCACCACCGACGCCCGCAGTCGGCTCCGTATGCAGGCCGAGAAGTTCATGTGGGACGCCTTCCGCGCCGACGAACCCGACTCGCCCGCCCGCTCCCGCCGGCTGTCCCGGCTCGCCGACCGGCTCACCGGCCGCGACCTCACCGAGCGGTACGTCATCGGCCTGCGCGCCTGGGACGCCACCCTGCGTGCCGAGCCCTCCGCCGTCGCCGTCGACCACGCCGAGCGCGCGCTGGAGGGCGGCCTGAGCTGGGCCGACGAGAGCCGTGGCTTCGAGGTCCCGGTCCTGGTGGCCCTCACCTTCCTCTACGCCGACCGGCCCGGCCGCGCCGAGGAGCTCTTCGCGGCCGGCACCGCCGAGTTCGAGCGCCAGGGCTGGCGCGGAGCGCACCTCTCCTTCGCGTACACCCTCCTCGGCTACATCCGCTACCGGCGCGGCCGGCTCGTCGAGGCCGAGGACTTCGTGCGTGCGGGGCTGCGCCTCGCCGAGCGCGTCGGCCCCCGCACCCCTGCCCAGTGGTACGCCGTCGGCGTCATGGTCGAGGTGCTGCTCGCCCGTGGGCGGGTCGAGGAGGCCGACCGGATCGCCCGCACCCACGACTTCGGCGAGCCGTTCCCCGCCGCGGTGACGTTCCCGGACTCCCAGACCGTGTACGCCGAACTGCTCCTCGCCCGGGGACACGTCGAGGAGGCCGCGGCCGAGCTTGCCGCGGTCGGCCGCCGCCTCGACCCGCGTGGGATGCGCAACCCCGCCTGGTGCCCCTGGCTGCTCCACCTCGCCCTCGCCGAGGTGCGCGAGACCCCCGAGCGGGCGCGCGAGACCGCCCTGGAGGCGGTCGCCCGAGCCCGCCAGTACGGCGCGCCGTCCGCGATCGGCCAGGCGCTGCGGGTGACCGCGGAGGTCGTCGGAGGCGACGAGCGGGTGAAGCTCCTGGAGGAGTCCGTCGACTGGCTGGAGCGGTCGCCCGCCGCGTACGAGCTGGCACGCTCCCTCGTCGCCCTCGGTTCCGCCCTGCGCCGCACCGGCCGCACGGACGAGGCGGCGGAGTACCTCTACCGAGGTCTGGAGGCGGCCCAGACCTGCGGTGCGGACGGCCTGGGGGAGGTGGCCCGCGCCGAGCTCACCGCCGCCGGTCTCCGGCCCCGCACCCTCCACTCGACCGGCACTGACACGCTCACCGCGCGTGAGCGCGCCGCCGCCGAGCTCACCGTCCGTGGCGAGGACGCGGCGGCCGCCCTGGAAGCCGACGCGGCCGCCGTGACGCAGCTCCTCTCCGCCGTCTACCGCAAACTCGGCACCGACCGCGCCGGCCTCGCCCAGGCCATGCGCAAGACGGGCCGCGAGACGCCGGAGCCCGGCCGCCCCGGCTGAGCCCGGGGACGACCTCCGGTCCCGTCCGGGGCGTGGCCCCGGGCCGGACGTCGCACCCGCGCGCCCGGCGCGCGGCGGGAGGTGCGTCCGGTCGTCGACCCGCCGTCGGATTCGCTCGGGGTGAAGGTCCCGGCCCGCGTGCACACGGACGTGCGTCCCGCCGTCGACCGGACGTCGGGATTCGTGCGGGTCCCGACTGCCATCGGGCCGGCGCGCCGGGCGCGTGGCAGCACGTGGGAGCTTCGCCGGAACCGTCCGGCGAGTGGATCCGGAGCCCGTCGGCGGCCCCGGGCGCCGAGCCCGCGCACGGACGTGCGGACCCGTCGTCGGACCCGTCCGGCGTGTGTGTCCGGGTCCGGCCTCGCACCCATGCGTCGGGCCCGCGAACGCCCGGTCACCGGACCCGCCCCGGCGCGTCGCATCGGGGTCCGGGGCACGTACCATGGCCCTATGTCCTTCCTCCGCCGCCGCAGCGCCGCCACACCCGCGGGTCCGGACTTCGATGTCCTGGCCATGGACCCGGGGGACTGGCCCGGCAACCTCGGCGCCGGTCTGCTGCCCGCCCCCGACGGCAGCTGCCAGGGTGTCTTCCTGCGGTACGACCTGTTCGGCGGCCGCGGCCCCGCGATGATCATCGGCAATCTGCCGGAGGGCTCCCCCGCCCGCGAGCTCGCCGAGGGCCAGATCCCCTTCGAGGTCGCGCAGCTCCTCGCGGCCCTGGAGAACGACGAGCCGGTGGAGGTCCTCGAAACCGAGGACATGCCCGTGATGCAGGGTGACAACCTGCTGATCGTGCGCCGCATCAAGCTCTCCGAGAGCCGGATCTCCTGTGTGCAGTTCGACCGCAGCGACAACGTCCTGGTGACGATCGCCAGTTGGGACCGGCCCATCACCGACGACCTGTACGCGCTCCTCAAGCCGCTGCCCGCCGAGCTCTTCCAGCAGGGCTGACAGGGAGGGCGGGGGCCGATGAGCGCACGCGTCGACAGCTGGATCTGGGCGGTCCGTCTCACCAAGACCCGCTCCCAGGCCGCCGCGGCCTGCCGGGCCGGACACGTGAAGGTGAACGGCGAGCGCGCCAAGCCCGCCCAGCCGGTGAAGCCCGGCGACGAGGTGCGGCTCTTCCACGGCGGCCGGGAACGGATCGTCGAGGTCAAGCAGCTCCTCACCAAGCGGGTGGGCCCGCCGGTCGCCGCCGAGGCGTACGTCGACAACAGCCCGCCGCCGCCCCCGCGCGAACACGTGGCCCTCGCCGGCGTCCGTGAGCGCGGCGCCGGCCGCCCCACCAAGCGCGAGCGGCGCGAACTGGACGAGCTGCGCGGCCGCTCCTCCTGAGCGGCCCCGCCCGCCGTCACGGAGTCACGGTCCGAACAGCGCGCCCACCCGCGCCGCGGACGTCCCGAGCCCCGTCGGGCCCCTCCGTACCCGCGTCGTACTCCTGCCGGAGCGAACATCGCCGACGCCGTAACGGCGCACGCTCCGGTGCCAGTTGAGGATCCCGGCGAGCCAGTCCTCCAACTCCCCCACATACGCCTCGAAGGCTGCGCGCCCTTCGGCGTTCAGCGCGAAGTCCTCGTACAGCATGGGAAGTTCGTGCTGCTTCACATGCTCGAACTGCCGCAGGCGCCCACGCATCAGATCGTCGACCATCGACACTGCCGTCGGATAGTCGGTGTCGAAGAAGGTCTGCAGCACCAGCACGCCGTTGTGGACCTCGCCCTCGACCTCGACCTCCTTCCGGTACGAGAAGAGGTCGTTGACCAGCGTCGCGTAGTCGGACGCCGAGCCCTCCAGCGCGCGGACGGTGCCCGTACGGAAGATCTCGGGAGGCAGCACGTCGGAGCGGCGCAGCCGGCTGAGCAGCATCGTCAGCTCGGAACCGAACGTCGTACGCCGCATCTCGATGTAGTCCACCGGGTCGGGCACCCGGTGCTGGGCCTGGTTGTGCAGCTCCCACATCCAGCTGTCCAGCATCACATGGAGGGCGGTCCGCAGCTGCTCCCTGGCCTCCGTCGCCATCGGAGCGGTCGTGCGGGCCCACAGATCGGCGAGCGAGCGCTCGATCGGACCGACCGCGGACGCCTTTCCGGCGGCCGGATCGTCCACCGACGTCAGGGACTTGAGACGCTCGGTGCACTCCTTCGCACCCATCAGGTCGCGGGACCGGCCGAAGACGAACGGGTAGAAGTCGTCCCCGTACGTGCCCCACGTCAGCCACTCGGCGCTGAGTTCCAGTTCCTCCGGGGTGGCGTCCGGGTCGAGGCCCGCGGAGCAGAGCGCGAGGTCGAAGCCCTCCAGCATCGGCCGGTCCCAGATGTCGTCGAGGAGCCCCATCCGCTCCGCCCAGTCCACCGACAGGCGCAGTGCCTCCTGGTGGTGCGGGCTCAGCGACAGCGCGTAGGGCAGGTCGAATTCGGGCAGCAGTGAGGGCCCCACCTTCTGGTGCGGCACATGCGTGAGCGTGCGCAGCCGCGAGGCGGCGGGCCGGCCGAAGAGGGTGCGGATGTCGAGCGCGGACGTGCCGAGCACCCCGTCGAGCCGCGAAGGACCGGTGTCCAGGCCCTCGTTCATATAGCGACTGGAGCGCAGATGCCACTCGTGCCCGCCGGACTGCCAGTCCTGCAGCCCCTTCGTGTACGCGGCGACCGCCGCGCACTCCTCGGGGGTCAGCCCCTTCTCCAGGCAGAGTCCCGGGACTTCGGTGGTGGCCGTGTTCTCGAACTGCTGCAGCCGCGAGGTCAGCAGGTCGTTGACGGCCTCCGCCGCCTCCTGGGTCGTGCATCCGAGGAACTTCTCCAGGACCAGCACGCCATTGCTGTTCTCGCCCTCGTCCTCGACCTCGCGCTGGTACGAGAACAGGTCGTTGCGCAGATGCACCGCGTCGGAGAAGGCGTCCCGCAGCACACGGAGCGGACGGGAGTGCGCCACCTGTTCAGGGACCTCGGCGCCCGCCGCGTACTCGACGAGCCCCGCCGACCAGGGCGCACCGCCCACCTTGCGGCGCATCTCGATGTTCTCGACGGGGTTGGCGATCCGCCCCTCGTTGATGTTGTCGAGCTCCCACAGCGACTCGTACAGCAGCGCCTCGGTGGCCTCCGAGAACCGCGCACGCCAGGCCGGGGACATGGCGGGGACCGTCCGCGTCCACAGATCCGCGAGCCCGGCCTCCACCGGGTTGGCCGGCCGGGGCGTCGCCGTCGACGGATCCATCGGCATGAAGCTCGGCAGCCGGTCCAGATACGCCTTGCCGCCCGACCGGTCCTGGGTGCGCTTGAAGGCCTCCAGGAAGTGGTCGTCGAAGAAGAACACCCAGGTGTACCAGTCGGTCACCAGTGACAGCGCGTCGGCGTCGCAGTCGGGGTGGGTGTACGAGCACAGGAGCGCGTAGTCGTGGGACTCGAGGTCCTGCTCCTCCCAGATGCCCGAGCCCTCCAGCATCCCCATCGCCCGCGCCCACTCCCGGGTGTGCGTGCGGGCGCTCTCCACATGGGGGTTGAGCCGCGCCGGATACGGAACATAGAAATCCGGCAGAACGAAGGGCTGAGCCATGCGTGCGGGGCCTTCCGGTGAGCGTGGGCGATGTCCGGGCCGAGCCCTACCCCGCCCACGTACGGCCCACGCGGCACCCCGAGTTAGTCATATGAGCGCGAGCGGTGCCGACACGCCCCCCCGCGCCCCGGCACCGCCCACACCCCTTCGGGCCCTCCGCTCAGGAGTGGGAAACTCGCACGTCAGAGGCCCTCACAAAGGCCACGCGATGGCCGAACTGGATCTCGTAGTACTCCTCCTGGCCCCGGACGACCCTGTGCCCGGTGGTGTCGAACACCGGCGCGAAGTAGTACTCGCCCGGGGTGCGATCGCCCACGACGTACGACTGGCCCGCGAGCAGCTTGTACGGCAGCGGCGACACCGCCTGGACCGGCACACCGGCCGGATACGCCGAGGCCTCCGGATAGGCCCGCCCGTACACCGGGATCTCCGTGGCCCCCTCCTTCGGGGTCAGCACGAGACCACGGGAGTTCACCGCCGTGGGACGCTTCCTCGGGTTGTGGAACCACGCCTTCCGACCCAGGTACCAGATCGCCGTCCAGTCGCCGTCGCGCTCCGCCACCGCGTACTGCTGGCCCGTCGAGGCCCGTGCGCCGGTGTCGTTGACCCCGGTCGTCGAGTCCTCACCGCCCGGCCGCAGACCGATGTCCTTCACCAGCGGGGCGTCGGTGCTCGGCGCCGTGTGCAGCCGGACCGCGCCGCTTCCGTGCGGCGCGCACGCCTCTCCCGCCTTCACGCAGCCGGTGTACACCGGCTGGTGGGCGGTGAACTCGGGCCGGATCGTCACCACGCCCGCGTTCGGGCCCGCGGTCGGCGTGAACGGCCGCCCCAGCAGCCGGAAGTAGTGCGCCCAGTCCCAGTACGGCCCCGGGTCCGTGTGCATCCCGCGGATCGTCGAGGTGACCGTGCCGGGCACGTTGTCGTGGCCGAGGATGTGCTGCCGGTCGAGCGGGATGTCGTAGCGCTGCGCCAGATACCGCACCAGGCGCGCGGAGGTCCGGTACATCGCCTCCGTGTACCAGGAGTCAGGTGCCGTCAGGAATCCCTCGTGCTCCAGGCCCACCGACTTGGCGTTCACGAACCAGTTGCCCGCATGCCAGCCGACGTCCTTCAACGGCAGATGCTGTGCGATGTGCCCGTCCGAGGAGCGCAGCGAGTACTGCCACGACACATAGGTGGGGTCCTGCACCAGCTTGAGGGTGACGTCCCAGGTCGCCTCGGTGTCGTGCACGACGATGTAGTCGATCGACTGGGAGTCGGGCCGGTTCGCCTTGTCGTGGTTGCCGTAGTCGCCGTCCCCGAACTCCTCGTACGGCGCCGGGATCCACTCGCATGCCACCGTGCGCGGGCACTCCGTCGGCCCGGTGCTCGGCTTCCGCAGCCCCAGCGACCGCACCTGACCGGTCGCGGGAGCGACGTCCGGGTCGGCCGCGAGCGTGACGACCTGCCCGCTGTCGGTCGTCCGGCTCTCACCGCCGCGGATCACGTCGAACACGTCGTCGGCATACGTCGACGCGGTCGAGGTGTCATCCGCGCCGGAGTAGCGCGCCACCGCCCCGTACCAGTCGGCCGGGTCGGAACTCAGCGGCCGGCCAGACGCCCGCTGGGCGGCGGCGAGCAGCGCGGCACCGCCCTCGATGTTCGCCGCGGTACTGGTCCGCAGCTCTTCCGCCGGGATCCCGGACAGCTCCGAGGCCCGGTCCAGCGTCTTGAGACGGTCCGGCAGTTCGGCCGCCTTCGGCAGTGCCGCCCCCTCCTGCGCGCCGTGGCGCGCCGCGCGGGAGCCGTCGCCTCGCGCGTCCTCCTCGCCGTGCGAGTGGTGCGGAGCCTCGGCCAGCGCGGTCACGGCGTCCGTGAGGTGCATCGGTCCGTAGCCACCGGTCACACTCGGCGCCCCGCCGTGCGCGTCCCACCGCGACTGGAGGTACGACACCGCGAGCAGCACACTCGGCGGAACACCCTGGCGCTCGGCGGCGGCGGTGAACTGCCGCTGGAGCGAGTCGGACTCGCGCGGCCCGGCTGTGGCCGGCGGGGCGGCCGAGAGAAGTGGGAACAGCAGAGCGGCGGACGCCACGGCGCCCACCGTTCGGGCGACCCGTCTGTGCGACGCGGAACGGTGCAAGGCAGCCTCCGGATACGTGGGGTGATGAGGGGGCGTGCGGGGCCGAACCCGTACAGGGGTATCGGCTTCCGGACGATCCGTCAGTCACCCGCCACCACACGGGATTTCCCATGTCAGGCGGCATATCGCGGAGTTTCGCGGCGGAGGTGCGCGGGCCTGCGGCGCGTCAGTGGAGTGGACCAATGAGTCATGCGGGAGAGGGGGGAAGAACGAACACCGCGCGCCCGGTGTGTCCGCACCGGGCGCGCGGTGTATCACCCTCGCGGGTACGGTCGGCGCGGCTTCACCGCGTACCGACCGCGGCGCGCACGGCCCGCCGTGCCATGGCGCAGTCGTCGTGCAGCCGCCGCAGCAGCAGCCGCTGTTCCTCGCCGGGCGAGACCGCGCCGGAGGGGACGGGGACCGAACCGGCGGGCGGGGCCTCCTTGATGGTGCGCTGAACCGCCGTCTCGTACGTACGGATCTCCCGTGTCAGCACGATCATCAGGTTCACCAGGAAGGCGTCCCTGGACGCCGCCCCCGCCTGCTGGGCGAGCTGACTGATCTGGCGCCGCGCGAGCGGAGCGTCGGCGAGCACCGCCCACATCGTCGCCAGGTCATAGCCGGGCAGGTACCAGCCGGCGTGCTCCCAGTCCACCAGGACCGGGCCCGTGGGGGAGAGCAGGATGTTGGAGAGCAGGGCGTCGCCATGGCAGAACTGGCCCATGCCCTGGCGTCCACCGGCCTGCGCCAGACCGTGCAGCAGCTTCTGCAGATCGTCACGGTCCCGGTCGGTGAACAGCCCCAGCTCGTGGTAGCGCGCGATCCGCGAACCGTAGTCGAGCGGAGCGTCGAAGGTCCCGGCCGGCGGCCGCCAGGCGTTCAGCCGGGCGATCGCCCCCAGAGCCGCGCGCAGATCCGCGCGGGGCGGGGCCTCCACGGGGTGGCGCGTCAACGCCGCCGCCCGTCCGGGCATCCGCTCGATCACCAGCGTGCAGTTGTCGGGGTCCGCGGCGATCAGCCGCGGTGCACGCACCGGCGGGCGGTGTCGGACGAACGAGCGGTAAGCAGCTATTTCGTGCTGGAACCGCTCGACCCACGCGGGGGAGTGGTCCAGTAAACACTTCGCGACCGCGGTCGTCCGCCCGGTCGTCCCGACGATCAGTACGGAACGGCCGCTGCGCCGCAGCACCTGTACCGGGTTGAACTCCGGGCAGATCCGGTGGACGGAGGCGATCGCCATCCGCACCTGGGCCCCCTGGGGGCCGGACAGGTCGATTCTCCCGCTGGGAGCCTGAGCGGCAGGGCCCGCCCAGCGCCTCGCGCGGCTCGCCGGGGGGACGGGGGCGAGATACGGTCCGCTGCCGGCCGGCACGGAACGGTGCTGAAGCCGGGGCGGGGCGGACACGGAGGACGATGCTGTGTACATGGAGGAGACAGATCCCTTCGTGCGCCGACAAGTTGCATGCGTCGCCCCGCCCGGCCTCCGGTCCGCACCCTGGGGAATGAGGGCCGGTTACCGGGGCGGGGTGGCGCGTTCCTACCTGACACCCCGGCGCGGGTGGCGGAACATCGGGCGCACCCTGGCGAAGCATGGCGAATAGTCGCCAGCCCTATGACAGGGGGTTACTGTCAACTCAGCCGAGAACCTGGGGGCTTAGACGTGACCGGACAGACCAACACCCGCCTGGCAGACCTTTTCGGCCTCGCCGGCTGGTCCAAGGGAGAGCTCGCGAGGCTCGTCAACCGGCAGGCGGCGGCCATGGGCCATCCGCAACTGTCGACCGACACCTCACGGGTGAGGCGATGGATCGACATGGGGGAGACCCCGCGCGACCCCGTACCCCGGGTGCTGGCAGCTCTGTTCACCGAGCGACTCGGCCGTGTCGTGACCATCGAGGACCTCGGGTTCGTACGACACGGGCGCGCCGGGAAACGGCAGAACGTCAGGAACAACGACAACCCTGACGGGCTGCCCTGGGCGCCCGAGCGTACGGCAGCGGTCCTCACCGAATTCACGGGAATGGACCTCATGCTCAACCGACGCGGCCTGATGGGCGCGGGCGCCGTGCTCGCCGCCGGCTCCGCACTCACCAGCGCCATGCACGACTGGCTCCACACCGACCCCGCACGCGCCGCCGCGCAAGCCCCCCGCGCCAACGATCCCCTCCACGCCGACCCCGCTGGGTTCGACCGCTACGAGGCCGCCCCCATCGGGTCGGAGGAGATCGAGGCACTGGAGCGCTCGGTGGAGGTGTTCCGCGCATGGGACGCCTCCCGTGGCGGCGGACTCCAACGCAAGGCGGTGGTCGGCCAGTTGAACGAAGTGGGCGGGATGCTCGCCTACCACCACCCCGACCATCTCCAGCGACGCCTGTGGGGCGTGGCCGCCAACCTGGCTGTACTCGCCGGGTGGATGTCCCACGACGTCGGCCTCGAACCCACCGCCCAGAAGTACTTCGTCATCGCCGCCCACGCGGCCCGCGAGGGCGGCGACCGGCCACGCGCCGGCGAGGCCCTGTCCCGCGCCGCGCGCCAGATGGTCCACCTCGGCCGGCCCGACGACGCCCTCGACCTGATGAAGCTCGCCAAGTCGGGATCGGGCGAGGAGGTTCTGCCGCGCACCCAGGCGATGCTCCACACCATCGAGGCATGGGCCCAGGCATCCATGGGCAAGGGGCAGGCCATGCGCCGCACCCTCGGTGAGGCCGAAGACCTCTTCGTCTCCGACCGCTCGGACGTGCCACCGCCGAGCTGGATGCAGAACTTCGACGACGCCGACATGCACGGGATGCAGGCCCTCGCCTTCCGCACCCTCGCCGAGCACGACCCCACGGCCGCCGTCCCGGCGCAGCGCCACGCCAAGCTGGCGCTCGAACTGCGCCGCAACGGACACAACCGTTCCAAGCTCTTCGACTACATCTCGCTCGCCTCGGCCTGCTTCATCGCCGACGACCCGGAGCAGGCCGATCGGTACGCGCGGCTCGCCCTGGTCTCCATGGGGGAGACCTCCTCGCACCGCACCTGGGACCGGCTGCGGGAGATGTACCGACTGACCGGGCAGTACGCCGGCTACGCCAAGATCGAGGACCTGCGCGAGGAGATCGAGCTCGCGCTGCCCAAGCCGGCCACGAAGCGACCGCGGTCCGGCTCGATCTGATGCGGATCCGGCCCGGCCGGCCCTCGGTGGCTTCCCGCCACCCCACCCCGTACGTACGAGAAAGGGCACACCGGCTCCGCCGGTATGCCCTCCTGAGCTTGCTGCCTACTGTCCGACCCTGACCACCATCACGCAGGCGTCGTCCTCACGCGGTGCCTGGCCGAACTCCTCGACCACGGACCGCACGCAGTCCTGCGCGTCCCGTGCCTCGGTCAGCCGTGGCGCCAGCGCGAGCAGGCGCTGAGTGCCCGTGTCGTCCATACCGCCGCGCCGGGTGAGCCCGTCCGTGTGCAGCATCAGCAGGTCCCCGGGGAGCAGCCGGATCTCCGACTCCTCGTACGCGGCCGCGGCCGTGGCTCCCAGGAGCACACCGTCGGGCCGCTTCAGAGCGCGCCCCGTTCCGTTGCGGAAGAGCAGCGGGGCGGGGTGACCTGCCTGCGCCCAGGAGAGCGTCTGGCTCGCCGGGTCGTAACGGCAGCACATCGCACTGCCCAGGGCGGGCTGCACCGAGGTCTCGAGCAGTTGGTTGAGATGGCCCATCAGGGCCCCGGGGCGAATTCCGGCCACCGCCATCCCGCGCAGCGCGCCGAGGAGCATGGCCATCGAGGAGGTGGCGGAGACACCGTGCCCGGTGAGGTCACCGACCGTCAGGAGCGCGTCCCCGTCGGGGAGGGCGAGCGCGTCGTACCAGTCGCCGCCGATCAGGCCGGTCGTCGCGGCCGGCAGATAGTGGCCGGCGACGTCGAGCGGGGCGCCCGGGCCGCCGTGGGCGAAGCTCAGGGAACCGCGCCACGGAGGCAGGACGGCCTCCTGCAGCTCGACGGCGACCCGGCGTTCGGTGCGCTCGATGTGGCGGCGGCGCTGCAGGTTGTCGCGGGACTCGCGGACGGCGCGCTCGCTGCGGCGCAGCTCGCTGACGTCCCGTAAGACGGCCCACATGGAGGCGGTGCAGCCGTCGGCGTCGAGGACCGGCTCACCCATCATGTGGAGTGTGCGGACCCGGCCGTCGGTGCGGACGATCCGGAACTCGCCGTCGATCGGCTTTCCGTCGATCAGACAGTCCGTCACCATCGCCTGGAGCAGCGACTGGTCCTCGGCGAACACCATCGAGGGAAGCTCGTCGAGCGACATCGGACCGCTCTCCGGGGTCCGGCCGAAGATCTGGTACAGCTCCTCCGACCAACTGACCTCGTCGGTCAGCAGATTCCACTCGGCGCTGCCGACCCGGCTCAGCAGGGAGCCGGTGCGCGCGGGGGCGGGGCCGCCGTAGGCGGCGCCGGGGCCCGAAGCGGCCTCGACCTCGATCGTGTCGGCACCGGGCACGACGGGGAGCTCGTCCGGGAGACCGGCCTTGAGCTGGCCCAAGTGGGCGCCCAGGTCGTCCAGTTGGTGCACGGCGAGGTCGCACAGGGCGCGCTGCCAGCGGTTCTTCGGGTCGTCCTCGTCCAGCACCGCGTCCCGGCGTACGGCGTCCACGTCACCGCGCAGACGGCGGGTCTGCGAGATCAACGCGTCCACCGTGCCAGGCTCCGGCGGCTGGGCGGGACGGTCCGCGAACAGATGGGACGGCATGTCGTACTCCGATACAGGCGCGGCGCGGGCGATCTGTGGAACAAGGCCCGGATACGACTGTTGCACAGGCAAGCACAGCCCGTAAGAGATTTGGCAACACTCGATACGGTGGTGCTTCTGGCATATGTCAAAGGCCCACCGATTATCGGCCATCGGGGTGATAACGAGAAGGGGCGGTGGGAAGGTTACGGTGCTTGTGTGGTGAACGACGAGGTGGACACGGTGGGTACGGCGGTGCTGCTGGCGGCGGCGCCGGCGGGGCGGGGACGAGCGGTGGACGCGGCCTCCGTGCTGCCCGCGTTGGCGGCGGTGCCGCCGAGCGCGCTGACCGGCACGCCGGTGGCGACGGTCGTCGAACTGGCCGACCCGCTGGACCCGCAGACCGTACTGACACGCCTGCGGGCCGCCGCGGCGACGCCGGGGCCGCTGGCCGTCTACCTCGCGGGGCAGCTCCAACTGGACCGGCGCCAGCACCTGCCGCACCTGGCGCTCGCGCGCAGCACGCCGACGACGCTGCGGTACACGGGGCTGCCGTGGCACTGGCTGGCGGCGGAACTCGCGGCGCGGCGGCCGGGGACGACCACGGTGGTGGCCGACCTGGTCGTCGACCCGGAGCTCTGGCAACGCCTGCGCACCGCCCCCGGCTTGCTCTCCCTGGGCCCGGGCCCGCACCTCTACGGCAGGGTCGCCCCGGCCCCGCGCCGCGGTGACCCCGCGACCCCGGAGTACCTCCGCCACTTCGCCACGATCTGGCGCACCGGTGCGCGCCCGCCGCTGCCCCACCTCCACGCGGAGGCGGCGGCCCAGCGGGCCGGGTCCGAGGCGCTGCTTCTGACCCCGACGCCCGGCGCCGCCGCGCCGGGTGGGCTGCCCCTGCCGGGGAACGGGCCGGCGCCTTCTCCCGCCGGGAGAGCCGAGCCGGTCACGGTCGGTGCCCCGCACGGGGCGCCCGCGCCCGCCGTGGCGCCGGCTTCGTACGGGGCTTCCGCCCCGGTCGCCGTCCCGGCTCCACAGAGTGCCCTCGGTCCGGTTCCGGAGTCTGCCCCACCCGGAGCAACCGTGCCCGGCCCCGTCCCTGTGCCCGGCCTTCGCGGGGCGCCCGCGCCCTTTGCCGCGCCTGCTCCCGACGCGGCACCCGTGCCGGTCCCAGCCGCCACTGCCATCGGAGCGTCGGCCCCTGTGCCAGGCCTTCGCCAGGCCTCCGCGCCGGTTACGAGGTACGACGCGGCACCCGTACCGGTGTCCGCTCCCTACAGGGCAGCCGTGCCCGGCCCGATCGGGACGACGGCTGCCGCTCCGGCTGTCGGGGCTCCCACCCGATCCGGGAATCCCCCTGCCCCGCCGATGCCCTCGCCCGCCCCCGTCGGCGTGCCCGATCCGCATCCCGCCATCCTGGCCGCCGCCCAGGCCGGGCGGCACGGGGAGGCCGTGGCCGTGGCCGTCGCGTGGGAGCAGGAGGCCCTGCGACGGTACGGGCCTCGCTCGCAGCAGGCCGTGCACTGGATGGAGGTGCGGGCCGATCTCGCGCGACTCGCCGGGGAGCCCGCCCGCAGCTGCGAGTTGTGGATCGCGGCCGCCCAGGCCCGGCTCGGGCTGAGCCAGGAGCCCGGGGAGCCCGATGTCGAGGGAGCCGTCGACCGGGCGCACCACCAGTGGGAGCAGATCGAGGACCCCGCCCGCGCCCGAGAGCTGGGGCCCGCCCTCGTCGCGCTGCGGGAACGCGTCCCGGGCCGCAAGGCCGGCGCCCTGGCCGCCGTGCAGCGCCGGATGCGCCCCTGAGGCACCGGGCCGGGCAGAGCTGAGATGATCGTACGTATGAACACCTCCGCCGCCCCGCCCGCCGACGTCGCCCTCGCCACCGAGCGACTGCTGCTGCGGCCGGTGCAGGCGCGCGACGTGCCGGCCGTCACCCGGTTGTGGACCGACCCCGACGTCCGCTTCCACCTCGGAGGTCCCGTCATCGACCAGGTCGTACGGATCCGGCAGCGGCGGATCGTCGGAGCGCCCGGCGTCCACGCGGTCGTCCGGGCCTCCGACGGGACACTGCTCGGCCTCGTGACAGTGGAACCGGAGTCGCGGGACGGGGAGACGGAGGTCTCGTACCAGTTCCTGCCCGAGCACTGGGGGCAGGGATACGCGCGCGAGGCCGTCGCCGCCGCCGTCGACCGGGCGCTGGAGAGCACACAGAGCGTGGTCGCGGTGACGCAGGAGGCGAACGACCGGTCGCGGCGGCTCCTGGAGGCCATCGGGATGGTCCACGCGGCTTCCTTCGTGGAGTTCGAGGCCCCCCAGGTGCTCTACCGCCGGACGGCGTGACCGGTCAGGTGACCTTCTCGCCCGACGCCAGCTTGGTCATCATCCGATCGAGCCGCTCGCCCCGGTTCTTCGGCGTGCGCGCCTGCCACAGCCGCAGGATCACCATGTACTGATCGGTCTTCCCGAGCTGCTCGTAGAAGGTCCGGGCCTTCTCGTCGGCCGCCAGCGCCGCCGCCAGGTCGTCGGGCACGGTCGCCTCCGCCTGCGAGGGGTACGCGGACTCCCACCGCCCGTCCGCCTGCGCCGCCCGCACCTCCGCGAGCCCCGGCTCGCGCATCCGGCCCGCGGCCACCAGCGCATCGACCTTGCGGACGTTCACCAGAGACCAGAGGCTGCGCGCCCGGCGCGGGGTGTACTTCTGGAAGTAGTACGCCCCGTCCCCGCCCTTGCGCTGCCCGTCGATCCAGCCGAAGCAGAGCATGCAGTCGAGCACCTCCGGAATCGTCAGCGACTCGCCCCCCTTGCCCTTCTTGGCGATTCTCAGCCATACCCCGGGGGTGTCGGCATGGTGCTGTTCCAGCCAGGACTCCAGCTCCTCGGTCTTCGTGACGGTCTTGAGCTCGAGCCCCTCGTACTGCTCCATGGGACCAGTCCCCCTCTGTTGGTCTGTCGTCGCGGAATCCGCTCGTGACCAAGATATTCGGGCCACCGACGACGTGGTCGGATACCGGCCGAACGCCGGCACCCGACCGGGAGGGGACCGCGCACCCGGCGCGAGGGGACCCGTCAGAACCGGGCGTGTGTGGTGATGTCCGACTCGAACTGGGTGATCATCTCCGGCGTCACCGTCGGACGGCACTGACCGATCGCCTGCAGATAGTCCGCCGTACTCGCTCCCGGTATCCGCTCGTCGGCCGCCGTCCGTCCGCCGACGGAGACCAGATCCCGCTCGAAGGAGTTCTGTGCCGCGATCCGGGCGGCATGCTCGATGTCGGCGGGCGTGAACAGGTCGCTCGCCAGCACCAGTTCGTCGATGTCCACGTCCGGCCGGCCCTCGGTGTAGCGCGCCCAGATCGCGGCCCGGGCCGCCTTGTCCGGTGTACCGATCGGGATGAGGTAGTCGAAACGGCCGGGGCGCAGGAAGGCGGGGTCGAGGGAGCGGATCGAGTTCGTCGCGCAGACCAGCAGCCGCTCGTCGCGCTCGCGGAAACCCGGGATCAGCTTGAGCAGTTCGTTCGTGACACCGTGCATCCCGCCGGGCTGCGCCGGTTCCTGACGGACCGGGGCGATCTCCTCGACCTCGTCGATGAAGACCAGGACCCGCTCCAGCTCCGCGATCCGGGCGAACGCCGAACGCAGCGCCGCCGCCAGATTGCCCTCGTCCGCCAGCCGGGAGGGCAGGATCTCCACGAAGGGCCAGCCGAGCCGGGAGGCGATTCCGCGGGCGAACGTCGTCTTACCGGTGCCCGGAGGGCCGAACAGGCCCACGGCGCGCGGCGGTCGCACACCGTGCCGCGCCGCGCGCTCCGGCTCGGCGAGCGGCAGCACGACCCGTCGTTCGATCAGATCCTTCTCGCGCTCCATGCCGGCGACCTTCGCCCACAGATCCCCGGGCAGCAGCCGGCCGCCGAGGTCGTCGAGGAGGTTGGCGGCGGGCCCGTGCAGCGGCTCGACCTTCTCGAAGTAGGCGACGGCCGGCTGGCGGGTGTAGCCCGCGTTGAGAAGTCCCTCGCCGAGCAGGTCCTCCTCGGGCAGCACGTACGCGATCCGGCCGACCCGCGCCGCGACCAGACGTCGCTCCAGCTCGACCAGGAGCGCGCTGGCGAGGCCGCGGCCCCGCCAGGCCGAGGCGATCGCGATCCGCATCACCCAGGCCCGCTCGCCGGCCACACAGGCGAGCGCCGCCCCGATGGGCACGCCCTGGTGGACGGCGACGACCGCCGGCTGGCGGGAGGTCAGAGCGCCGATGCACTCGGCCAGGGAGAAGACGGATTCCTGGCCGAGCTCGGCCGTGGTGTCGATCAGGTGGACCACTGCGGCGAGATCGCTCTCGCGGTAGTCGTGGATGAGCCAGTTCATCGGTACCGCCCCTCGTTCGTTCCATTGCGCGCCGCTGCGGCGAGGCTAGGGGCGGGGGAGGAGGCGGGTCGTGCTCCACGGTGCACAAGGCGCGAGCGGTAAATGCTACGAACCGTCACTGGGCGTCCGGCGCCGGGAATGCGCGAAGCCCCCGGAAGGGAGCCTTCCGGGGGCTTCGGGCGGTACTGCTTAGTACGCGGCGACGGCCTTCGGGTTCGGGCCGTACGCGTTGTCGGTCGCGGCACCCTCGGTCGCGTAGAACACGATCAGGATGATCGGGCCGACCAGCGGGATGATGCCGATCAGGATCCACCAGCCGGAGCGGCCGGTGTCGTGCAGGCGACGGATGGTCACACCGAGCGTCGGCAGGAAGACGGCCAGCGCGTAGATACCGGTCAGCAGCGGCTGGGTGGTGAGCACGGCGTCGAGGATCGCGACGATGATGTACGCGATGATGTTGAACAGGAAGAACATCCAGTATTCCTGGCGGCGCGCACGGCCGTTGAATACCGCGTACTTCTTGAGAACGTCGAGGTACCAGTTCACTTTGTCCCCCCAAGGACTGGGAATGCGAGCGGGAGCCTGTCCCTGTGGAGCAAGCTTACGCAGAACTTATGTGGCCGAAACGCCGTCGGTCAATTCGTTACCTGCCGTGGGGCGTTGGGGGGTGATGTGTCTGGTTTGCCCAGTGGGACGACAACGGCGCCGCATCCTGATGCAGAGGATGGGACGCCGTTTAGGGAGGGGATCAGAACTTCATCCCGTTTTTCTCGTCTTGCTCATGAGCAGTCCGCCCGCCGTGAGCGCGAAGAGGCAGACGCATGCGCCGGTGATGACGTTGCTCACGATCGCGCCGGTGTCTGCGTTCCGTGCGACCACCCAGGGGGAGATGATCAGCCAGACGCCACCTACCAGGGCGACGAAGTTGAGGTCCTGTGACCGCTCCGGCGCCATCGACATACAGAGCCCGAGGCCGGCGAGAGCGATGCCGACGATCAGGTTGCTGAGGGCGAGGTCCGGGTGGAGCGCCGCGAAGTGGACCGTGTAAGCGGACACGGCGGCCCAGATGCCGGCCAGGATGACCAGTTCCTCGACCGCGGCGACACCACGGGTCTGGAGCATTCGGGAGTAGCGGTCACGCATTTCCGGTGCATCCGGGTGGCCCCTGATATCACCAGGACGGTGAGAGACGTCAGACATACGACTCGCCTCCTTCTGGCGTCTTGCACGTCCGACCGTGCTTGCGGCGTGATGCCGCGGTTTCATTGTGCTCTTATCTGGCCTTTATGTGTAGATCTGTCCGATAAGGGATCCGTACAGAAATCACGTGACGGATTAGCGGGGAACCGCCAAAGAAGGTGACTGTTCAATGAATGTCCGGTGAAAGGCCAAGCGTCGGCATGGATCGATATGCACCGTCCCTCCCCGGACCGGGTTCCGTTCCGCCGAGGGACGTATGCGGGGCGAATCCGTACACGGGGAGGTCCGTGGACCCGGGTCACCGCCGCGGGCCCCGTCCCGCGGCGGTTCCGCGCCCGCGGCAACAGGACGTCGGGCGCGGGCCCTTCGGCGTAACCTGGAAGAGGACTCGGGGGCTGGCACGTCACACCGCCGGGAGGCGGACGAACATGACCGGAATCGCGTCCCGGAGCTTCGACTCCGCAGATGAGACCCGTCCCTTCGAGGGCGGTAAGGGCAGGCTCGACCTGGTCAACACGGACCGCGGCCCGGTGGGCCGGGCCGTCTTCGAGCCGGGCTGGCAGTGGTCCAAGCACATCAAGCCCATCGCCGGCACCGACAGCTGTCAGGCGGACCACGTCGGCTACGTCGTCAGCGGCCGGATGAAGATCGTCATGGACGACGGCGAATCGCTCGAGGTGGGCCCCGGCGACTTCTTCACTGTCGCACCCGGGCACGACGCCTGGGTACTCGGTGACGAGCCCTGCGTGGCGCTGGACTGGGTCGGCTTCGGCAACTACGCCCAACCCGCCTGAAGAAGGCCGCGGTCGAGTCCGGCCGACGTCTCGTGAGGAAGGCCGTGCCGACGATCGCGGGAAGACGCCGGGACCGTCGCCGGTGGGTGCCGGCACGATGACCCGATGAACGAAGATCGCCGCACCCAGCCGCCCCGTACCGCCGACGAGCGCTCCACGCTCACCGCGATGCTCCAATTCCAGCGCGACACCCTGGAGATGAAGTGCGCGGGTCTGACGGTCGAGCAGCTCAAGCGGCGCGCGATCGCCCCCTCGGGACTCTCGCTCGTCGGCCTGGTGCGCCACGCTGCCGAGGTGGAACGCGGCTGGTTCCGCAACGTCGTCAACGGTGAGCGGAGTCGGAGCCCTTGGACCCCGTCCGGCTCGACGGACTGGGCGGACTTCGACGTCGACGGCCTCGACGAGGCCGGGGTCGCCGAGGCGTTCGCGGTGTGGCGCGACGAGTGTGCCCGGGCCCGCGCCGTCGTGGACGCGGCGGACTCCCTCGACGACCGCGGACACCAGGGCGAGGAGGCGTACTCCCTGCGCTATGTCCTGGCCCACATGATCGAGGAGTACGCCCGTCACAACGGCCACGCGGACCTGCTCCGCGAGCGCATCGACGGGGTCACCGGCGAGTAGCGCGGGCACGCGACCGGCACCGTGAATGCCCTGATCCACAGGCCGGTTGGCCTGTTATGGTCCCCCGTATGCCCGAACTGGTCACCCCCACCCCAGGTCTTCAGGCCTCCTGGCTCGAAGCGCACGCCGAGTGGAACCCCGGAGCCCATCAGGACGGTGCCGGAATGAGGCTGGCGGAGGGGGACGCCCTCGCCGATCCCGATGTCTTCGCCGCCTGGGTGGGGAGACTGCGGGCGCAGGCCGATCCGACGCGCCCGCTCGCGGAGGGCTGGGTCCATGCCACGCACTGGTGGATCGTCGAGGACGGCGGCTACGCGGGCGCGATCGATCTTCGCCACGACCTGAACGACCTGCTGCTCCGTGCCGGCGGGCACATCGGCTACAGCATCCGGCCCTCCGCGCGCCGCCGCGGCCTCGCCACCTGGGCGCTGGGCGCGGTCCTCCCCGAGGCCCGCGCCCTCGGCCTCGACCGGGTCCTCGTGACCTGCGACGAGGGCAACATCGCCTCGGCGCGCACCATCGAGCGCAACGGTGGCCTCCTGGAGGACGTCCGCGAGACGGAGCTCGGCCGCAAGCGGCGCTACTGGATCGCCCTGTGAGTACGCCGGACGAGGCCGTTTCGGCCGCCGAGATCGCCGAGGCCGTCGCGTCGGAACTCCGGCTCATGGAGCCCTCGGTGCGTACGTCCCGTGTGCTCGCACGGGAACTGCTCGACCCCGACTTCGTCGAGGTCGGCGCCTCCGGCCGCCGCTGGACGTACGAGCAGATGCTCGCCGCTCTGCCCGATCTGCCCGGCGGCACGGATGACGGCCCGCGCTACGAACCCTCGGCGATGACCGGCACGCTGCTCGCCCCCGGCCTGGTCCACCTGACCTACGAAACGGTCATCGACGGCCTGCGCGCCCGCCGCAGCTCTCTCTGGCGCCGGGCCGGCGACGGCTCGGGCTGGCGGATGTACTACCACCAGGCGACACCGGTCCCGCCGGAGGCGGAGCGGCGCGGGTGACAGCTCCCGGAGGCGCCGGGGCGGCCGCCCCAGCTGCCCAGGCCACCCACGACAGCCACCCCGGGGGCGCCCAGGCCGCCCGCCGCAGCTCTCCAGGTCGCCCGCACCACCCGCGAGCCGCCCTGGGGTGACCGGGCTGCCCCCGACCGCCGGCTGGGGGGCGCCCACAGGCCGCCGGTCACGGTCGTCCCGGGGGCGACAGACCGCCCGCCACGGTCGTCCGGGAGTGACGGGCCTGCGCGCCGCAATCGCCTCGGGGTGCCCCGAGACCGCCCGTCACAACCGCCCCGGAGCGACAGGCACGCCCGCCGCAATCGCCTTGGGGCGACCAGGCCCGCGCGCCGCAGTCGCCCCGGGGTGCCCCGCGATCGCCCGCCGCAGCCGCCCTGGAGCGATAGGCCCGCCCACCCAGTCGCCCCGGCCCCCGGGGTCAGCCGAACGCGTCGGTGACGCAGTCCCGTGCGCAGGCGGCGCGTTCGTACTGGAGGCGGAGGGCCGCCGCCGCTTGCTCGCGGGGGACCTCGGTGTGGCCGAAGTGCTCCACCGTCAGACGCATCACGTCCTCGACGGTGACGATGATCGGCTCGCCGTGGCCCGCCGCGTCGCGTGCGGAGGCGATCGCCATGCCCGCCGCGCGCAGCAGGACACGGAAGTCCGCGCGCTCGGCGGCGGCCCGTGCGCGAGCAGGACGCAGCGGGCGTACCGCCCGGCCCTTCCGGAGGGCGCCCGTCGCCATCAGCGCCGCCCCGCCGGCCACCACCAGGATCCCGACCACCGTCGACGCGTCCACACCGCCACCCCCTGCCGCCACGCCGTCCCTCACCGGTACTACCCGTGCCCGGGAGGGCGACACCATGGACGGATCGTCAGGACGTGTGTTCCGTACCGGAGTCACCGCGCCGCCGCTCGGTGGCACCGATGGGTGACACGTGATGGTGACACGTGTTACCTTCCTGTCGTCCTCGTCGACGCGCTCGCGTCACGTGATCCCTCAGGAGCCCCCATGACGCCCACCGCCGCGCCCCTCGTGACCACCACCCGAGGTCCTGTCCGAGGCGAGCGGCGGGCCGACGGCAGCGTCCGCTTCCTCGGCATCCCGTATGCGCAGCCGCCCGTCGGCGACCTCCGCTTCGCCGCGCCCGTGCCGCCGGAGCCCTGGACCGAGCCCCTCGACGCCACCGCGTACGGGCCGACCGCCCAGCGGCGCCCCTTCGCCGAGGTCACCACCATCCCCGAGCCCTCCGTCCCCGGCGCCGGAGTGCTCAACCTCAATGTCTTCACCCCCGGGCCCGACCCCGCGGCGGGCCTGCCCGTCCTGGTCTGGATCCACGGCGGCGGTTATGTCGCCGGATCCGCGGCCAGCCCCTGGTACGACGGCTCGGCCTTCAACCGCGACGGCGTCGTCCTGGTCTCCCTCGGCTACCGGCTCGGCATCGAGGGCTTCCTGCACCTCGACGACGCGCCCGACAACCGTGGCGTCCTGGACTGGATCGCCGCCCTGGAGTGGGTTCGCGACAACATCGCCCGCTTCGGCGGCGACCCGGCCAAGGTCACCGTCGCCGGCCAGTCGGCAGGCGGGGGCGCCGTGCAGACCCTGCTCGCCGTCCCCGCCGCCCGCGACCTGTTCCGCGGCGCGCTCTCCGTCTCCGGGGCGGTCATGCGTCCGGACGGACCCGAGGTCGCCCGCGCCGCCGCCCGCCTCTTCACCGCCCGCACCGGCGTCCCCGCCACCGCCGCCGCCCTGCGCGACCTGAGCGACGACGCGCTGCTCGATCTCCAGGACCGGTTGGGCGAGCCCGGACCCGACCGCGAGGGGCTGCCCCCGATGCTGGCGCTCGCGCCCTTCGCGGACGGCAAACTGATCCCGGAACCGGTCCTCGACGCGCTGACAGACGGCGACGCGGGCGCCGACGTCCCGCTGATGCTCGGCTTCACGTCGCACGAGTTCAACGCCATCCCCGCCCCGGGACCCGACGGCCCGCCCATGCCCGCACTCCTCGGCGTCGTCGGCCTGGCGCCGGACCGGGTGGAGTCCTTCACCACCGCCTACGCCGCGGACGACCCCGAGCGCCTCTTCGGACAGGCGCTGACCGACGCCACCTTCCGCGCACCGTCCCTGGCCGTGGCCGACGCCCGCGCGCGTCGCGAACGGCCCACTTGGCTCTACGAGTTCGTCTGGAAGTCGCCGGTCAACTCGATGGCCTTCCACTGCCTCGACCTGCCGTACGCCTTCGACCTCCTGGACGCCGAGGGCGTCACCGCGGCCGCGGGCGACGCACCGCCGCGCGCCCTCGCCGACGCGATGCACCGCGCCTGGGTCTCCTTCGTACGGGACCAGGACCCGGGGGAGTCCTGGCCGCGCTACACGGCCGGTGACCGCGCCATGATGCTCTGGGACACCGAGCCGCGCGTGGAGCGGGACCCGCTGCGCAGGGTCCGCGAGATCTGGCTCGCCTGACGGCGGGCGCCGGCTCACGGCTACGGGTCCCCGCCGAGCGCCTCGACGATCGCCTTCGAGAAGCGCTCGGCGTCGGCGGGCCTGCGTGAGGTGATCAGGCGGAACCCGCCGGACGTGTCGACCACGACCTCGCGGTCCACCCAGGTCCCGCCCGCGTTCACCAGATCCGTACGGATCGAGGGGTACGAGGTCACTTCCTTGCCCGGGACGAGCCCGCACTCGACGAGCAGCCACGGGCCGTGGCAGATCGCGGCCACGGTCTTCCCGGTCTTGGCGAACGCCGACAGCAGCCGTTGGGCCGCCGGGTCGACCCGCAGACGGTCGGCGTTGACGGTGCCGCCCGGCACGACCACCGCGTCGAACCCGTCCGCCGACAGCTCGCCGTACGTCGCATCGGGCCGTACGACGTCACCAGGTCGCCGGTCCGACACCAGGGTGTGGACGGGCTCGGCCTTCCGGGCGGCCACGGTGACCCGGGCGCCCGCCTCGCGCAGGGCCGCCACCGGCTTCTTCAGTTCGTCCTGCTCCGTGCCGTAGTTCGTCGTGAGGACGAGGACGCGTTTTCCGTCGAGGGACACGGCAGCCTCCTGCCCGTGGACCGCGCACCGGCCCACACTCCCGCGAGTCTCCGCGCACCGCACCGCTAAACGAGGACGCTAGACCGGGACGCTCCGGTAGTGGGTGGTGATCCGGCCCTCCTCGTCCAGGACGTGGAACGCGAGCGACGGCGCCATCTCGTCCCGGTACACATGGACGCCGGTACGGCCTTGCGACTCCCAGGGCAGCTTCGACGTCGAGATCACGCCCGGCGCGACGAGCAGCGGGAGCCCCGCGAAGGTGGTGGCGGCCGCCGTGTGCGCGTGCCCGCACAGGAAGGCGACGATGCCGGACCGGCGCTCGGCCAGTTCGGCGAGCCGATGCTCCCCGAACTGACGGATGCCGTCCACGAAAGGGATGTGCAGCGCGGTCGGCGGGTGATGGAACCCGACGAGGACGGGTACGTCCTGCGGGGTCCCGTCCAGGACGGACTCCAGCCAGGCGAGCGTCTCCTCCTCCAGGAACCCCTCGTCCTTCCCCGGCACCGACGAGTCGCCGAGCGCAAGCACGAACCCCGCCCCGCGCAGCACCTGGTTCACCGGCGAGCCGGCCCGCGTCACGGGCGCGCCGAGGAGCACGCGGCGGAACTCGTCCCGCACGTCGTGGTTGCCCGGACAGACGAGCAGCGGATGCCGGGTCCGCAGCAACTCCCGTACACGGAGGTACTCCGACTCCAGACCGTGGTCGGCGATGTCACCGGTCACCACGACCGCGTCGAGGTCGATGTCGAGCGATTCCAGATAGGCCATCACGGACCTGGTGCGCTCCGCGCTGCGCGGCGAGCTGTCGATGTGGATGTCGCTGAGATGCGCGATCACGATCACGGCGGTGAGCCCCTCTCCGGCGCGAAGCCCCGAGAGCCGCGTACGGCCTTCGCGTCCCTGTCGACCACGGGACGGCCTCCGCGTCCCGCCGCGAAACTACTGCGACCCGCCCGGCCCCGCACGGGCCACCTCGGCACAAGTGGCCCGGGACCGAGCCGAATCCGGCGCATAGCATCGGGCGACAGCCGCCGCCCGCGCCGCCCGCAACCGCGGGCACCACGTCAGAGAACGGACATCGCCGATGCTGAAGGACTTCGCCGACCTCTCCACGCCCCTGATCGCCGACGCCTGCGTCCGGCTCGGTGAACCCCTGCGCGCGGCTCCCGCCGGAATCGCTCCCGTCGTGCCGGGGCAGCGGCTCGCCGGACGCGTCCTGCCCGCCCGGCACTACGGAAGCGTCGACGTCTTCCTGGAAGCCTTCGGCGAGGCCGAGCCCGGGGACGTGCTCGTCGTCGACAACGCGGGCCGCCGCGACGAGGCGTGCGTCGGAGACCTCGCGGTCCTGGAGGCCGAGGCGGCCGGCGTCGCCGGTCTCGTCGTCTGGGGGCTGCACCGTGACACGCCCGACCTCGTCGAGATCGGGCTGCCCGTCTTCTCCTACGGCCGCCACGCACCCGGCCCCGTCCGCGTGGACGCCCGGGAGCCGGAAGCGCTGCGCACCGCACGGTGCGGCGAGCACCTGGTGAGCGCCGCCGACATCGTCTTCGGCGACGACGACGGCGTGCTGTTCGTGGCCGCGGACCGGGTCGACGCCGTCCTCGAGACCGCCCACGGCATCCTCCGCACCGAGCGCGACCAGGCGCGCAGGATCAGGGCCGGTGAGACGCTGCGCGCGCAGACGCGGTTCGCGGAGTTCCTCGCGCTGCGGGACGCGGACCCGTCGTACACCTTCCGGCGGCATCTGCGCCGGATCGGCGGCGCCATCGAGGAGTAGCGCCGTGCCGTGGGTCAGCCGGCGCGGAAGCCGACCGTGCCGTCCGGGAGCAGCGCCTCCACCGTCGCACCGTGCTCGACCGTCCGGCTCACCGTGCAGAACTTCTCGTGTGTCAGCCGCACCCCTCGGGCGAAGACCTCCGCCGCCTTGGGGTTGTTGTCCGGCAGCTCGAATTCGTAACTGACCCTGATCCGGCCCAGCCGGCCGTCGTCCTCCGGCCCCGACACCGACTCGACCACGATCCGCAGATCGTCGTGGTCCACGGCGCGGGCCGTCCTGTCCACCACCATGCCGCCGCAGCCTCCCATGGCCGCGAGCAGCAGCTCGACCGGGGTGAACGAGGGTTGCGCGTCCGCGTCGTCGGCCGCGCCGATCCGCACCTCCGCGCCCCGGTCGTTGCGGGCGATCCAGGTGCGATAGCCGGTGCGGACGGTCTCGATGCGGTAGTCGGCCATGGTGTCGTGGACTCCTCGGTGTGCGTTACGTGGCGATCGACGGCCCACGCAACCCCACGGGGCACGGCCCGCCAAGCGGGCGCGCCGGGACACGCCGGGGGTCAGGAAGCGGTCCGCGTCCCGGCAAGGACGAGGGCGCCCCACGCGTCGGCCATCGCCCCCCAGACTGTACGGAGTTCAGGCTCCGCCGCGCGTACCGCGGTCACTGCGGCCTCCGGATCGGCACCGGCCGACCGGGCCTCGGCACCTTCGGCGAGGGCCCACTCGGCCAGTGAGTCGGCGAGCACCTCGGGATGGAACTGCACACCCCAGGCCACCGATCCGACCCGGAACGCCTGGATCGGACAGTCGTCCCCGGTGAGCAACGGCACCGCTCCCGGCGGCAGTCGCACCACCTCGTCCCAATGCCACTGCGCCGCCGCCGCGCCCTCGGGGACCGCGCCGAGAACGGGGTCCGCGTCGGCCGCGGGCAACCGGCGCAGGAGGACGGCGCCGATCTCCGGGCCCTGGGGACGCGGGGCGACGGCGCCGCCGAAGGTGTGGGCGAGGATCTGGCCGCCGAGGCAGATGCCGAGCACCGGGATCTCCTCGGCCGACGCCGCCCGCAGCATCTCGCGTACCCGTGGCAGCCACGGCATGGCCGCGACGTCCTCGCAGCCGGCGGCGCCGCCGAGGACGACGAGGCCCGCGTGCCCGTGCGGCGAATCGGGCAGCCGGTCGCCGAGCCAAGGGTGCACGACGTCGAGGTGGAGGCCGGCCCGCCGGAGGCGGTCGCCCACGAGGCCGGGGCCCGTGCCGTCCTCGTGCTGGATCACGAGCACGGACGGTGCCGCGCCGGGTATGGGGGTCACAGTCGTCGCGCCTCCGCTGTCCGTGCTCGATCGCCAGGGTGGTTCCCCCGGAGGGCCGCCGACAACCCCGGACTGAGTATGTGCGTACGGCCGGACTGAGTACGTCGGCCGATGCCGGGGACCTGCCTCCGCTGGTCGAATGCGGTCATGACCTCGGACGACCGGCGCAACCGCCGTATGCAGCACGTCACCACCACCGGCTCGGCGCTGGCCGTGGCGCTGCTTCCGCTGGCCGTCGGCATGTTGCTGGCGCGGAGCGTGGGCGCCGACCCGATGACCTCGGTGAACGCGCTGATCACGAGTGGCGGCCAGCGCGCCCGGCTCTCACGCAGTCAGCTTCGCGCGGTGCGACCGACACGGGAGGGCCGCGGCATCCGGGTGGGCGTACGTGCGTCCATGGGCCGGGCCGCGTCGGAGGAGTGCGACGCGTCCGGCGACCGGCGGGTGCCGACGGGCCTGGCCGTCCGGGTCGGCGGGCTCGCGCACGTGGGCCGGAAGCTCGCACTGCCGTCGCTGCCCGCCCTGCGGGGACGGTGAAGCTTGTCCCAACATACGGTCAACTCTCGTATCGCACCCGCGTGTTGGCGTTCGGCTGCGTAGCCTTGGTGCTCGGGAGTCGGCTGCGCGGGGGTGGGGCTTGTGACTGCTGGATCCGGGTCGGTACGCCGGGGGAGGTGGCCGCTGGGCGGCCGCTCCACGCTGTGGCTGCTGCTCATCGCGATGGTCCTGGCCGCGGCTCCGGCCGCCGCCGTGACGACGGGCCCGTCCGCCGTCCCGCGCACGACTGCCGGGCACGCCGCCGCGCCGCCCGCCCGCGCCCCGGACTGCGATCCACGGCGAGCGAGTCCTCGGCCCTCACGCGTGGACGGCCCGGCCGTGCGGCGCATCCGCGAGCGCGGCCACCTTGTCGCGGGGGTGGACCTGAACAGCTACCTCTGGGGTTCACGGGACGCGCAGACCCGTGAACCGGTCGGCTTCGACATCGACCTCGTCCGGGCGATCGCCCGTGACATCCTCGGCCCGAAGGCCACGGTCCGCTTCGTCAGCATGCCGCCGAGCCAGCGGATCTCCCGGCTCCAGGCCCGCCAGGTCGACGTCGTCGTCCGCACGATGAGCATCACCTGCGAGCGGCTGGCCGAAATCGCGTTCTCCAGCGTCTACTTCGAGACCGGCCATCAACTCCTCGTCCCCGAAGGCTCCGAGATCGACGGCTTCGACGCGAAGCTGCGCGGCCGGCGCGTCTGCCTCAGCAAGGGAAGCTCGGCCGCCGACCTGCTGCGCGGCTCGAGGACCGGCGCCGTCGCCGTGGAGACCGCGAGCCATCTGGACTGCCTCGTCGAACTCCAGCAGGGGAACGTCGACGCCATCCTCACCCACGCGACGCTCGCCGCCGGGCTCGTCGCCCAGGACCCCAACCTCCAGCTGGTCGGCCCGCGTCTGGACACCTCCCTGTACGGGGTGGCCATGAACAAGAACGACCAGGATCTGGTGCGCCGGGTCAACGCGGTGCTGGAGGACTACCGCAGGGGCGGTGCCGACAGCGCCTGGATGGCCTCGTACAACCGCTGGCTCGCACCGTCCCTGGGCGCCCACCCCCAGGGCCCGCCGGCGGCCGCCTACGCCCCGGGGTCCTAGGGCGTAGGCCGCCACGCGGGCAATGTCAGCCCTGGAACGACGCGGGGCGCTCGGGCGAGGCGTCGGCGAGGGCCTTGGTGACCGCCGCGACTCCGTCCCGCAGGCCGTAGACGGGAGTGTCGGGCTGCTGGCGCCAGGACTCGTCGATGCCGCCCGCGTCGACGGTGTCGAAGCCCAGCTCGTCGATCAGGGCCCGGACCGTCTTCTTGGCGGCCTCGTCGTCGCCCGCGACCGGCAGCGCGATGCGCTCCGGGTCGCCGGCCGGGAGGGGCTTGTCCAGGATGTCCTGGGCGTAGGTGCCGTTGAACGCCTTGATCACCGGGTGGCCGATGTGCCGCTCGGTCCAGCGGCTCTCGGTCAGGCCGTCGTCCTCGATGGCCGCGATCCGGCCGTCGCGCTGCTGCGGGTAGTAGTTGCCGGTGTCGATCACGGCGAAGCCCTCCGCCGCGCCGTCGAAGAGACCCGAGGGCAGGTCCGGCACCGCCTTCAGCGGCACGGTCACCACGACGATCTCCGCGCCGCGCGCCGCCTCGCCGACGGTCACCGGCTTCGCGCCGGTCTCCTCCGCGAGCGCGCTGAGCGTCTCCGGGCCGCGGGAGTTGGCCACGGAGACGTCGTGGCCGAGGGCCGTGAGGCGGCGGGTGAGGTTGCCGCCGATGTTGCCTGCGCCGATGATGCCGATCTTCATGGAGCTTCCTTCCGAGCGGGGTGCGGCCGCGTGCCACGTGGGCTCACAACCGTCGGTCCCGGGCGCGCTATTCCCCGCTTCCGCCCGCCGTGTCGTGAGGGCTTGGCGCGCCCGGAGTGAAACCTGTGCCGTTCCGGGCCGCACAGGGCGCCGTGTGCGCGATGATCCGTCGGACTTCGTGGTTCGTAGAGAGGGCAGCCGATGACAGCGCGCGACGATGCGCAGCAGCACCCGAGGGAAGAGTCCGCGCCGAGCGGTCCGGACCGGCGCCGCTTCCTCGGCTACGTCCTCGCGGCGCCGACGCTGACCGTCGCCGCACAGCTCGGTGAGGCGGTCCTCGCGCCCGCCCCGGCGGCTGCCGCGGCTCCCGCCCTGGTGCCGTCCCTGCCGGGGCCCTCCGAGATCTACGACCTCAACGACATGCTCACCCATGCCGCCCTGCCCACCGCGAATCTGATCACCGTCAGGATCGACCCGGACGGCACCGCCTCCTTCGCCCTGCCCAGGGCCGAGGTCGGCCAGGGCATCACCACCTCCTCCGCGATGCTGCTCGCCGAGGAGCTCGACCTGCCGCTGGAGAAGGTGCGGATCACCCTCGCCGACGCCCGCCCCGAGCTGCTGTTCAACCAGCTCACCGGCGGTTCCAACACCACCGTCTCCACCTTCGCGCCCATCCGCGTGGCCGCCGCCGTCGCCCGGGGCCGGCTGCTCCATGCCGCCGCCCTGGAGCTCGGGGAGCTGGTGGGCTCGCTGACCGCGCGGGCCGGGGCGATCGTCTCCTCGACGACCGGCCGGAGCCTCACCTACGGCGAACTCGCGGTGAAGGCGGCCGCCGTCACCGACACCGCGGTCGGCGTCGCGCTCAAGAAGCCGTCCGAGTTCAAGGTCATCGGCACCGCGCAGCGGCGCATCGACGCCCTGGAGGCCGTGACGGGGCGCAAGAAGTTCGCCATGGACGTCCAGGTGCCCGACGCGCTGCCCACGATGGTCTGCCGGCCGCCCACGATCAACGGCACGGTCCGCTCGGTGGAGAACCTGGACGAGGTCCGGTCCATGCCCGGCGTCACCGACGTCGTACGGATCTCCACCGGCGTCGCCGTCCGCGGCCGCACCTTCGGCCAGTGCATCGACGCCGTCCGCGCCCTGAAGGTCACCTGGGGCCCCGGCACCGCCGAGGGCACCTCGGACGCGACCGTCCTGAAGAAGCTCCGAGCCGCCGAACTACCCCTTGTCGTACCGCCGTTGCCACTCCTGACCAAGGCCGTCGACGCCCGCTTCACCTTCCACTTCGCCAGCAACAGCGCCCTGGAGACCAACTGCGCGATCGCCGACGTGCGGGCGGACTCGGCGGAGATCTGGGCGAGCCTGAAGTCGCCGATCGTCGCCCAGGAGCAGATCGCCCTGCGGCTCGGTCTCCCGGTCACCGCGGTCAAGGTCCATGTCACCGAAGGTGGCGGATCGTTCGGACGCAAGCTCTTCCACGACGCCGCCGGCGAGGCCGCGGAGATCTCCCGGGCCATGGGAAGGCCCGTGAAGCTGATGTGGCACCGGACGGACGACTTCCGCCAGGGCCGTACGCATCCCATGTCGACCTCCCGGGTGCGGGCCACGTACAGCCTCGGCGAGGTGCTGACGTACGAGCAGCGCCACACCTCCGTCGCCACGGACTTCGGCCACGGTCTCGGTGAGATCATCACCTCCGCGGCGGCCCGACTGCCCGTCGGCGACCTCACCTTCTCCGAGACGATCTTCCAGCTGACCCAGCAGAGCCCGTACCACTTCGGGGTCACCACACAGCTGCTGAGCGAGACGGACAAGGGCTTCAACACGGGCTCCATGCGCAACATCTACTCGCCCAACGTCCGGTGCGCCCAGGAGCTGGTCGTGGACGAGCTGGCCCGCCGGACGGGCAAGGACGCCTACGAGTTCCGGCGCCGTCACCTCAAGGAGGAGCGCGCGCGGGCCGTTCTGGACAAGGTCGCGGAGGTGGGGGACTGGGGGCGCTCCCTTCCCGCCGGTGTGGCCCAGGGGATCGCGATCCATCCCGAGTACCACTCCTTCGTCGCCGTCCTCGCCGAGATCGACTGCCGGCCCGAGACCACCGGACGGAAGATCGAGGACGCGTACACGGGTCCCCGTGTCACCAAGGTCGTCTGCGCCGTCGACGTCGGCCTCGCGGTCAACCCGCGCGGCCTCCAGGCCCAGATGATGGGCGGCATCATCGACGGCATCGCCGTGACCCTCACCTCGGGACTGCACCTCGACAACGGGCGTTTCCAGGAGGGGAGTTGGGACAACTACTTCTACACCCGGCAGTGGAACACCCCGCCCGAGCTGGAGATCGTGGTGATGCCGCCGACCTCGGACCGGCCGGGCGGAGCGGGCGAGCTGGCCGTCGCGGGGGCCATGGCCGCCGTCGCCTGCGCGTACGGCAGGGCCACCGGCACCATGCCGACTGCCTTCCCGGTCAACCACGCCGAGCCGCTCGGATTCGAGCCGCTGCCCACCACCCCGCCGATCCCCGCCTCGCCGGTCGACGGCCTCGACCGCGCCTTCTAGGAGCAGGAGCCACCGTGCCGCAACACACCTTCATCCTCAACGGCAAGGCCGTCACGGCCGAGGTCGAGGACGACGTCCGGCTGCTGTGGGTGCTCCGGGACGTCCTGGGCGTCACCGGGCCCAAGTACGGCTGCGGCCTCGGCGTCTGCCAGGCGTGCACCAGCCATATCAACGGCAAGGCGTTCAACCCCTGTTCCGTCCCGGTGAAGGACATCGCCCCCACCGACGAGATCACCACCATCGAGGGCCTTCCCGCGACCGTGGGGCAGGAGCTCCACCCGATGCAGGAGGCCTGGCTCGACCTCGACGTCGCCCAGTGCGGCTACTGCCAGCCCGGGCAGATCATGACGGCGGTCGCCAAGGTCCGCCGGGCCCGTGAGGCCGGCCGGGAGATCGACGAGGCCGACCTCGACGAGATCCGCAACATCTGCCGCTGCGGCACCTACAACCGGATTCGTGAGGCGATCGTGGCGGGAGCGCGCCGCATGACATGACACCCGCACGGCCCGGTACGAGGGGGGCCGGCGCGCCGCCCGCCGAGCGGCATGGGTGGTCCGCGATCGTCGAGACTTCTGCCGACCGACGTCTTGTCGTGGGCGCGACAACTCCTTACCGTCGGGTAAGTTGCCCCGACCGGCGGGGTGTTCGATGTCGCACGTCTCCCGGAAGGACCCCCCCATGCCCGCAGTCCGGACGCGTGGTGCGCGCCGTCACCTGCTCGGTGCGCTCGCCGCCGCCCTCGCTCTCACCGTCACGGGAGGCGGCAGCGTCGCCGCCTCCTCCGCCGACTCCGCGCGGCCTGCCGGGCTGCGCGAGGTGATGTTCGTGGGGAACAACTGGGACGGCACCGCCGATGTCATCGAGTCCACTGGCGACTTCGCGCGCATCGGCCGCATCAACGTCATCCCCGACCGCGAAGCCCGGATGTGGGAGATCGGGCTCAACCCGCTCAAGCTGGCCTTCTTCCTGGGCATCCGGCAAGGGCCCGGCGAGGGCCACGACCAGTTCGTCGACGACATGTACGCCACGCCCGACGGCTCCGCGATGGTGGTCTCCCGGCCGAGCTTCGCCGATGTCGTCTCGATCGACCTGCGCACGGGCCGGATCAACTGGCGCTTCCCCGTCTCCGGATTCCGCTCCGACCACATGGCCGTCTCACCCGACGGCACCCGGGTCGCCGTCTCGGCCTCCACCTCCAACACCGTGCACGTCCTCGACATCACGACGGGCCGGGAGACCGGATCCTTCGCCACCGGCGACAAGCCGCACGAGAACGTCTTCTCGGCCGACGGCCGCCACCTCTGGAACATGGCCATCGGCGAGGTCACCACGGCCCTCGACGACCCGTTCTGGGACTGGACCAAGGGCGACCGCCGCATCACCGTCGTCGACGCCCTCACCTTCGAGCGGGTACGCGTCATCGACATGCGCGCCCGGCTCGACGCCTTCGGCCGCAAGGACCTCTCCGACGCCGTACGACCCGTCGCGTTCACCCCCGACGAGTCGAAGCTCTACTTCCAGGTCTCGTTCTTCAACGGCTTCCTCGAGTACGACGTCGCCGCCGACCGGATCACCCGCCTCAAGACGCTCCCTCAGAACCCGGCGACCGACCCTGACCGCACCACCTGGGTCAACGACTCCCGCCACCACGGCATGTCCATGAGCCCCGACGGCAAGCGGCTCTGCATCGCCGCCACCATGGACGACTACGCCACCGTCGTCGACCGGGAGACCCTGAAGGAGGGGCCGCTGGTGGAGGCGTCCAAGCCGTACTGGGCGACGGTCAGCGGCGACGGCCGCTCCTGCGTCATCTCGGAGAGCGGCACGGACCGTGTGACGGCGATCGACTTCGCCACCGGCCGCAAGGTCGCCTCGGTGGCCGTCGGCGACCACCCGCAGCGGGTCCGCCTCGCACACGTGCCCGCCGACTGGACCGGCCCGGCGGCGCGCTGAGGCGTCTCGGCCCGACCCATGACGGTCGCCGAGGGCGCCCATCGGACGCCCTCGGCCCTCAGTCCGCCGCGACGGACCCGTTCGCCAACTTCTCGCGCACGGCGTCGAGATACTCGGCGACCGCGTCCCGGTTGCGGGTCAGGAAACGGATGCGCTCGGTCATCCGGTCGCGCTCGTCCTCCAGCGTGGCGAGCATCTCGGGCGTCGCGTCGGGGAAGTGGATGACGAGGGGCTTGTCGAGGCACGGCAGGATCTGCTTGATGATCCGCGTCGGCAGCCCCGCGTCCAGCAGCCCGCGGATCTGGACGACCCGGTCCACGTTCGACTCGTCGTAGGCCCGGTAGCCGTTGGGCATGCGATCGGCGACGATGAGTCCCTGCTCCTCGTAGTAGCGCAGCAGCCTGCGCGGGGTGTCGGTGCGCTCCGACAGCTCTCCGATGCGCATGTGGTCCACCTCATGGGATCTCGCTTGACCCTCACATCAATGTGAAGGTTTCACCATACGAGCCATGAGCAACCACACGACATCCAAAGCCGGTTCGCCGACACGCGCCCAGAACCCAGGACCCGCGGGGAAGCTGCCCCTGCCCGCCCTTCTCGCCCTCGCCACGGCCGTCTTCGTCACCAGCCTGACCGAGACCCTGCCCGCCGGCGTCCTGCCCGCGATGAGCGCCGACCTCGGCGTCGGCGAGCCGGCCATGGGCCAGTCCGTCACCATCTACGCGATCGGGACCGCGCTCACCGCGATCCCGCTGGCCGCCGCCACCGCCGGCTGGCGGCGCAAGCGCCTGCTGCTCACCGCCGTCGCCGGCTTCGCCCTCGCCAACACGGTCACCGCCGTCTCCACCCACTACCCCCTCACCATGGCCGCCCGGTTCCTCGCGGGCGTCGCCGCCGGGCTCGCCTGGGCCCTGCTCGCCGGATTCGCCCGCCGCATGGTGCCCGTCCACCTCCAGGGCAAGGCGATCGCCGTCGTCATGACGGGCATCCCGCTCGCCCTCTCCCTCGGCGTGCCCGCGGGCACCTTCCTCGGCGCCGCGCTCGGCTGGCAGGTCGCCTTCCTGGTCATGAGCGCGCTCGCCGTCGCCCTCCTCGCCTGGATCGTGCTCACCGTCCCCGACCACCCCGGCCGGCCCAGCGGCGACCGGGCGCCCATCCGGCGCACCCTCGCCGTCCCCGGCGTGGCCCCCGTCCTGTTCGTCACCCTCGTCCTCGTCCTCGCCCACACGATCCTCTACACCTACGTCGCCGCCTTCCTCGACCACCTCGGCATGGGCGGCTCCACCGGACTCGTCCTCCTCGTCTTCGGTGGCGCCTCCCTCCTGAGCGTCTGGTTCACCGGCCTGCACATCGACCGCCGGCTGCGGACCCTGACCCTCGCCGGGATCGTGCTCTTCGCCGTCGCGGCCGGAGCCCTCGCCGTGGCCGCCGACAGCACCGCACTCGTCTACGCCGCCGCCACGCTGTGGGGCCTCGGCTGGGGCGGCGCGCCGACCCTGCTGCAGACCGCCGTGGGCGACGCGGGCGGCGAGGCGGCGGACACCGCTCAGACCATGCTCGTCAGCCTCTGGAACGCCGCCATGGCGGGAGGAGGCGTCGCCGGCGGACTGCTCCTCGATCTGCTCGGCGCCGCCGCACTCCCCTGGAGCGTCCTGCTGCTCCTCGCGCCCGTCCTGATCGTCGTGGCAGCCGCCCGTGCCCACGGATTCCCCGCCCGCCGAGTGCCCTCCGGCACATGACCGCCGCGGTCTCCAGGGCCGCCACCCCTACCCGTAGTACTTCAGAGCTACTCGCCGACTGTCCCCTCCGGCGGGACGCCGACTACAGGGCGTGATCCATACGTTCGGCACCGGAACGAAGCACCTCGTCCGGTACGGAAGGACCACACCATGGCGTCCCGCCCGCGCAGCCGTCTGCGCCGCACGCTGCTCGCCGCACTCGTCACCGCTTCGGTGGCGGTGCCGACGGCGGGTGCCGCCCGCCCCGCCGCCGTCCCGGCTCCCGCACCCGCCGAACTCGGCCCGCTCGCCCGGGTCACGGCCGCGGACCTCGACGCGCGGTACGCCGCCAACCGGGACGCCGTCCGCGCCGCCGAACGGACCGCCGCCGACTACGGAGACCGGAATCGGGCCGCCGCCCTGCGCGCCATGGCGGGCCCGAACCGCCACTTCCTCTCCTTCGACGGCCGCGACGGCGGACGCAGCGTGGAGGTCGTCGGCGACCTGGCGCGCGCCGAACACCTCGCCGTCCTCGTCCCCGGCTCCGACACCGCGCTCGGCAGCGAGCGTCTCCGCAACGGCGCCGTCGCGCTCCAGCGCCGGCTGGGCGGGCGCGCCGCCGTCCTCGCCTGGCTCGGCTACCCGACCCCCGCCACCGCGAGCGCGGCCGCCCTCACCCCGGGGCGGGCCGAGGAGGCCGCCCCCGGACTGCGCGACTTCGTAACGGAGTTGAGAGCCGCGAAGCCCGCGGCCCGTCTCACCCTCCTCTGTCACTCCTACGGCTCGGTCGTCTGCGCCAAAGCGGCGCCCGGGCTCCCCGTCGCCGGAATCGTCCTCTACGGAAGCCCGGGGGCCGGCGCCGACAGCGCCGCGGACCTGCGGACCACGGCCACCGTCTGGGCCGGGCGGGGTCGATCGGACTGGATCGCCCACGTGCCCCACCTCCGCGTGCCCCTGCCCCTCGGGGAGCTGGGATTCGGCACGGACCCCCTCGCGCCGGAGTTCGGGGCCAGGGTCTTCGACGCCGGCGACGGCGGACACAGCGACTACCTCGTCCCCGGCTCCGTAGCGCTGAGGCGGCTCGCGAGCATCGTCGAGGGACGGGACCCGGCCGATGCGTGAACTCGTCCGCCGCATCGAGGCGGCCACCCCGCCGGGCCGCGACCGTGCCGTCGACGCCCTGCGTGGCCTCGCCATCCTCGGCGTGGTCCTCGGCCACTGGCTCGTGACCGCCCTGATCGCCGACAGCGGCACGGTCCGTGTCGCCAGCCCCCTGCAGGACCTGCCCGAATTCACCCCCGTCTCCTGGGTGTTCCAGACCCTGGCCGTCTTCTTCCTGGTCGGCGGGCAGGTCGCCGCCACGAGCCACGCCGCCTCCCGCGCCCGGCAGGAGAGCCACCGCCGCTGGCTCGCGGCCCGGCTGGGACGGCTCTTCAGGCCCGTCGCCGCCGTGCTCGCGCTGTGGAGTGTCGCGGCGCTCGCCATGCTCGCCACCGGGGTGCCCTGGCCGACCGTGTACGCCCTCGGCAAGCTCGTGCTCTCTCCGCTCTGGTTCCTGCTCGTCTTCGCCGCGCTCACGGCGGCGACCCCGCTCGTCGCCCGGATCCATCCGCTCTGGCCCCTCGCCGTCGTCCTGCACGTCGACGTGATCCGCTTCGGCCTCGACGGACCTGCCTGGCTCGGCTGGATCAACGTGGCCGCCGGCTGGCTCGTGCCGTACTGCCTGGGCACCGCCTGGTCCCGGCACGGGCTCAAGGGCGGGACGACCGGCTGGGTCCTGCTGCTCGGCGGAGCCGCGGCGACCGCCCTCCTCGTCCTCTTCGCCGGCTACCCCGGCTCCATGGTCGGCGTGCCCGGCGCGCCGATATCCAACCTCAACCCGCCCACGCTCGCCGCCGTCACCTTCGGCCTCGCCCAGTGCGGCGGAGCCCTGCTGCTGCTCGGCCCGCTGCGCCGGGCCCTGCGCCGGCCCGCCGCCTGGGCCGCGGTCGCGCTGCTCAACCTCGGTGCGATGACCGTCTTCCTCTGGCACCAGACGGCGATGATCGCCGTCACCGTCACCGGGCGCATGGCCGGCGAACTCCTCGGCCGCGGACCGCTCCCCGGCCTGCACACCGTGCCGGACGGGTACGGCTGGGTCCTGGCCCGCCTCGTCTGGCTGCCGCTCTTCGCGCTCGCGCTGCTGGTGTGCGTCGCCGCGTTCCGTACGTACGAACAGGGCGGCCGCCGCCCCGCCCGCGAGAGGCGACCCGAGGTGAGCAAGGAGATCCGACGTGCCTAGGCTGGACGCAGCGGACGAGGGGGAACAGGTGGGGGAGGGTTACGGGCGGACCCTGATGGGCGCCCTGGGCCGGGTGCCGCGCACCCTGCGCGAGGACCTCTGGACGATGGCCCGCGACCCGCTGCCCCGCCAGGCGTGGTTCGGCTGGCTGCCGCACGGACACCTCGTGCTGCTCGCCCTCGTCGCGGGCCTGGCCAAGATGGCCGAGTACGTCAGCGCCATACCGGACCTCACGGGACCCGTGCAGCTGCTCATCGTCCTCCAGGCCGCGGCCCTGGTCCTCGCGCTGAGCCGTCCCGTGCCGGCCTGGTGGCTCTCCACGGTCACCCTGTTCCTGACCGCGGAGATCGCCGAGTCGACCGTCGGACCCGACCTGGTGTGGCCCTGGAGCGTCTGGGGCATCGTGGTCCACACCTTCGTGGTGCTGCTGCTCGCCCTGCGCGTCCCACTCCGTGTCACCGTCGTCACCCTCGTGATCACCGTGCTGTCCGGAGTGGTCAACACCGTTGTTCCCACGGGCTTTCCGCACAACGAGGACCTCGGCGGCGGCGCCATCGCCTTCGCGACCGCGGCGGTGGTGGGAGCCTCGCTGCGGATGAGCCGAGTGGCGCGGACCCAGCTCGTCGCCCAGGAGGTCATCACCGCCGAGGAACGGTCCCGGCGCACGCTTCTGGAGGAGCGCGGCCGGATCGCCCGCGAGCTGCACGACGTCGTCGCCCACCACATGTCGGTCATCTCCATCCAGGCCCAGGTCGCCCCCCACCTGGTCGAGAACCCCTCCGACGAGCTGAGGGAGAACCTCGCCGGCATCCGGCAGAACGCCGTCGAGGCGCTGACCGAACTGCGCCGGGTCCTGGGCGTCCTACGGGCGGAGGACCCGGCAGCCGACGGTGTGCCGCACACCCCCCAGCCCACCCTGGACAGGCTCGACGAACTCCTCGACAACGTCCGTGCCGCCGGGCTCACCGTCGACGCGACCACCACGGGAGAACGCCGTCCGCTCTCGCCGGGCGTCGAACTCTCCGCGTACCGCATCGTCCAGGAGGCGCTGAGCAACGCGATGCGGCACGCGCCGGGGGCGAGAGTCCGGGTGGAGACCGGCCATCTCGCGGCCGGGCTCACCCTCCGGATCACCAACACCCCACCGAACCGACGCACCGACCTCTCCGCGGCCCCGCTCTCGCCGGGCCTCGGGCACGGCCTGCTCGGCATGCGCGAGCGCACGGCCATGCTGGGCGGCGAACTCACAGCAGGACCCACTCCGGACGGCGGCTACGAGGTGACCGCCACCCTCCCCATCGAACTCCGCAAGGACGGCACATGACGAGCAGTACGATCCGGGTCCTCATCGTCGACGACCAGATGATGGTCCGGCAGGGCTTCACCGTGCTGCTCGACGCCGAGCCCGGCATCCAGGTCGTCGGACAGGCCGTGGACGGCGAGGAGGCCGTCGCCAAGGTCGCCGAACTCGCCCCCGACGTCGTCCTGATGGACATCCGGATGCCCGGCATAGGCGGCATCGAGGCCACCCGCCTCATCACCGGGCCCGCCGACGCCGCCGTGAAGGTGCTCGTCCTGACCACCTTCGACCTCGACGAGTACGTGTACGAGGCGCTGCGCGCCGGCGCCTCCGGGTTCCTCCTCAAGGACGCCTCGGCCGACGAACTCGCCCATGCGGTACGGGTGGTGGCGGGCGGCGACGCACTGCTCGCGCCCAACCTCACGAAGCGCCTCATCGCCGAATTCTCCCGGCTGAGCGCGGGACCCCGAGCCCCGCGCCTGGACCGCGTCGGCGATCTGACGGAACGCGAGACCGAGGTCCTGAGCCTGATCGCCAACGGGCTCTCCAACGCCGAGATAGCCTCCCGGCTGGTCGTCGCCGAACAGACCGTCAAGACCCATGTGAGCCGCATCCTGATCAAGCTCGGTCTGCGTGACCGGACCCAGGCGGCGGTGTACGCCTACGACACCGGCCTGGTCCGCCCGGCCGGCCACTGACGCACGCGGTACCGCGCTCAGGAAAGGGGAGCGGCCGCGACTGTCCAGGACAGCCGCGGCCGCTCGTTCGGTCCGGTCGTCAGACGGCCGGAGGTACCCGTGACGGGCGGCCGGAGCCGCGGGTCAGGGAGTAGCCGCCGATGCCGGCGAGCGCGCCGAGGACTCCGCCGACGGCGGTCCAGACCCATCGGTCGGACCACCAGCCCGAGGACCAGCCGTCCTCGGGAGCCCGCGCCTCGACCGCCGACGGCGTGTCGCCCGCGGCCGCGTCCTCCGTCGTGGCACCCGGCACCAGCGGCGCAGCGAGCGTGCCGTCGCCCGCGTACGCGCCGCCCTTCTCCGCGGAGACCGCACCCACCCGAGCCGTGAACGGCTGACCGAGGTCGTCCTCGGGGATGCCGGTGACCGTCAGCCGGACGTAATAGCTGCCGGGCAGCGGGTCGTTGTCCCAGGTCTCTGCCCAGGGGCGGACCGTGCGCAGGGTGCAGGACAGCTCCACGGAGCCGGCGTCCTTCGCCGCGTTCCGGGACTGCATCCCGTACATGCACGGCTGACGGCGGCGCAGTCCGTCGTAGACGTCGATCCGCCAGGTCGAGGCGCCGTGCCGGGCGGCGGCCTCGGGGAGCGCGACCGAGGCGGTCACGGTGGGCCGCTGCCCGGTGTCCGCGGGGAACACCCAGTAGAGGTAGTCACCCGTGGAGGCCTCGGCCGTGGCCTGCTGGCCCTGCTTGAACGCGGCGGCGGTGCGGAAGGTGGTGCCCGCCTCCGTCGGCCCGGCCGTCGCGGAGGCGCTCGCGCTGCCGCTCGGGGACGGCGTGTCCGCGAGGGCGGGCACGACGCCCGGGCCGAGGAGCCCGGCGCCCGCTAGGAGGACGGTGGTCAGCGTGCGTACGGTACGCATCAGTTGGTCCTCCAGACGGCGACGCGCCAGCGGGACACCCAGCCCCACAGCAGACCACCCACGAAACCGGCCAGTACCAGCACGCCGAGCAGCCACCAGCCACGTCCGAGGCCGAAGGCGGCCACGTCGGACGCCTCGTCGGGCGCGTCGACCAGGTCGACGGTCAGCTCGATCGGCATTCCCGGGGTCGTCTTCACCGACGGCGGCGCGGAGAAGGAGTTGCTGACCTGGAGGCAGACGGTCTCCGCCGCGGGCTTGCCGTCCGAGTCGATGTCGTCGAGCGGCGGCTTGGGATAGCGCAGACCGGTCGAGATGACGTCCGTACGTCCGTCGCCCGCCTCGGAACCCCGTACGACCTCACGGCCGTGCACGGTCACCGCGCGCAGCAGGACGCCGTAGTCGTCGTTGACGGCGCGGTCGGCGGCCACGCTCACCGAGGCGCGCAGCTCCTGTCCGGGCAGCACGTCGACGCGGTACCAGCGGTGGCGGCCGAAGACCTGGCGGTCGGTGTAGAGGCCGGGCTTGAGCTGCGGGGCGTCCGCGCAGCGCTCGGCGCCCTCGGTCGCCACCGGGGTGACCACCGGGTCCGCCGCACGGTCGACCAGCTGGCGGACCCTCTTGGAGAGTTCCTCGGTGTGCCTGACCGAGGTGTACGTACCGCCGGTCGCCTCGGCGATACAGGTGAGCTGCTGCCGGATCTTGGCGTTCGGCACCAGGCCCAGCGTGTCGATGGTCAGATGGATGCCCTTGGCGGCGATGTCGCGGGCCACCTCGCAGGGGTCGAGCGGGGCGCAGGTGTCCTCCCCGTCCGTGATGAGCACGATCCGGCGGGTGGCGTCACCGCCCTTGAGGTCCTCGGCCGCACCGAGCAGCGCGGGGCCGATCGGGGTCCAGCCGGTGGGGGCCAGCGTGGCCACCGCCGTCTTCGCCTCGGTCCGGTCGAGAGGGCCGACGGGGTAGAGCTGCCTGGTGTCCTCGCAACCCTTCTTCCGGTCCGGTCCGGGATAGTCGGCGCCGAGCGTGCGTATGCCGAGCTGCACCTCCTCGGGCACGGCGTCGAGCACCTCGTTGAAGGCCTGCTTGGCAGCGGCCATCCGGGACTGGCCGTCGATGTCGCGGGCCCGCATCGAGCCGCTGACGTCGAGGACCAGCTCGACCTTGGGGGGTTCCTTCGCCGCCGGTTCGTCGGCGGCGGCGCCGGTCGGGACGAGCCCGACGGCCAGGGCGGCGAGCAGCGCGCAGGCTCCGGTCGCCAGCCGTTTTCTCGTGATCATCTGCCGGATCGTAGGGATGATCGTCCGACAATCCAAAACGACGCCGTGCGCGGACTCCTGAGGAGGCGTCCGCGCGCGGACGCCGAGCGGTCAGGCCGACCGTGCCGGCGGTGTTCCGGGTTCGGGAAATCCGCTCGGCAGCCGGCGTCCCAGGCCGTGCGCTGGTTGCCGTGCGGGGGATGCCGCCCGCGCGCTTGAGCATCCCCGCCGGATAGGACCTGTCCGGCACCCGCCAGGTGTCAACGCGGCCGACTGGATCCCGGTGCGGAAGTCGCCGCCGCCCACCGGCGCCTCGTCCTCGAACGCTGAGGCCCCCGTGCCGCCCCTGTCTCCGACGCTACGAGCCGCCACTGACCGACCTGTCGGCGGGCTGCGGGATCACCGCACGGATACCTCGCCGCCGGCGATGCTCACGCATCGCGCGGGATGGATACGCGTGGTCCGCCAGAACGGCGTCTGGCCGGGTTCGCGGTCTTCCCGGCCCGCTTCGCGGAACACGGATGCCTGCCATGACCACCTCGAAGGCCGGCGCGTCGCCCGCCTGGCCCGCGGGGACGCGGAGGACCAAGGGCCGTGCATGGCTGTCGCTGACGAGATGGACCTTCGTACTCAGGCCGCCGCGGGAATGTCCGAGCGCGTGGTCATCGGGCTCGGCCCGAAATGACGCCCCCTTTCTGGCTTCGGCGGCGTGCTGGTGAGCCCGGCAGACGGTGGAGTCCACCGACACAGTCCAGCCGATTTCGTCAGCGTCGTCGGCCGCTGCCTGGAGCGCGGCGAGGATCCGTTCCCAGGTGCCGTCCACGGCCCACCTGAGCAGCCGTTTGTGAGCGGTCTGGAATGAGCCCAGCTCGTCCGACAGGTCCCTCCAGGGCAACCCGGTGCGGTACTTCCACGCGATGGCCTCCAGGGTTCGACGATGGTCGGCCCATCGCCGACCACGGACCGGATCGGCCGGCATCAACGGCTCGATCCGGTCCCACATCGCATCAGTGATCACCCACCGGACAGAAACATCCGATCAACCGACGAGCAGATCAAGGAGACACGCTCTAGCGACGCCATACCCTTCGCGCCCCTCGGGACGGCTCGCTCGGGTCAGCCGGATCGAGGGTGAGTTCCCACCGGTGCCTGCTCTTGTCGATGGTGACCAGGATGGGCCCGCTGGGCAGGGCGACCTTTTCCCGGACCCGGCGACCGTTCCACTCGTGCACGAGCCGCTTGGCAGGGAGCCTCAGGTCACTGGGGGAGTCACCCCAGTGGTAGTGCATCTGGAACCAGCCCTCGTGCGGGTCCTCCGCCCGCACCTTCAACTCGGCCGCGGGGCCGGTGTGGACGAAGACTTCCCGACCGCTGCCCGCGATGGTGCCGAAGTCCAGCGGCAGGGCTGCCGACAGGGGCAGGACGGTGAGCTGCCACGCCCCGGAGTTGCGCACCTTCAGGGTGAGCGGCCCGCCCTTGCGGTTGGGCACCATCAGGGTTCGGCCGTAGTGATCAGGCAGGTCGGACAGGAAGACATCGTCCTCGTGGCCGGATATCTTGACGGAGATGAAGTTGTACTCCTCCGTCCGTGCCTCCAGGATCACCGGCTCCCCGTCGGGCGGAAACGGCAGATCCACAGTGACCGTCTTCGCACCCTTGCCGCGATAGACGCACGGCTCGAACGCGAAGAAGCCGGTCGTCCAGGACGGGGGCTCGAGGGATGCGCCGACGGCGGGCGTCGCGGCGGCGTACGCGGGCGCGAACCCGGCGGGCGCGGAAACAGGCGGAATGGGTGAGGTGGGGTACGTCGCGGAATCGCTCGACGGGCCGGGCCCGGACGACACCTGGTCCGCCCTGTACACATCCGGCCCCGGTACCGACGGAGCCCCGGGAGCCACCACGCCGGAGCCCGTCTTGCCCACACCGGCGAGCGGCACTGGGCCGGACGTGGAGGGCACGGCCGGCGACGCCGAGGGGACCACCAGCGCCGGTGGTGACACCGCCGTCACCGCCCCCGCGCCCCCTACGTCCTGCGTCAGGCCCGCGAGCCCGTCTGCGTAGCCCTGCCCCACCGCGCGGAACCGCCATGCCCCATCGCGCCGGTACAGCTCACCCAGCACGAACGCGGTCTCGGTGGTGGCGTCCGTGACCGCGTACTGCGCGACGATGGTTCCGTCGAGCGTGCTCAACTGGGCGTAGAGACCGCGGACCTGTCCGAAGGTCCCGTCTGCGCAGGATCCGACTATCAGTACCCGCTGGACGTCGGGTTCGACGCGGAGCAGGTCCAACTCCAGCCATTCGGCGAGCTGTCCGGCGCTTTGTCCCGTGCCGACGTGCCGAACGGCGCCCGAGGGGTGGACGGGCCGGTCGTGGAAGACGATGTCGGCATCGCCGCGCACCGCTCCGGTCGCGTCGAGCAGAAGGGCCGCGGCTGACACGGTCGGCGCACCTGGCACCGACTGTCGGCCCACGGCAACACGCAGAGGGACGGCGGGGGCGGGCGCGTTCGCACCCTTGATCATGTGCGTCATACGGCACATGGTGGCATTGGGGCAGACACCAGGAGAAGATCTCCGGCGCGGCACACGCCATTCCAAACACGCCATTTCAACAGGGCACTTCGTCAAGGTCAGCGGGATCGCAACGCTCCTGTCGCTCGCCGCTGAAACAGGCCGGAGGAAGATTCGGTGCTCTTCGCGTCGCCTTCAGTGCTCGGTTGCGATAGTCCGGGCGGCGGCCGAACGCAGTGCCACCGCAGGACGACAATGACGCGCGGGTCGCGGTGGAGTCGCTTCACCTTCCAGTAGTCGAGTCAGGTCCACACGTCAGGCTCGTCGCCCTCGGCGGCGAACCACGCCGGGCCGACGGGCGTGGGATTCTCCAGCTGTCGGGCGGTGTGACGTGTGTCAGCGGTAGAACTGCCGGAGTTCCTGATGTGTGCGCCGTGTACATTAATTGCATGAGTGAGCGGTGTCAACATTCGGTGGGCTCGTCCAGATCTGCTGCCCAACAGGCGGCTGACCTGGAGATTGTCGGGCGATGCGCTTGCTTGTCGAGCATCGCTCAACAAGCTATGGTCGGCGGCCATGACTGCGAAGTCCGTACCGGCCCGTGTACGGCTGAAGCCAGAAGAGCGCAGGGCTCAGCTGATCAGCATCGGCCTGCGCCTGCTCACCACCCGTCCCATCCATGAGATGTCCATCGACGAGGTGGCCGCCGAGGCGGGCATCTCCCGCGGGCTGCTCTTCCACTACTTCCCGACCAAACGGGACTACTACGTCGCAGTGGTCCAGGCGGGCGGACGTCGGCTGCTTCTTCACGCCAAGGCGCCGGACGAGGGAATGCCGACGCAACGGGTACGCGGGATCGTCGACGGCTTCGTGTCCTTCGTGCAGCGCCGCAAGAGCAACTACGTGGCCGTCGTGCGGGCCGCGGCGGGCGGCGACGAACTGGTGCTGGAAGTCTTCGAGGAAAACCGAGGGATCCTCACCGATCGTGTCCTGGAGGCCGCCGGGGTCCAGACGCCTACGCCGCTGCACCGGCTGGCCGTGCGCGGCTGGCTGGCCATGGCGGAAGAGATGGCCATCAGCGCCACCGACGAGGTCATCGCCAAGGCCGACCTCGTCGATCTCCTTGTGAGCGGTCTGGAACGGATCATGGAACGGTTCGCCACGGGCCACCACTGACATCGACGGGCAAGCACCCCCCCCGCATGCACGTCTGCTCGCTCACTGAGCGATGCTCGACAAGAATGGAAGCGCATGGACTTCGGACACTCACCCAAGACACGCCAGTACATCGAGCGCGTCAGCGGATTCATGACGTCGCAAGTCCTGCCGCGCGAGCGGGAGTACGTCACGGCGCTGCGGGATGAGAACGACCGCTGGGCGTCCATCCAGTCCATCACCGAAGAAATCAGGGCCAAGGCGAGAACAGCCGGGCTGTGGAACCTGTTCCTCCCCGACCCCAGCCATGGCGCCGGTCTCACCAACACCGAATACGCGCCCCTGGCCGAACTCATGGGCCGCTCGCTTATAGCGCCCGAGATCTTCAACTGCAACGCGCCCGACGCCGGCAACGCCGAAGTCCTGCTCCACTACGGCAGCGACGAGCAGCGCCGGCGCTGGATGGAACCACTGCTGCGCGGCGAGATCCGCTCGGCCTTCTGCATGACCGAGCCGGACGTGGCCTCCTCCGACGCCGCCAACATGGTCGCCACCACCATCGTGGACGGCGACACCATCGTCCTCAACGGCCACAAGTGGTGGAGCACGGGCATCGGGCACCCGGACTGCCGCTTCGTCATCTTCATGGGCCCTGCCGATCCCGAAGCCCCGCGCCATGCCCGCCACTCCATGGTGCTCGCCCCCTCGAGACCCCCGGCGTGCGCATTGAACAGATGCTGCCTGTGTACGGCTACCTCGACGAGCCCTACGGTCATGGAGAGGTGTCCTTCTCCAACGTCCGCCTCCCGTCGGACGCCGTCATTGCCGGCCCGGGCCGCGGCTTCGAGATCGCCCAGGGCAGGCTCGGCCCCGGACGCATCCACCACTGCATGCGACTCATCGGACTCGCCGAGAACGCCCTGGAACTCGCCTGCAAGCGGGCGGTGTCCCGCACCGCCTTCGGCAAGCCGCCGAGCAACCTCGGTGGCAACCGCGAACGCATCGCCAAGGCCAGGATCGCCATCAACCAGTCCCGGCTCCAGGTCCTGCATGCCGCCTGGCTCCTGGACACGATTGGCGCCGCCGGCGCCATCAGCGAACTGTCCCAGGCCAAGGCGGCCGTTCCGGCAATGGCCTGCGAAGTGATCGACATGGCGATCCAGCTCCACGGCGGCGCAGGCCTCTCCGACGACTTCCCCCTCGCCGCCTCCATCGCCGCCGCCCGCGCCCGACGCCTGGCCGACGGCCCCGACGAGGTCCACCTCGGCGTCATCGCCCGCGCCGAACTCGGCCGATACCGCACCCGGGACGCGGCATGAGCAAGCGCGTCCTTATCACCGGCGGGACTTCCGGACTCGGGCGCGCCCTGGCCGAGCGCTACGCCGCCGCCGGAAACCGTGTCCTGATCGCTGACTCCAACTGCCCGGACGAACTGCCCGCGGGAGCGGTCTCGTTCATCCGTCTCGACGTGCGCATACACGACGACTGGCAACGTGCCCTTCGCTGGTGCGAGAACTACTGGGACGGCCTGGACATCCTGGTCAACAACGCCGGAGTCACAGCAGCCGGACGCATCGAACAGCTCCAGAGCGATGACTGGGACTGGATCCTCGACATCAACCTCAAAGGCGTCGCCAAGGGTTGCCAGACCTTCGTCCCGCTGTTCAAGCAGCAGGGCAGCGGTCACATCGTCAACATCGCCTCCTCCGCCGGCCTGCTGAACACACCCGGCGCGACCTCGTACAACGCCTCGAAGGCCGCCGTCGTCTCCCTGTCCGCAACCATTCGGCAGGAACTGGCACCCTTCGGAATCAGCACCACCGTCATCTGCCCCGGCCCCGTCCGTACCAACCTCAGGGCAGAACTGCACAGCCCAGACCCGGGCTTGGCCGAACTCGCCGACCAAGCGATCCAGGGCTCCTCCCACACCGCGGAGCGGGTGGTCAGACGGATCGCCGAGGCAGTCGACAAGAGGAACTTCCTCGTCCTCACTCATCCCGAAGACCGGCGTGCCCTGTGCCTCAAGCGGCTGTTCCCGCGGGTGGCGGACGCGCAAGCCGCAAGGAGATGGCGGCGCACAGCCATGAAACTCAAGGCCCGCCACCCCCAGGAGCAAGGGGAGGCGGCGTGACCCTGAGGGGCAAGATACTCATCACCGGGGCGAGTTCAGGCCTTGGTGAGCGGATGGCCCGCATCTTCGCCGCCCAGGGCCGCGATCTCGCACTGTGCGCGCGCCGCACCGACCGTCTACAGGCAGTCCGCGATGAACTTCTCGCCGCCCACCCGGGCATCAAGGTGTCCATACGCAGCCTCGACGTCAACGACCACCAGCAGGTCTTCCGCGTTTTCCGCGCTCTGCGTGAAGACCTGGACGGCCTGGACCGGATCATCGTCAACGCAGGCCTGGGCAAGGGAAAGCCGATCGGCACCGGCCACTTCGACGCCAACCTGCAGACCGCCCAGACCAACTTCACCGCGGCTCTCGCCCAGTGCGAGGCCGCCATGGAGGTCTTCCGCGCCCAGAGATCCGGCCACCTTGTGGTCGTCTCGTCGATGAGCGCCATGCGCGGCCTTCCCCGCAACCTCACGACATACGCGGCCAGCAAGGCCGGCCTCTCCGCCCTGGCCGAAGGCATCCGGGCCGAGATGACCGTCACCCGCACACCGGTCGCCGTCACCACACTCCACCCCGGCTACATCGCCACCGACCTGAGCGCGGGCGCGGCCAGGACCCCACTGATGACGTCCACCGAGAAGGGAGCCCGCGCCATGGTCAGAGCCATCGAACGCGAGCGCCCCGAAGCAAAAGTGCCCGCCTGGCCCTGGATACCCATGGGAATCCTCATACGCCACCTGCCCCTGCGACTCGTGGCCAAGGGGAGCTGATGAACGACACGAAGCAGAGCGCTGTCCGCGCCGAGGACGCATTCGACGTCGAAAGCACGCACGCCTGGCTGACGCAGCAGATCGAAGGCCTTTCAGGCCCCAGCCCCGACGTCGTGCAGTTCACGGGCGGCGCTTCGAACCTCACATACCTGCTGAGCTATCCGCACCTCGGCACGGAACTGATCCTGCGCCGCCCGCCAGTGGGCAAGAAGGCCGGCTCCGCGCACGACATGGCCCGCGAGTACCGCGTTCAGCAGGACCTGAAGCCCGTCTTCCCGCTCGTTCCCACGGTCCGGGCTCTGTGCCAGGACCCCAGCATCATCGGCTCCGACTTCTATGTCATGGACAAGGTCCCCGGGCTCATCCTCCGCGGCACACTCCCGCGCGGCATGAACCTGGGACCGGATCGGGCCCGGTCGCTCTCGGAAGCCTTCGTCGACACCCTTGCCGACCTGCACCGGGTCGAGCCTGCAGCGGCCGGACTCACCGACCTCGGCAAAGGGGAAGGCTACGTCCGCCGACAGGTCGAAGGCTGGACCCGCCGCTACGCACAAGCCCGCACCTGGAACACGCCCAGCTTCCGGCGCGTGACGGCCTGGCTCGCCGACCACCAGCCCGACGACGCCGCCATCTGCGTCGTCCACAACGACTGGCGCCTGGACAACCTCGTCCTCGACGAGCAGTCCCTGCAGGTCACCGGAGTTCTCGACTGGGAACTGGCCACCCTGGGCGATCCGCTGATGGACCTCGGCAGCTCCATGGCCTACTGGGTACAGGCCGACGACGGCCGCATAGCCCAGACGATGCGCCGCCAACCCAGCCATCTGCCCGGCATGCTCACCCGAACAGAGATCGTCGAACGGTACTGCGACCGGACGGGCCTGTCAGCCGAGAACTGGCCCTTCTACGAGGTCTTCGGCCTGTTCCGGTTGGCCGTGATCGCCCAACAGATCTACTACCGCTACCACCACAAGCAGACCCGCAACCCGGCCTTCCGCAACCTCTGGATGGCCGTCAACCACCTCGACCGCCGCTGCCGCTCCACCATCCGCCGCACCGGCGGCAGCTGACAGGCAGGAAGACCTCTATGCCCCTCATCTGCCTCGTCCGCCACGGCCAGGCGTCCGCCGCCACCGACGACTACGACGTTCTGTCCAGCCTCGGCCGCACTCAGGCTTCCGCCGCCGGCCAGGAACTCGCCCGCCGAGGACTGCGTGACCCGTACCTCGTCGCCGGCACCCTCCACCGCCAGCGTGACACGGCCCGTATCGCTGCCGAAGCAGCCGGATTCCACGGACCGCTCCACCAGGACGCACGCTGGAACGAGTACGACCACATAGCCTTGCTGGACCGGTACGCTCTGCCCCGCGGCAAGGAGCGGTCCATGCAGGACTTGCTCGATCACGCCCTGACGGCATGGATGAAGGACGCCGGCCCCGCCGAAGGCGGCACCTGGACCGCGTTCGAGGAAGGCGCCCGCGCCGCGCTGGCCGAGCTGCCCGCCGCGCTCGGCCGGGGACGCGATGCAGTCGTATTCACCTCGGCCGGCCTGCTCGCCGCAGTATGCGGTGCACTGCTCTCACTGCCGAACGAAGGCGTCGTCGCACTCAACCGCGTAGCCGTCAATGCATCCATCACCACCCTGGCAGTAGGCGGATCCGGGACCACCCTCCTGACCTTCAACGAGCACGCCCATTTCGCCGGTGACCGTCGACAGATGCTCACCTACCGGTGAACCCGCCGCCTGACGTGCCGGCATGGAGCATTCCCGTCCCTGCTGGTCAGCCGGCCGCGACCGCCGCCTGGATTGCGGGGGCGGCGGCGAACAGGGCAAACACGGAGCCGCGGACCTGCTTGGCGACGACCTCCGGAGTGGAGGCGTCGAGCTTTCCGTCGAGGTGCAGGAACGCCAGGCCGTGAACGAGAGCCCACACGGTGGTCGACAGCGCGTCGGTGTCATCTGCGCCGGGGAAGGCGTCGCGAACGATGCCCCGGACGTACGCGGAGATGGCTTCCGTCGCAGCGACACGTTCCTCGCTGGTCGGATCGCAGGGCTCGGCGAACATGGCACGGAACAGCGCAGGGTGCTCAAGTGCGAACTGGACGTAGGCGACGGCGACAGCGGCCAGGTCGTCCGGGGTCGACGGGGCGGGATGGGCCGCCGTCAGGTGCTCGGCAAGCTCCCGATACCCCTCTGCGGCGACCGCCGAGACGAGCGCTTCGCGGTCCGCGTAGTGACGGTAGGGGGCCGTGGCGGAGACGCCGGCCCGACGTGCGACCGCACGCAGGGACAGGCCCGCGCTGCCGTCCTCCTCCAGTAGTTCCCGCGCTGCCCGCAGGCAGGCAGCACGCAGATCACCGTGATGGTACGTGCTGTTCTGTGACATGGGCCACACTCACTCTCTTAATGTACTCACTGCTTACATTGCAGCCCTAATGTGAACGGTGCATACATCATAAGTGATCGAAATGGAAGAGGAAACTGGGATGACCAGTGAGCTGTTCTCTCCGCTGCTGCTGCGCTCCGGGCAGGTACTGAAGAACCGGATCGCCAAGGCGGCCATGGAGGAGAACATGGCTGCCGACGGCCAGCTCCCCGGCGAGCAGGTGCTCACCCTTTACCGCCGCTGGGCTGCAGGCGGTGCCGGTCTGGTGATCACCGGCAACGTCATGGTCCACGCCGAAGCGCTGACCGCCCCCGCCGGGATCGTCCTCGACGAGCAGTCGCCCCTCAAGCCCTTCACCGACTGGGCGAAGACGGCAAAGGCCGGCGGAGCGTCGGCCTGGATGCAGATCAACCACCCTGGCCGACAGGTCGCCTCCGACATGCCCGGCGTCGTGTGGGGCCCAACCGACATCGGCGTCAACATGGGCAAACGCAGCAACCGCTTCGGCCGACCGACCGCCATGAGCCCCCAGCAGATCGACGACACCGTGACAAGGTTCGCCGTCACAGCCCACCGTGCTGAGAAGGCAGGCTTCGACGGTGTCGAGATCCACGCCGCCCACGGCTACCTCCTCTCACAGTTCCTCTCTCCCCTGGTCAACAAGCGCACCGACCGCTGGGGCGGCTCGCTGGAGAACCGGGCCCGGATGCTGCTGGACATCGTCTACTACGTCCGATCGTCCGTCTCGCCGGCCTTCGCTGTGGCCGTCAAACTCAACTCCGCCGACTTCCAGCATGGCGGCTTCGAACCCGATGACGCCCGCCAAGTGATCGAGATGCTCGAACCCCTCGGCGTCGACATGGTCGAACTGTCCGGCGGCAGCTACGAAAGCCCCGCCATGACCGGCCGCCCTGCCGACAACCGGACCCAGGCCCGCGAAGCCTACTTCCTCGACCTCGCCAGGGACCTCGTCAAGACCAGCCCGCTGCCGCTGATGCTCACCGGCGGCATCACCCGCCTCGTCACCGCAGAGCGCGTCCTCGACAGCGGCGTCGCAGTCGTCGGCATGGGCACCGCGATCACCCTCACTCCCGACCTCCCCAACCGTTGGAAGCACCACCGTGAAGCCGACCGCATGATGGAACCGGTGACCTGGTCCGACAAATCCCTCGCCTCCGCCGCCAGCATGGCCCGGGTGCGCCACCAGATGCGCCGCATCGCCCGTGGACGCAACGCCAAGTTCGGCACCAGCCCAACGCTCGCCCTCATATCCGAACGCCGCAGGCAGCGCCGTGCCCTGCGCAGGTACCGCGTCTGGCTGACCACGACGAGGAGGCCGAAGCCGAGGTGAGTCGCACGACGTGGCCAGAAGACTTCCCGAGTCGCCCGGCCCCCTAGGCTCACTGCTCGGTCAGGCGTACCAGCCATGAGGCGACCGCTAAAGCACAGGCCCCACCATGCCGCTTTGGGGGCGTATGTCAGCCTCCTTGGCGGCGTGCGCCATCGCTGCGCCCCTCGTATAGCTCCCGGCGCGGCTATGGAAGCGGTCGTGTTTCGTGAAGTCGGAGCTTGGGTGACCTTTCGAGGCGAGCAGGCCGTCGGCGCCTGCCATTTCCGGCAGGACCTCGACGCTGGAAGCGCCCCGGACATAGCGAGAAGCCTCGGCTTCAGCCGGGGAGGAGTCACTCCATCGTTGAACCGTTCGGGGAGCGCCGGGAGGCCGGATGTGAACCTCCCGGACCGCTACCGACCTGCGTGAGCGGCGCAACGCTGCGCCCGTGCCGGCGCACTGTCCGGGCTGTGCAAGGCCGGTGAGGGGCGATCCGCGGAAGGCGGCCCAGGTCCCTTGTGGTGGCAGGGAAGACGGGTGCCGACGCTTGGTGACGAGGGCTATGCGTCCGAGTTCCATGTGGTTGCGGGAAGCAACGGTGATTCGAACGGCGGCGTGCCGCAGACAGATACAGGCTTCGACCAGTTCATTGGTCTCGAAGGGTGAGACGACGGACTGGTCGAAGCCTGTATGCATGTTGGGCGGACGCTGCTTGGGGGCGATCGCTGTTCAGCGCATGCCTATGGCCTTCATGACCTTGAGCGTGCCAGTCAGCATTTTGGCCCAGGTTTCGGGGGAGATGCTGGTGGGCGGATAGAAGCCCTGAAGGCGCTGGTGGGCGACGGTCTGGGCTTCGGTGTACTTGAGGATGCCGTCTGCGCCGTGACGTCGGCCGAGTCCGGAGTCGCCCATGCCTCCCATGGGAGCATCGATGCTTCCCCAGGCTGCGGCGAAGGCCTCGTTGACGTTGACCGTGCCCGCGTGCACGCGAGCAGCGACAGCCCGGCCGCGGGCGCCGTTGCGCGACCACACACTGGCGTTCAGGCCGTAAGCGGTGGCGTTGGCTCGTTCGATGGCCTCGTCGACGTCGCGGAAGGAGTAGACGGAGACGACCGGGCCGAAGGTCTCGTGGCTGTGGAGCGTCATGTCGGGGATGACGTCGGTGAGGATGGTCGGCTCGTAGAACAGGGGACCGAGGTCGGGGCGCGCCTTGCCGCCGGCGAGCACGGTGGCGCCCTTGGCGATGGCGTCGTCGACGTGTTCGGTGACGGTCTTGAGCTGGGACGGGGTGGTGAGGCTGCCGACGTCGATGCTGTAGTCGTACGCGGCGCCGATCTCGAGCTTCTTGGTCCGTGCGACGAACGCGGCGACGAACCTGTCGCGGATGCATTCGGCCACGTAGAGACGCTCGATGGAGACGCACAGCTGCCCGGCGGAGGGGAAGCAGGCGTTGACGGCGCCTTCAGCGGCCTTCTCGATGTCGGCGTCATCCAGGACGATCATGGCGTTCTTGCCGCCGAGTTCGAGGGAGGAGCCGATGAGGCGCTTGCCGGCGTCGCTCGCGATCTGACGCCCGGTGGCGGTGGAGCCTGTGAACATCATGTAGTTGGCGTTGTCCATCAGCGCACCGCCGATGGAACTGCCCCGGCCGATCACCATCTGCCACACATCGGCCGGCAGACCCGCCTCGTACATGAGGTTCATGGACCACAGGGCGGTGAGGGCGGTCTGGGTGTCGGGCTTCTGCACGACGGCATTGCCGGCCATGAGCGCTGCGATGGTGTCGCTGGCGGCCATGCTGAGCGGGTAGTTCCACGGCGAGATCACGGTGACGACACCCTTGGGGTGACGCAGCTCGGTCGTGTGGGTCAGCAGCGGGATCGCGCCGCGGCGGCGCTTGGGGCTCAGGTACTTGCCGGCGTTGCGGGCGTAGTAGCGCGAGACGATGCCGATGTCGACGACCTCGAGGTAGGCGTCGCGGCGGGTCTTGCCGTTCTCGGCCTGCATCAGGTCCAGCGCCTCCTCCTGCCTGGCCAGGACGAGGTCGTGGTAGCGCAGCAGAATCCGCTTGCGCTCGGCGATCGAGGTGGCAGCCCAGGACTTCTGCGCGATCCGCGCCCGCCCGAATGCGGCCGCGACGTCCTCGGGGGTGGAGACGGGGAAGTCGGCCAAGGGCACGCCGGTGTAGGGGGCGCTGGTGGTGACCCGCGCGGCGTTCGGTGCGGCCGAGACCCGTGCGGTCAGCTGCGCGAGCAGGGCCGGGGTGATGGACGCGGGCAGGCCCAGTCCGCGGGCGACCGTGGGGCGGCTGGCGTGGTCGGTGACCATGGCAGAACTCCTTGCTTTGCTGCTACTTGTTCCGGCTCTGGACCGATGTGGGCACCGGCATGTGGAGGGCGGCCTGGCCCTCGGTCATGACGTCGAACTGGATGGTCCGCCCCGGCTTGAGCGACCGCAGGTCGTCGGACATGCGGCCCTCACCGAGCTGAAGGGTGATGCCGCGGGTGCTGCGCGTCGTGCCGGCGTTCAGCACGTTGGTCTGGTTCAGAGTGGAGTGCCACGCGCCGTCGATCGTCGTGTACGAGGTGAGCGAGCCGACGCGCTCCCCGCTCACATAGGCCCTCTGGGTCGGGGTGTCCGCCAGGAGCGACAGGTCGACTCCGCCGGCGTCGTTGGCCACGCGGGCGGTCGTCCGGTTGCCGTTGATGTCGACATCGAGCCCGGTGACCCACTTGGGGAAGCCGTAGCCGTCGTGGCCGCGGACCTGGGCGATGTCCGAACTCACGGGCAGGGACAGCACGTAGGAGCTGAGGTGCTCGTTCTTCAGGCCGGAGACTAGGTCGAAGAACCCGAGCTTTCCATGCCGGGCGGGCTTGACCGCGATGCCGACGGCCGCTTCGGTGTAGAAGTCGATGTCGCACACGTCGTACCGGAAGAACATGACCGAGACCAGGCCGAGGCCAGGCACGATCTCCAGCGGCGAGAGCTCCTCGGGCAGTCGCCTGCGGATCGCTCGGGACGGCGCCGTCATCGTGAGCCGGGCGGTGGAGACCGTGTAGTAGAAGTTCGGGGTGAGCGTGGAGCCGATCGGAGAGTCGACCCTGATCTTGGGCAACTGGCGAAAGAAGTCCACGCTGCTGACACGGGGGTCGCGGGCGATCTCGTCAAGGTCGGGGTTCATCCGGTAGCGGTCGTACATGCCGCCCTTCGGGACCGTTACCTCACGGCCGCCCAGGTCGACCTTGACGGTGTCCTTCTGCGTCGAAGACATGCGAGGGTTCCTCCTTCTGATGTGAGCGGTGTATACATGACTGTAAGGGACTATGTAAGCACCGTCAACAATGGAGTGCGGGAATCTTGTGGACGGATCGACGGCCGAACCGAAGCGGCGTTCCGCCACCTTTCGCTGGGCTCTTCGAGCGAGGAAGCGCCAGTGTCGGGGGCCTGCGCCTCCGCTGCCCTTGCTCGCGGGTTGACCGTTGTGGAGTACGGGACCTGGAGGAGCTGCCCCTTGCGCTGCCGTTTCAGGGAAATCTGCAGGTTGGAAGGCCAAGGTGCGCTCTGCGATCCCCGCCTGCGCCTGCGCTATCCGATGGTGGGCGGTGCTCCGCTTGTGCTGCCGCCCCCCGGGACTCAGGTGTCCCGCACTGCGTGGGCCATCGCCCGTGTGAGGCGCGGCGTTCCCTCTTTCACATCGCGGGCAGAGCCCTTGACTCGGCGCGCGGACTCAGTAAATCCTGCCCTTACCGAGCGATCGCTCGGTAAGGGCGGGCGGTCTTGCGAAGTGAGCAGCGCGGACGGGCAGTTGCGAGACGCAGGCCCGAGCAGCAAACCCTGCGAAGGACGGCCAGAGCCGGCCGCAGGGCGCCGATGACCGGGGAGCGTCCCCTGGTCTGAATCGTGAGGAGCTGGCCATGTCACCTGGGACTTTGACCGGAGCCAGACGAAAGATCATGCGGGTACCCCTGGACGGGCCGGGTCTGAGAACCCTCACCTTCGCCGACTCCCCGACGAGAGCCACAGGGGGAACCGCATCCGCTTCCCCGGCGCGCACTCAGGCCGGCCCTGGGTTAGTACCGGACATCTCTCGGACCACCCGCAACACGACCCCACCGAACCGATGAACCGACTCGCCTGGAGCGCCGTACCCAAGCCGCTCGTCGAGCAGTTCACCGCCTCCGCGCTGGCTGAGTCGGCCAGCCTGGCCGAGGCAATCCTCCACGACATCCGCGACAACTTCCCGCAACTGCATCTCGTGGAAGACGAATCCGGCGCGCCCAAGGCCCTCCTCGGAATCCAAAGCGCCCTTGAGGGCTTCGTCCTCCACCTCGTGTCAGGGACGACTGCCCCTCGCTTGCCTTCAGGGGTGTTTCAGGAGTTCGGAAAGGCAGAGGGGCTGAGCGGACGCAGTCTCGATCTGCTCCAAGCCGTGTACCGGCTCGGCGTCAGACTTGCCTGGCGCAGGTTCGCCGAGATCGGCCAGCAGATCGACATTGCCGCGCCGGCCATGTACGAACTCGTAGAGGCTGGCTTCACCTACCTCGACGGACTGGTCGAGCAATCGGTCCGAGGCTACGCCGAGGCGATGGCCAGGCAGGAGAGCGAACGCCTGCAGCTGCAGCGGGCACTGATCGACGGATTGTTGTCCGGTCACCACTCCGACCCCGCGACTGCCCTAGCGGCTCTCTCCACACGCATCGAGTGGGAGATGCCGAGCACTGTCGCCGTCGGCTTGCTGCTCAGGCCAACACGAGAGGCGGTCACGCCAGCCCTGGGGCAAGGCATTCTCCTCGACATGGAGAGCGAGCAGCCGCGCATCCTCATCCCTGCCCCGGACGAAGCAGGCCGAGCCGACCACGTCCGCCGGGCTGTCGTCGGCTGGTCGGGCATGATCGGACCGACGGTGCCCCTCGCGGATGCGCAGGCCTCGCTGCGCTGGGCGGAGAGCGGCGTGCAACTGATTCAGGACGGGCTCCTGCCCCGTGGTGAGGTCCAGCGCTGCACCGACCACACGGAGGAGCTCATCCTGCTGCCTTCCTGCGACCTCATCGATGCTGCAGCCCTGCGCCTGCTCGCACCGCTGAGCGAGGTCGGCGCGACCCAGGCACGCCATCTGGCCGTGACCCTTCTGGCCTGGATCGAAACCTCCGGCAGCGCCACGGACATCGCCGATCAGCTGGGCATCCACCCTCAGACCGCCCGCTACCGCCTTCGTCAGCTTCGCGAACTGTGGGGAGACAGCCTCAACGACCCTGACCAGCGATTCGAGATGCTCCTCGTCCTGCGCTCTCAACGCCTGCGAGGCACACTGTTCGGTGGCGAGTAGGAGCCGCCTCACCCGCAGGAGACAGGCGCCGTCGACGCAGCGCAAGGCGAAGAAGCATCACGCCGAAGCCTTAAGGAGACCGGCGAGAAAGGCGGCTCTCGGCTCAATGGCGGCACGCGAACAGCTCGATCACGACTGGATGAGGGCGCCCGCCTATGTGATCGCGTGGGGCGCCTCATGAGATCGGGTGCCTTGGCATAGGAGGCGACTCGCTGCAGCAAGCGCCGGACTCCGGGGACCGGCAGCGAGAAGATCGCCGATGGCGTCATGAGCGGACCGGTGTCCGCTGAGACGCCATCGGCGACCGTCTTAGGCCTCGGTAGCCCGGGGCTTGGCCAGCCAAGCGCGGTAGTTGCGCAAGGCGCGTTGCTGCTTGCGGCGTTCCGATATCAGGGCGATCGCCGGGTGGGTGCCGGGCTTGGGTTTGCGTCCACGGGCGAGCCGGCGCATCTGGTGGCGCACCTGGGCCATGCTGGCGGCGGAGGCGAGGGCCTTGTCGGGCCAAGTCACCGGCCGCATGCCCCGGTCGGCCTCGCGGCCCTGACGCCAGCGCTCGGGGAGGTCCGGGGTGATGGCGAGTGCGGTGCCCATGCCGAGAACCGAGACGCCGCTGTCGAGAACCTTCTCCGCGGTGACGCGGCGAGTGATCCCGCCAGTGAGCATCAGGGGCAGCGGGCTGGTCTTGACGAGGTCCTTGGCGAGGTCGAGGAAGTAGGCCTCGCGGGCCTGCGTACGGTCGTCGGCCGGCCGGCCTGTCATGGCGGGGCTTTCGTAGCTGCCGCCGGACAGCTCGACCATGTCGACGCCCAGGTGATCGAGCATCTCGATCACCTGGCGCGCGTCATCGGCGCCGAAACCACCACGCTGGAAGTCGGCGGAGTTGAGCTTGACCGCGACCGCGAAAGAGGAGGAGACAGCTGCACGGACGGCGCGGACGATGTCCAGCAGCATCCGGGCCCGGTTCTCCAGCGAACCGCCCCACTCGTCAGTGCGCTTGTTGACCAGCGGAGAGAGGAACTGCGACAGGAGATAGCCGTGGGCGGCATGGATCTCGACACCGTCGAAACCGGCTTCCTCGGCACGACGAGCGGTGACCACGTAGCGCGCCACGGTCTCGTGGATCTGCTGGGGCGTCATGGCGGTGGGGCGGCCGAAGCGGCTGCTGTGCTTGCCCAGGCTGACGCCGATGTCGGTCGGGCCCCACACGACACCGGGCATGTCGGAGGCGACCTGTCGCCCGGGGTGGTTGATCTGCATCCAGATCGACCCGCCGCCGGACTTGCCGGCCTTCGCCCACTCGATGAAAGGCTCCAGGGGGGCGTGCTCGTCGAGCACGACACCGGCAGGCCCGGTCAGAGCCTCGGCGTGGACCATTACGTTGCCGGTGATCAACAGACCGGTGCCGCCGGCGGCCCAGCGCTGGTACAGCGACAGCAGCTGCCCGTCGGGGAGCTGGCCGTCGTCGGCCATGTTCTCCTCCATGGCCGCCTTCGCAATCCGGTTCTTCAGCACCTGCCCGGAGCGCAGGGTCAGCGGCGAGAACAGCTCGCTGGTCATCCCGTTCTCTCTTCCATTTCGACTACTTACGATGTATGCACTACTTACATTAGGGCATCAATGTAATCATCGTAAACATCGCGAGGTGTGGGGTACGTCGCAGATGGACGGCCGTCCCGCCACGGAGATCGGCGCACGGCCGTCCGCAGGGCAGGTGGAGCTGCTCAAGAGGGACGGCAGAGCCGTGGACGCGGCGGTCGCAGGCGCGGTGCTCCTTGCCTGCTGGGCGTGATGGGGAAGCCGCAGCGTGGAGCGCAGGGAGGGGGCGTCAGCTGACGGCGTGGCACACGGTGAGGTGGCAGTGCCAGAACGATTGCGAGGAGCCCGTTTGGGGCGGGGATCCATAGGGCCCGGCTACGAGAAAGGGGCCTGTCAGTGCCGTGGTGGCGCTGACAGGCCCAGCCTGACCCGGCGTGCGCTGAGGCGCGCGGGCTCAGTTGTCGTGGAGTGCGGTTCTGAGGGCGTCGATGGCGAGTTTGCGTGCGACGTTGGCGGCGCGGGTGTCGCGGAGGCTGTCCAGAAGGAGGAAGTCGTGGACCATGGCCGCGACGCGGACGGACGTGACGTCGACGCCGGCCTCGCGGAGCTTGTTGGCGTACTGCTCGCCCTCGTCACGCAGGACGTCGGCCTCGTCGGTGATCACCAAGGTCGTCGGGAGGCCCTTCAGCTGTTCGAGGCTTGCCTGCAGGGGGGAGGCGTGGTGCTCGGCGCGCTGGGCGGGGTCGGTGGTGTAGGCGTCCCAGAACCACTTCATGCCGTCGCGGGTGAGGAAGTAGCCCTCGGCGAACTGGAGGTAGGAGGGGGTGTCGAAGTCGGCGTTGGTCACCGGGTAGAGCAGCACCTGAGCTTTGAGGTCGATGCCGCCGCGCTCCTTGTTCATCAGCGCGAAGACCGTCGACATGCAGCCGCCGACCGACTCACCGGTCACCGCCACCCGGGACGTGTCCAGACCGTGTTCCGCGCCGTGTTCCATGACCCACTGGCCGACGGCGTAGTTCTGTTCGACCTGGGTGGGGTACTTCGCTTCGGGTGCGCGGTCGTAGACGGGGAAGACGCCTGCGGCGCCGGCTCCGACCGTGAGTTCGCGGAAGAGGCGGTCGTGGGTCTTGTCGTCGCCGAAGACCCAGCCGGCGCCGTGGATGTAGAAGACGACGGGCAGCGGTCCGGTGGCTCCCTTGGGTCGGATGATGCGCGTGCGGACCGTTCCCCACTCGCCCGCGTCGACGTCGACCCATTCCTCGTCGACCTCGGGCTTGGGCACGCTGGGGTCGACCTGCAGGCTGAGGAGGATGTCGCGGCCCTTCTCGGGCGGGACCTCGTAGATCCGGGGGTGGGGGTCGGTCGCCTCGCACAGCTCCTTCGCGGCCGGCTCAAGGTAAGGCGTGATCGGAGGAGGAAGCTCAGTCATGTCGACTCCGTTGTCACGAGCACACAGTGCCCTGTTCCTGCGGCCTCAGCGGCCGCGGGCTGGTGATCCCCCGCCTCGGGCGTCGATGCCCGGAATCCATCGTTCGCGCCGCATCCACTCCCCGCAACCTGGCCGCAAGAGGCAAGCGTCAACGCCTCCCACGCTGCTGCTGGACCCTGTTGTCCGCAAGGCAGCTGGTGTCACAGACGTGGCGTCCTGGTGCCTGCGGCCTGTGAGCGTGGTCGGTTCGTCATCCTGCCCCACGGCATGGCAGAACCCGAAGCCCTCGCAGGCCCAGAAGCGATAAGCCCAGGTGAAGAAGTGATCAGGCGTGGCGGAATTCCACGAACCCGAACACGTCATCGATGAGAGCGGGAAGGGAAAGGTCTGCGCTGCTGTCAGACCAGCGCATCAGGGCAACGTCGAAGCAGCCCAGTGCAGTGTTGATCATCGTCTGCGCCCTGAGTTCGGCGTCGGGACCGTCGGGATCGAGTCGGGAGGCAATCTCGGGAACGAGGACGTCGGTCCAGGCCAGGTGCTTCTCCAGATAGCGGGCGCGCAGGCCGGGCGTGCGACAGATGACGCGTGTGGCGCGCTTCCAGTGCTCCCTGTCGCTGTCCATCTGGAGTGCTGCCGTCTGAAAGGCGGCGCGCAGCGCGTTCCATACGGGGGCTTTGTCGAGGTGCCGGAGCAGTTCGTCCCGGACCTCGTCGGCGGAGGGGATGCTGTCGCCGAAGACGACATCCTCCTTGTTGCTGAAGTAGCGGAAGAAGCTGCGCTGGGAGATGCCTGCAGCCGCGACGATGTCGGCGACGGTCACCTGGTCGAAGCCTGTGGTGTCGAAGAGCTCGAGGGCAGTGTCGGCCAAGGCTTGAGTGACGGCTTGGCGGGTCTTGATACGCAGGCCGGGCGTGGTGGTCTCCCTCATGCGAAAAGGCTATCAGTGCCAGACTTGGCAGTCTGTGCCAATAATGACGTACGCTGCCAAGCAATGAGGTTGAGGCCTCAGGTGGGACCGGTCGCTCAGGCCCCCCTCGAGGCAGATGATGATTTCTGTCCAATAGCGACAGATCTGCAGGTATGCCCGCCGTCTTGGCGGTGAAGCCATCCAAGGTGGGAGGAAAGGTCGTCATGACCAGGGTGTTGTTTGTTGTGTCCGCGGCGGATCGCTGGACGTTGCGGGACGGGGAGGTGCATCCGTCGGGATTCTGGGGTGAGGAGCTGGCGATGCCTCACAAGATCTTTTCGGCGGCGGGATGGGAGATCGTCATCGCGACGCCGGGCGGGAAGGTTCCGACGCTGGACCGGCTGAGCATGTCGCGGACGGCAGGGATGCCGTCGAAGCTGCGCGAGGTGGCTGCCTACTTGGAGTCGATCAAGGGCGAGCTGGACGATCCGCGGGTACTGGCGGACGTGGATCCGGATGATTTCGATGTGGTGTTCTACCCGGGTGGGCACGGCCCGATGGAGGACTTGTCGGTGGATCCGGTGTCGGGTGCGCTGATCACACGGGTGTTGCGTTCGGGGAAGCCGCTGGCGTTGTTGTGCCATGCGCCGGCTGCGGCGTTCGCGGCGCAGAACGAGGACGGGTCGTGGCCGTTCACGGGCTATCGGATGACGGGGCTGTCGAACCTGGAGGAGAAGTTCAACAGCTTCGGCCGAAAGGCGGTGTGGTTGCTGGAGGATCGACTGCGGGAGAGCGGAGCTGAGTACTCCAAGTCACGTCTGCCGCTGCGGCCGTACGTGGTCGTCGACCGCAACGTGTACACGGGGCAGAACCCGCCGTCCTCCGAACGCCTCGCAGAACGCCTCGTCTCCGATGTCAGCGCAGCGACGACGCCCCGCTAGCCGCACCTCCGCTCCGACGCCCACACCACCGCCTGGAAGGCACACGCCCATGCCCGGCACCTCCGCCCCCATCGCACAGCATGACCTGGACATCCCGGAGACCGTCATGCGCCTGCGGGCCACCTTCGACTCAGGTCTCACCCGGCCGGCCACCTGGCGCCGACGCCAGCTCCATGCCCTGCGCCGCCTCCTCAAGGACAACACCTCGGCCATCGAAGAGGCCCTCTACGACGACCTGCGCAAAGGGCGCACCGAGTCGCACCTCACCGAGATCGGCGGAGTCCTCGCCGAGATCGAGCATGCCCTGCGTCACCTCGACCGCTGGATGAGGCCCCGGCGGGTCGCCGTACCCATGAACATCAAGCCGGCGACGGCCCGGATCCACCCCGAACCCCTCGGCGTCTGCCTGATCGTCGCGCCCTGGAACTATCCGCTGACACTCACACTGAACCCACTGGTCGGCGCACTGGCAGCCGGTAATGCAGCCGTCGTCAAACCGAGCGAACTCGCACCCGCCACCAGCACCCTGCTCGCAGACCTCCTGCCCCGCTACCTGGAGGCCGTCGCCGTCGTCGAAGGGGCGGTCGAGGAGACCACCGCGCTGCTCGCGCAGCGCTTCGACCACATCTTCTACACCGGCAACGGCACCGTCGGCCGCATCGTGGCCGCCGCCGCGGCGAAGAACCTGACCCCCATCACCCTCGAACTCGGCGGCAAATCACCCGTCTTCATCGACGAGACCGCCGACATGGCCGTCACCGCGCGCCGACTGGCCTGGGGAAAGTTCACCAACGCAGGCCAGACCTGCGTCGCACCCGACTACGTCCTCGTCACACACGCCGCCCGCGATTCCCTCCTGGCCGAACTGCCAAAAGCCATCCACCAGATGTTCGGCACCAACCCCCGCACCAGCGCCGACTACGGGCGGATCGTCAACGCCCGCCACTTTCAGCGCCTGACCGGACTCACCACAGAAGGCGACCTCCTCACCGGAGGCGTCTCCGACGCGGCGGAGCGTTACATCGCCCCCACCGTGCTGACCGACGTACCACCCGAGGCACCCGCCATGACCGAGGAGATCTTCGGACCGATCCTCCCGATCCTGGCCGTACGTGGCGTCGACGACGCCATCGACTTCATCAACGCCAGAGACAAGCCTCTCTCCCTGTACGCGTTCACCCGCGACAAAGCAGCCCGCCAAGCCCTGCTGGAGAAGACCTCCTCCGGAGGACTCGTCTACAACGCGACGATGGTCCACCTCGGCGTCCCGAACCTGCCGTTCGGCGGCGTCGGCGAATCAGGCATGGGCGCCTACCACGGCAAGACATCCTTCGACACCTTCAGCCACCGCAGGCCGGTCCTGTCCAAGCCCACCAGACCGGACACCCTGCGCCTCATCTACGCACCGCACACCTCCCGCTCCTTCGCCTTCATCGCCAAGGCCGTCTCCCGCACCCACCCGCTCCTGGGCAGGCGGCGATGAGCAACCGCATCATCCTGCTCGGCGCCACCGGATACACCGGGAACCTCGTCCTCAACGCCCTGATACGCAGAGGAGTCAGGCCGACAGTCGCCGGACGCAATCCCACCGCGCTGGCCGCGCTCGCCCAACGCTTCGGTGGACTCGACCACTTGGTCGTCGATGCCGCCACACCCGACGACCTGAGAAAACACCTGCAGCGAGGCGACGTACTGATCAGCACAGTCGGTCCCTTCGAACGCTTCGGATTCCCCGTCGCGCAGGCCGCCGCGGATGCAGGCGCCCACTACCTCGACTCCAGCGGCGAAGTCGGATTCGTCCGAACCCTGCACGACCGGCACCACCAGCGCGCCCGTGAGACAGGTGTCGTGATGCTGCCGGCCTTCGGCTACGACTACGTGCCAGGCATCCTCGCTGCAGCCCTTGCCATCCAGAAGGCCGAAGGAGCCGCACGCAGCGTCGACATCGGCTACTTCTCCACAGGCCCCATCTGGCGCGGTATCAGCCAGGGCACACGCGCCACCATGCGCGACGGCATGACCCTGCCCTCGGCACGCTGGCACCGACACCGGCTCACCGACGAACGCACCGCTTCCCGCGTCCGCCGCTTCACCGTCCGAGGCCGTCACAAGTCGGCGTTCCTCGTCTCCGGCACCGAAGTGGTCTTCCTGCCACGAGAGTTCCCGGCACTGGAAGACGTCACCGTCTACAATGGTTGGTTCCCCCCACTCAGCCGCTTCATCTCCCTCTACTCGGCCCTCGCCAACGCCACCACACGCCTACCGGCAGGCAGCAAGGTGACCGACGCGCTGACCCGCCCGCTGCTCATCGGCCCACAAGGCGGTCCCAGCGCCGCCCTTCGAGTACGGATCCCCTCACACGTCGTCGCCGTCGCCTCCTCCGGCATCCCGGGCACCGCCCCGCTCGCAGAGGTCCACCTGGAAGGCCCCAACCCCTACAGCCTCACCGGCGAGCTCATCGCGTGGGCGGCCCACCACATCGCCACCCACCCCGATGTCACGCCCGGAGTCGTCGGACCCACCATGGCCTTCGGGCTCGACACACTCCAGACGAACTGCGCCGAGCTCGGGCTCATCACGGTCTGACCGGCAGCCACCCTCAGGCATCACATCCCCTTCGGATTGCGGCACAGAACCTCCCCGACAAGGGCCGGTGGCTGCCGGCGGCACCGGGCCCAAAGGCACGCAACAGCGACCCCCACGCCAGGTTGCGCGTGCGCAGCAGGCGGGGATCATGGGGGAGAAGAGGACACAGCGCGCCGTGCCCCCGCGGCCGCCGCCCGTGCGGCCGTCGCGCCCGCCCAGCCCTGCCGGCGACAAGGCAGCCAATAGCCTCAGCATCACCAAGAGGTTCACATGAACGAACCCGGCGATCCCCTCGCCTCGTGGACCGGCCGCCTCCTCCGGCTCGGCGTCGGCATTGCGCCCCAAGACGCCCGGAAATTCGTGCACGACCTGTACGCCCAGGCTCAGTCAGACCTCGACAGTGAGCGGGCGGAGGCCGACTTCGAGCGAGAGGAATGAACCCCATGGGCAGCTTGTCACCAGGGTTCCATGGGAAGACCCATGCGTTCGAAGGCCGACTGCCACCAGGGCAGTACCCGACGGAATCATTTCCCGTCCTGTCCGCAGGGCCCACCCCTCACATCCCCACCGACCGGTGGTCCTTCACCGTGACCACCGAGCTTGGGGAGACCCGGACCTGGACGTGGGACCAGATGATGGCCCTTCCCCAGGAGGAGCCCACAGTCGACATCCACTGCGTCACCCGGTGGTCGAAGTTCGACACCCACTGGCGCGGCGTCTCCCTCGACGTCTTCCTCGACGAGGTCGAGACCGCCTCCGAATTCGTCGTCGCCGAATCCTTCGACGGCTACACCACCAACCTTCCGCTGGAGGACGTGACCGACGGCAAGGCATGGCTGGCGCACACCTTCGACGGCTACTCACTCGCCCCTGACCATGGCGGACCGGCTCGACTCGTCATCCCGCACCTCTACTTCTGGAAGTCGGCCAAGTGGGTCAAGGGCCTCATCCTCACACCGGACAACGAGCCCGGCTTCTGGGAATCGGCCGGCTACCACGAGTACGGCGACCCGTGGCGTGAGCAGCGCTACTGGAGCGACTGATGCACGGCTGGCAACGCGCCCGCCTCACGGAGCGGACGGAACAGACCGCGACCGGCCGCACCCTGAAGCTCGAGGTTCGGCAATGGCCAGGACACCTCCCGGGCCAGCACGTCGACATACGGCTGACGGCAGGAGACGGATACCAGGCCGTACGCAGCTACTCTCTGGCCGCTCCCGCCGACGCCGACGGCATTGAGCTGGGGATCCAGGCCGCCCTCGGAGGCGAGGTCTCCCCGTACCTGGCCGACGATCTTCCTGTGGGCGCCGAGGTCGAGGTCAAAGGACCCCTCGGAGGATGGTTCGTATGGACGCCGCAGGAACCAGGCCCGCTCCTGCTGATAGCCGGAGGCTCCGGCATCGTGCCGTTGATGGCGATGCTCCGCGCACGGCTCGCGTCCGCGTCGCACGAGACCTGCACGCTGCTCTACTCCGTCCGAGGCCCGGACGAGGTCTGGTACGCCGCTGAACTCGACTCCGCGGCTCACCACGTCCGCGTCCGACGCCTCTACACCCGCCTTGCACCCAACGACTCCGAGCGCCCCGCGGGGCGCATGACCACACTCGACCTGCCGGACCTTCCACCCTCCGCGGAATGCCGCTGTTACGTCTGCGGCCCGACCGGATTCGTCGAGCACGTCAGCGACCTCCTTCTGACCATCGGGTACGCACCCGACCAGATCCGTACCGAACGCTTTGGCTGACACCCCCACGCCGCACGGTGAGGAACCCTGCCATGAACGAACACCCCCTGTACCTCGACGGCAACGCCCTGGCCGGCCCTCTCGGGGAGGTCTTCACGATCGACCCGACCACCGCCTGGCGGCTGTGCCCCTCCTGTCGTCTACCGGCAACCATGGCCCAGTTGCACGTCTACGGCCCCGAACCCGGCATGACCGCCCGCTGCCCCGGCTGCGCAGCCATCGCACTGCGCGTCGTCACCCAGCCCGAGTACCTCTGGCTGCAGCTGGGCAGCGGAGCAGGCGCCTTCCGCTTCGCCCGACCCCACGTCATGCCGTGAATCGCGGCGGAGCGAGGGGAGTTGCACATGACCGAGTCCGAGGCATGGGGCGACGACGTCTACCAGCCTGACGGAAGCGAGGTCCAGGACGACGCGGGCGTCCTGGACAACGAGGACACCCTCTACGCATTCGGGGGAGACCCGCTGGACGAAGGGTACTCACCGCCTGAAAGGCCCCTGGGCGTCGAGCACTCGGGTGTCACCGCGGCCGAGAGGGCACGCGGCGAGTCCCTCGACGAGCGGCTCGCGGAGGAGGAACCCGACCTTGCGCTTGCCGACGGTGACGGAATCGGCGACGCGACGGACACCGATGGCGAACTCCTCGACGACCAGGTCGGTAGCAGCCGAGCCGGCCGTCTGATGTCCGAGGACCAGGGGACCGGCCCCGTCGTCTCCGAACTGAACGCCCGGGACCTCGGCCTCGACGGTGGCGCGGCCTCAGCCGAAGAGGCCGCGATGCACATCGTCGACGAGGAATGAGCCCGGGATTTGCCCGCTCGTTCAGGCGTCCTTCAGATGAATGCCCTTCGTCTCCCGCATGAGGTAGCACGCGACGCCGGTGAACACGCACAGCAGCATGATGTAGAAGCTGGAGAGCCGGGCCACACCGAGGTCGATGAAGAGCTGGTTCAGATACGGCGCGGTACCGCCGAACACGGCCACGGACACCGAGTAGGCGAAGCCGATCGCCTGCGTCCGCACCCGCGTCGGGAAGTTCTCCGACATGGTGGCGGACAGCAGTGCCCCGGGGATGGCCACGACGGTCAGAGCCACCGAGGCCGCCACCAGCAGCGTCCAGCCCTCCGCACCGATCACCCCCGTGAGCGGGATCTGCAGCACACTCATCAGCACCGCGAACGTGATCATCATCGGACGCCGGCCGACCCTGTCGGACAGACGGCCCCACAGAGGCAGAGTGACCAGAGCGACACACTGCGCCCCGACCGAACACCAGTAGGCGACGCCTGCGCCCATGCCCTTCTGGGTGATGGCGTAGGTCGAGACGTACGAGGTCCAGGTGTAGTGGGCAGCGGTGATGCCCGAGGTCATCATGATGACGAGCAGCACGGCACGAGCCACCTGCCCCTTGGGCAGCGGCCGGACCTCGGCGCCCGACTTCTCCTCGGCGAACACATCGCTCTCGTCCATGCTGCGCCGCAGGTACAGCGCAGCGAGGGCCAGGAAGGCGCCGAGGATGAAGGGGATGCGCCAGCCCCACTGGGCGACCTCGCTGTCGGAGAGCACGGACGTCACGACTCCGCCCACCGAGAAGGCGATGGCCGACCCGCCGAAGATCGCGACGAACACGATGCTTCCCCACAGCCCACGGCGTTCGTTCGGCGCGATCTCCGCGACGTAGGTGTTGGCCGTCGCGGACTCACCGCCGTGGGCGAATCCCTGCGTCATGCGGGCGAGCAGAAGGATCAGCGACGCCCAGGCCCCCAGGGTGGTGTAGGTGGGCATGAGCCCGATGACGAGACTGCCGCCGGCCATCATCAGCATGGTGGTGACCAGCACGAACTTGCGGCCGCGCCGGTCGGCGACCCGTCCGAAGACGATCCCTCCCAGCGGGCGCATGAGGAACCCCACCGCGAAGACGGCGAGGGTGGACAGCAGCGCCGACACCCCGTCGGACGCGTTGAACATGACGGTGGCGATGAACGGGGCGAAGACGGCGTAGGCGCTCCACTCGTACCACTCGAGGACGTTCCCGACCGTGCTGGCGATGAGGGACTTCCGCTTCGAGCGCAGGTTGGGCTCGACTGGGTTCTGTCCACGGTCGCGGTTCCGGTCTCTGCTTGTGCGTTGCTCACGTGCGGCTCCTTCACTGTTTTCGGGCAGGGGGAAGCGAGGTCTGGCACTCGGTAGTGGGTAGTGACGTGAACAGGTGTGCCGGGACGCTGTCGGGCGTCAGCGGCGGGGAGCCGCCGTCAGCCCGGCGTGCTGCGCGGCCATTTCCAGCAGACGGGGAACACCCGTCTCGAGCGACGGCCCGAAGACCGTGTCGTTCGGGCGCTCGCCACGCCGCCAGCGGGTGTGGATGGCCTCGCAGAAGATCGCTGCTTTCCAGAGGGCGAGTGTCTGGTACCAGGGGAGCGGGGTGAGATCGAGGCCCATGCGGGACCGGTAGCGCTCTGCCAGCTGGTGCCTGGTGAGATAGCCCTGCGCCCGGGTCACCGGGGTGAGTTCGAGCGGGGTGGTCAAGATGCCCGCCTCGGAGTAGGTGGCGGTGACGTATCCGAGGTCAGCCAGAGGGTCACCGAGCGTCGCCATCTCCCAGTCGAGGATCGCGAGGACCTTGGCGGGCGCCTGCGGAGCGAACATGAGATTGCCCATGCGGTAGTCGCCGTGCACCACCGAGGCTGTCTGGCTGGCCGGCAGGTTGCGAGCGAGCCAGTCCGCGATCCACTCCACCGCGGGCAGGCTGCGCGTGGTGTTGACCTCCCACAGGCCGCGGAACCGTTCGACCTGGCGCCGGAGATATCCGTCGGGGGAGCCCAGAGAGGCGAGCTCCCCTCGGGTCACGTCGACGCTGTGCAGAGAGACGAGGGTATCGATGACCGCCTCGCTGGTGGCCCGGCGCTGTTCGATGGGGGAGAGGTGGGCTGGGATCGTGTCGGTGACGACCGTCCCGTCGAGCCGGCCCATGAGGTAGAACGGCACGCCCAGGAGCGACTCGTCCTCGCAGACGGCGACGATCTCCGGGACCGGTACCCCGTGCCAATGGAGGATCTTCTGAATACGGGCCTCGCGCACCATGTCGTGCGTCGACTTCGGCAGCGGAGGGCGCGGACCACGACGCAGGACGACGAACTCGCCGCCGCGCTCGATCAGGTAGGTGACGTTGGAGTGGCCGTCGCCGATGCGCTGCCACGCGAGCGGGCCGCGCCCTACATCATGCGTGTCGAGGAAGGCAGTGGCCGCGTCGACGACCAGCAAGGGAGGGCTTTCGAGGTGGCCGGCCCGGTCCCAGCTCGCGACGACCTCCACTCCATCGGGGACGGTGTGCATCACGCGGCCCCGTCCCGCCCGACGACGGCATCGCCGATGTACAGCTCACCGGCCCGGACCGCAGCGCTACGGCCGGCCGACGCCCGGCGGGCGATGGCCCACTTGTGGGTCTCGTTGGAGCCGTCATAGATACGGAACGGGCGGACCTCGTTCAGGAACTGCGCCAGAGGGAGCCCATCGGAGACCCCGTCCCCGCCACAGATCTGAATGGAACGGTCGACCACCCGGAAGATCGCCTCCGAGCAGTGCACCTTCGCGATCGAGGACATCGCCGACCCCGACTTCGGGTCGGTGTGCAGGAGCGCCGCGGTCTTGGTGATGATCGCGTCGGACGTCTCGATGTCGATCACCGATTCGGCGATCAGGTTCTGCGCCAGGCCGAGGGAGTCGATAGGACCACCGAACAGCTCCCGTCTCCCGGCCCGGTCCAACGCGATGTCGTGCGCCCGTCGGGCCAGTCCCAGCCACCGCATGCAGTGGGTCAGGCGCGCCGGTCCGAGCCGCACCTGGGCATATCGGAAGCCGAGCCCCACCTCACCCAGGACTGCTTCGTCGGGTACGAAGCAGTCCTCGAGGTACAGGTGCGGATGGCCGCCGTCGATGGACCGGTCGACGGTGTGGATCGACTCGCCGACCCTGATGCCGGGGTTCGTCATGTCGACGAGGAACATGGTGGCCCCCTCGGGGGAACCGTCCACGGCCGGGGTGCGCGCCATGACGATGCAGAATCCGGCGCCGACGGCGCCGGATGTGAACCGCTTGTGGCCGTCGATGATCCAGCCGCTCGCGGTGCGCACGGCCTTGGTCCGCAGGGCCGCCGGGTCGGAGCCGGCTCCCGGGTGAGGCTCGGTCATGCCGAAGCAGGACCGGATCTCGCCCGCGGCCAGAGGAACGAGGTACCGCTGCCTCTGACCTTCGGTCGCGATCAGGTTGAGCATGTGCATGTTTCCCTCGTCGGGGGCCATGCAGTTGAGCGCGCTGGGGCCGATCGGTGAGTAGCCGGCCTCCTGAAGGATCGGGGACCAGTACTCGATGGGCACCCCTTGCCCGCCGTACTCCTTCGGCACGTGCGGCGCGAAGACGCCGGCGTCCTTCGCTGCCGCCTGCAGCCGGTCGCGTGTGACCTGGTCGAGACGGCCGCCCGGCACGGGTTCCTCGTCGATCACGATCTCGCGTATGAAGCGACGCGTGCGCTCACGGAGCTCCGCCACCTCGGGAGGAAGGTGAGTGAAGGTCATGACAGTCCTTTCATGGTCCGGTGAGAGGTGAGGCTCGAGGCGGGTTCCGGCCCGGCCGTCATGCGGTGCCGCCGGCGACCGCGAGACCGCCGTCGACGGTGAGGACACGACCGGTGACCCAGGAGGAGTCGTCCGAGGCCAGGAAGGCAACGGCGGAGGCGATGTCCGAAGGATCACCCAGGCGCCGCATCGGATAACTCATGGCCACCTCGGCCTCCTTGCCCTCGTACAGGGCCTCGGCGAACCGTGTCTTCACCACCGCCGGTGCCACAGCGTTGACGCGGATCTCCGGGCCGAGTTCGGCGGCCAGGGTCCGGGTCAGGTGCGACACCGCGGCCTTGCTCACGCCGTAGAGACCGATTCCGGGCGCCGGTGTATCTCCGGTCACCGAGGAGATGTTCACGACGGCGCCGTGGCCTTCGGAGAATCCGAGCTTCTCGTGGGCCACCGCGTCCTGCACCCAGGCGAGGGTGGCGAGAACGTTGACCTCGAGAACCTTGCGGGCGGCGTCCAGGTCCAGCTCGACGAGGGGGCCGTACGCCGGATTGATGCCCGCGTTGTTCACAAGGATGTCGAGTGCGCCGAACTCGCGTGCGACGGTGTCGAAGACTTCGCGGCGGTGCTCGGGGTCGTCCGCCTTGCCGGCCACGGTGATGACGCTGCCTTGGGGGAGAGAGGACGCGGCTTCTTCCAGTTGTTCGGCTCTGCGAGCGGTGAGGCAGACACGCGCGCCTTCGGACACGAGCCGATCGGCGATCGCGAGGCCGATTCCCCGGCTCGCGCCGGTCACGATGGCGGTACGGCCCGAGAAACGGCCCCGGTCGGTGACGTTCTGGTTCAACGAATTCAGCCCTTCGAAGGGAGGGACGGAGTGCTGCTCGGATTGCGGAGCTCGGCGCGCCGGATCTTGCCGCTCTGGGTCTTGGGCAGGTCGACGATGAAATTGACCCGTCGCGGGCACTTGTAGGCCGCCAGGCGATCCCGGGAGAAGGCGATCAGCTCCTCCTGCGTGGCGCTCAGGCCCGCCTTGAGTGAGACGTAGGCGACGACGGCCTCTCCGCGGTAGTCGTCCGGCTCGCCGATGACGGCCGCCTCGAGCACCGACGGGTGCTCGTACAGCGCGTCCTCGACCTCACGCGGCCAGACCTTGTACCCGGAGACGTTGATCTGGTCCTTGAGCCGGTCCACCAGGTAGACCCAGCCCTGCGCATCGATGATGGCGACATCGCCGCTACGCAGCCGTCCCTGCGGCATCGTCTGCTTGGTGGCCTCGCGCTGCCCCCAGTACCCGGGCACCACCTGGGGCCCGCTCAACTCCAGTTCGCCTTGCTCGCCGCTGGGGACCGGATTGCCGTGCAGGTCCACGACACGTGCCGTGAGGTGCGGGAGCGGCTTCCCGATGGACAGCGTCCCGCTCGGCAGATGAATCGGCGCCCTGCGCCCCGGAGGAACGGCGATGACGGCGGACGTCGTCTCGGTCATTCCGTAGCCGTTGTGGATGTAGACGCCGAACCGCTCCCGGAACCGCTCGACGGTCGCCGGCGGGATCGGCGCACCTCCGGAGTACAGGGTCTTCACCGACACGAAGTGCCTCGGTTCGGCCTGCGGGAGCTCGTAGATCGCGTTGAACGCCGTGATGGAGCCGATGGTGAAGGTCACCCCGTGCTCGGCGAAGGCCTCCAGGACGACCTCGGGGTGGAATCGGCCCGTGAGAACGAGCGTCGTCTCGGTGAGCAGGGAGATCGTCGCGTTGACCACCGCGCCGGTGATGTGGAACAGCGGGGCGATGGCAAGCACCACGTCCCCGTCGCTCACGTCGGCCCACGACGCGTAGGTCGTCACCACGCTCAGGACGTTGCCGTGGGTGTTCATGGCGCCCTTCGGTGGCCCCGTCGTCCCGGAGGTGTAGGTCAAGAACGCCAAGTCGTCACGGGTCAGCCGGACCGGCGTGGGCCGGGAACCGCTGAACTCCTCGATCAGCGCCACGACGTCGCCGTCCGGTGCCGGGGCGGGGCGTCGCGTCGTCGCGAAGACCCGCGGGTCGCTGCGTGACTGGTAGTCCAGCGCCGACGCGCTGATCAGCCACTGGACAGTGCTGCCTGCCAGGGTGCCGAGCGTCTCCTCGACGTCCGCGTCCGCGCATACGATCCCGACGGCCCCGGCATCGTCGACGATCCGGCGGAGCTCGTGCCGCCGGTACATCGGGTTGAGCCCCATCGCCGTGGCGCCGAGCTTCCACAGGGCCAACAGCACCAGCGTGTACTGGGGAATGTTCTGCAGGTACACACCGACGCGGTCGCCTCTCTTGGTCCCGCGGGCCTCGAACGCGGCGGCGAGGGCGTCTGACGCCGCGTCCACGTCCTGCACTGACAGGGAGCCGTCGAAATAGCGCAGCGCCGTGGCGACCGGATTCTTCGCCACGCGTGCTTTCCACGCGGCCACAAGAGAGTCGTGGACGACCGTCACCTCTGCTGTGATGTCGGCCGAAGGCAAGGAATCCCACTGTGGGTCATCAGGAACCGTCACTTCTCGTCCCTCCTTCCTGCGTCATGCGCAGGCGTGGTTACCGAGCGCTCGCTCGGTGCGACATGCGTCAAACTATGGCTACCGAGCGCTCGCTCGGTAGAGCTGTGCGAAACTATGGTTACCGAGCGCTCGCTCGGTGAAGGATTGATGCGGCGGAAGCGCCATGTCAAGAGGTTCGCCCCGGGCCGTGGACAAGGGAGCCTGCGTGGGCTGCATACTGAGCGACGAAGATCCGGGGGCAAGGGGAGCGCTGTGACCAAGACCGAAGCCGGTACGTCCTGGAGGACGTACTCAGCCAGTGGACTGCCACCCATCCTCGAGACCGCACTGGCCTGCTTCATGGAGCACGGCTACCACGGGACGACGATCCGGACGGTGGCCTCCCGGGCGGAACTCTCCGTGCCAGGGCTCTACTACCACTACGAATCCAAGCAGGCACTGCTCGTCGCCCTCGTCTCCTATGCCATGGACGACCTGTGGCAACGCAGCACCGCGGCCCTGGAAGAAGCCGGCGACGACACCCAGCGGAGGCTGGACCTGCTCGTGGAATGCCTCGTGCTGTTCCACGCCCACCGACGAGACCTCGCGTTCATCGCCTACAGCGAGATCCGCAGCCTCACCGGGGATGCCCGCACCACCTACATCGCCGCCCGAGACCGTCAGCAGCGCCTCATGGACCGCGTCATCGAGGACGGTGTCGCGCAAGGGGCCTTCGTCACCCCGTACCCGCGCGAGGCCAGCAGGGCGATCGTCACCATGTGTACGGGCGTCTCGCAGTGGTACCGCGCCGACGGCGAGCACTCCCCGCAGGAGCTCGCGGAGCGGTACCGCGAGATGACACGCATGACAGTGGGCGCACTGGCAGCGCCTCGGCCCTGACGGACCGGCTCGTCATGCCTCCACCATGGCGCGCCACCGCGGACGCTATGTCGTCAGGAGACGGTGAAGGGGCGGGAGACGCCGGTGAACGCGGTGATCGCTCCCGTGAGGCCGTTCTTCGCGTCGCCGTAGTGGGCGATCCGGTACGTGCCCGGTGGGGTGCCGGGCGTGATGTCCCAGGTGATGGTCGCGGTGGACTCGCCGGTCAGAGTGCTGGTGCGCTGCCAGCGGTACTTCGTCTGCCAGTCGCCGTCATCGAGGTGCCGTATCCAGCTGCCGTCCTTCAGCTGCTGGACCTCCAGGAAGGTGCTGCGGCGGCGCAGATTGTTCTTGGGGTGTCCGGTGACGAAGACCACGGTCACCGCCTGGCCTGCCTGGTAGCCGGCCCCTGCATTGGTGAGGACCTGGCCGTAGGAGCGGAGCATGCCGGGGCTGTCCAGGATGACGCCGGGCTGGACGTTCAGCGTGCCGATGGCCGGGTCGGGCGGCAGCTCGCCTAGCGGGAGGGTGATGCCATTGCGCAGCGCGGAGGCCAGCTTGGTGAACTCCTGCTGGTAGGCGGACGTGGTGTATTTGCCGAACAGCGTGGAGGCGCCCTCGTACTGCTGGCCCTCGTACTCCTCGGGTGTGGTGACGTACTGGCTGTAGCCGTTGGTGTAGCCCTGCATGAGCACGTTCTCCAGGGGGACGCCGAGTTCCTCGGCCACGGCTCGGCGGATGCGGAGTCCGGCGACGATGGTGTACTCGGCGGGGCCGCCGATCAGGTAGAGCTGGCCGATCTTGAGCAGCTGCAGGGGCAGGACGTTGGGGGTCGCCTGGAGCAGTCCGCTGGGGACGACCGAGGTCTTGGGCGCCTGTTCGTCGGCGAGCCATTGCGGAACCGCGGAGTTGATCTGCTCGATCAGCGGCGCGAGTGGAGATGGCGTGCCCTCGATCAGGCCGGGGATACCCGGTCCGTCCTCGAGGCTGCCGGCCAGAGTGGACAGGCCGATGACGCCCGAACTGGTGTGATGGGTCCGGCCGTCGGGGGTGTAGCGGCCGTCGACCTGGACCTGGGACATGTCGACGTAGCGCAGCAGGGAGTCGATGCCGCCGCTGATCGGGGTGGCGGCACGAGCGTGGATCTGCTGCGCGGCGTTGGACTGTCGCAGGCCGATGATCCGGGTGTTCTCGAACTCGTCCTCGGTGGGGCCGGATCCGGGCCTGAGATTGAGGTTGGGAGACATGTCGCCGGCGTTGGTCTGGGGGAAGGCGGCCACGAAGCCGGGCGTGCCGTCGAGGTAGCGCACCCCGGCTGTGTCGTGTTCCCACGTGTAGGAGGCGTAGCCCTTGTTGTCGCCGCTGATCAGCGTGTTGGTGTTGGTCATGGAAGTGCCGTGGGTGGGGAACCAGCTGATCGCGCCGACATCCGTGTGGCCCTGACGGAAGCGCAGCACGGTCATCGTGGAGTCGATGCCGAGGGGGTAGACGTCCTTGTCCGCCTGTGGGTTGCGCTCGAAGGCGGGGAGGGAGCGGTTGACGCTGGCGTCGGTGAGCTCGCCGCGGCCGAGGGTGATCGTGCCGGGCTTGAGGTCGGCGTGGGCGGCGCTGATCGCCTCGACGATGCCGGAGACCACGGCGTCGAAGTTCTGCTGCTGGAAGCCGCCGATCGACAGGTTGTAGACGAGGTCGTGGGCACACCCGCCCGGTCCGGAGTGGGTGTGGGTCGCGCTGAGGGAGACGTTCTGCTCGGTGTAGGCGGTGCCGTGCGTGGTGGCCAGCCGGGCCAGCACCTCGTGGAAGACGGCGAACGGTAGGAGGCCTTGGTCGGTGTTACACCAGGCGATGCGGTTGCCGTTCGCGGGGTCGACGATGATGAACGCCCTTGCCCTCAGACGCTGGTGGATGCCACTGGTCTGCTGGCTGATCATGGAGTAGCCCATCATGCCGCTCTCGGCTGCGGCGCCGGTGATGTCGGCGATTCCGCGGCCGACCAAGTACGGGGACGAGGCGGGCTTGTCCGCTGCAGCGGCCTGGCCGGTGCCGAGCGCCATGCCGCCGACGACCGCGGCCATCAGCTGAAGTCCTCGCCTGCGGGTGAATGCTGTCGTTTCCACGTTTCCTGCCTTCGTGTCGATGGAGGGGGTACCGGTCGGGGCACGACCTGGACGACCGCAGAGTTTGCGATCGGTGGAGTGGCTCTCAGATGGCGCCGCCGGTTATGGCACGGCCACTGCGCCATCGGGCGCAGTGGCCGCTGTAGTCGGTGCCGAGATGTTCTGGCGAGCATCAGTGATGCTGGGAAGCCGCCGATCGGCGCTACTGGCACTTTCTGCTTCCTTGCGGAGCGGGACACACAGAGGTGCCCCGCTCCGCGATCATCACCAGCCCCGCATGTCGACCGGCCACTGCTCGAGTACCTGCGTGCCGTCGACCAGGTGCATGGTGTCGTGGAGTGCCACGGTGGGATCGACGTGGGCGGGGCGCACCCGGATGAGGTCTCCCACGGCTGGTTGCGGCATGCCGTCGGTGCGGAACGTGGTGTGTTCGTCGGAGCAGAACCAGACCTCGGTGCCGTCAATGCTCGGAAGCCCGTGGTCAAGGCTGAGCGACTTCAGGCCGACGTCGACGACGGCCCAGCCGGCCGACACCGAGATGACCCGGCCAAGAACGAACAGCGCCTGCTGGAAGGGCTGGCCGAGCTGCTGGTAGGCGGTGTCCATGAGGGCGTATGAGCCCGCCTGGATCTCGTTGGCCCACGTGTTGACGCTGTAGGTACCGGTTCCTCCTGCGCTGATCAACTCGCCCCCGACGTCGGCGCTCGCGGCGAGCAGATGTTGCATCGCTTGCTCCGTCTGGGCCCGGCGCTGCTCCTCCTGGTGCATCAGCATGAGGTGACCCTCGTAGCCCATGACGCCGCGCACGACCAGTCCGGCTCCTCGGGCGAGGTCGGCGAGCCGGCCGGCTTCGCCTGGCGCGCAGCCGCATCGTGGCAGTCCGACGTTGACGTCGATGACGACCTCACGGACCCCGCCGGCAACGGCGGCCTCGATCGTCTCGGTCGAGTCCACGGCGACTGTCACTCGGTGTCCGTCCTTTGCGAGACGTCCCAGGCGCCGGGTGTCGAGGACCTCGTTGGCCAGCAGGAGGTCCGTGCCCAGGCCGGCCGCGGCCATGGCCTCGACCTCGCGGATCGTCGCGCACGTGAAGCCGTGATGACCGTTGGCGTACTGGAGCCGGGCCAGACTGGTGCACTTGTGTGCTTTGACGTGCGGCCGGAGGCGTGCGCCGGGCAGCGCGGTACTCATCGTGTCGAGGTTGTGCCGCAGTGCCGCCTGCTCGACCAGGAGAGCGGGCGTCTGCAGTTCAGTGATCAGCATGCGTCTGCTGTCCCTTCTGAGTCTGAATGCCGGCCTGGACGGAGCCGTTGGCCGACGGTGTGGTGCTCGGGCCCCCTACGGGTCCGAGCACTCGGCGCAGGTGGGCGTTGGTGAACGTCCCCTGCGGGTCGAGCTGTGAGCGGACCGTCTGGAATCGATCCCACGCCGGGTAGCGTGCGGCAAGTTCGGCCGCCTCCATCAGGTGCCGTTTGCCCCAGTGAGGCCGGCCCTCGACAGCCAGGGCGATGTCCTGAACAGCCCGGAAGTACGGCTCCCAAGGCATGCCCTGGTACATGTGGACGGCGAGGTATGCAGTCTCCCGGCCAAAGGCCGGACTCAGATGGGACAGTTCGTCGGGGGCCACGAACCGGACCTCGATCGGGAAGCCCACGTCAAGACGATCACGGTCGATCACCCGCTGGATTTCCTGGAGAACGTCGGCGCATGCGGCGCGCGGTACCGCCCACTCCATCTCGGTGAACCGCACCGAGCGCTTGCTGGCGAAGACGCGGTAGCTCTGATCGACGTACTCGGACGGCGCCATGAGCCGGGTGATGGCCCGGTTCAGGCGCGGGATCTGGGACGGGAAGCGGCGCCCCGCACGGCACACTGCATCGAGAATGCCGTTCTCGGCGAACTCGGCGATGTTCTGTGCCAGCTCACGTGGCGGCCGGACAGCCTCATCGGTGCGATTGTTCACCTTCACCAAGGCGGTATCGGTGTGGGGAAAGAGGAAGAACTCGAAGTGATCGTTCGTGTCGACGAGTTCGTCCAGACGTCCAAGCGTCTCTTCGAGGCGCATGGATCTGCTCTCGGCCCGCAGCGCGAAGGCCGGTACGACGCGCAAGGTATAGCTTGTGATCACCCCGAGGGCGCCAAGGCTCACGCGGGCCGCCTGCAGGACCTCCGGCTCGGCGTTCGTACAGCTCAGCTGGGTGCCGTCGGCCAGCACGAGGTCGAGGGCCTCGATCTGGGTGGCGAGATTCCCCAGCTTCCGGCCCGTTCCGTGGGTGCCTGTGGACATGGCCCCCGCGATGCTCTGCCGGTCGATGTCGCCGAGGTTGGGCAGTGCAAGTCCGTGCTGGGCGAGCTGGACGTTCAGATCAGCCAGGCGGGTACCTGCGCCGACGGTGACCAACCCTGCCTCGGGATCGACGTGCTGCAGGCCGCTCAGCCGGTCCAGGTTCAGCAACAGGCCGTCGGTACAGACCTGGTCGCTGAACGAGTGGCCGGCTCCAACGACGCGGACGGTCTGGCCCGCCGCGGCCGCACTGCTTGTGGCACTGGCGAGTTCGTCGACCGACCGCGGCTGCAGGATCCGGCTGGGCCTGCAGGTCTCGTCGCCGGCCCAGTTGGTCCAGGCGCCGCTCGGGCTCATGTTCTGGCTCATCCTTCCACCGCCCGCGTCGGGACGTTCTCGACCGTCTTCTCGTCTGCCGCCACCTGCTCCTTCGGCCCGGGCCCAGTCATTCGGCACCCTCCGCACCGAGTTCGGAGGCGACGACCCCGCTGAGCACGTCCCCGTAGGGCGGGAACATCACATCGATCAGGTCGTCCTTGCCGCGCCTGACGATGCCGCGCGGGTTGGAGAACTCCCGGAAGCCGTCCACGCCGTGGTGGCGGCCATGGCCGCTGCGGCCGATCCCGCCGAAACCGAGCGCCGGCACGGCACCCTGCACCGCACAGGTGTTGACGCACGCCCCGCCGGAAACGGTGGTGGCCAAGACCTGCTCCGCGGCATCGCGGTCCTGCGCGAAGACGTACAGCCCCAGAGGCCGATCGCCGTCGTTGATGTAGGAGACGGCGTCCTCGATCCGGTCGTAGGGCTTGATCGGCAGGATCGGGCCGAAGATCTCTTCGCGCATGAGGGCGAGGTCGTCGGGCGGGTCGACCACGAGTGTCAGCGGCATCTGGCGGGTGGCCGTGTTCGGGCCGACATCACCGATCTGTACCACCTCCACGCCCCGGGCCCTGGCTTCCTCGACCAGGCCTATGAGCCGGTTCAGGTGGCGTTCGGTGATGATGCCCGTACAGTCCGGCGAGGAGGCGAAACCCGGCACCTGCTCCCGCATGTGCGTCTTCACCAGCTCGATGACCCGGGCCATGGCTTCCCGCGGAACCAGGCAGTAGTCGACGGTGATGCACATCTGCCCGCTCTTCACGAGCTTCGCCCCGACGATCTGCGCAACGGTGTCCGCAGTAACGCTGTCCTCGTGCACGATCGCGGGGCACTTGCCTCCGAGTTCGAGCGTGGTCGGCACCAGGTTCTCGGCGGCCGCGCGGGCGACCAGACGCCCGACCTCGGGGTTCCCGGTGTACAGCAGGTGGTCCCACGGCAGGGTCGGGAACTCCCGAGCCAGGTCCAGCCCGCCGGCGACGACGGTGACCTGCTCGGGGTCGAAGGCCTCGGCCATCATCTCGCGCAGCAGTGCCGAGCATGCCGGGGTGTACTCCGACGGCTTGATGATCACCCGGTTCCCGGCAGCGAGCATGTCGGCGAGGGGACCGAGCGAGAGATCGAACGGAAAGTTCCAGGGCGAGATCAGCCCGATGACGCCCTTGGGCTGATAGCTCATCGAGACGTCCGCTGTTCCCAGAAGCCCGGCTCCGGCCGGGCGGGCGTCCGGCGCCATCCACGCTTCGAGGTGCTCAGCGGCGAAGACGGCACGTCCGGCGACACCGAGGATCTCGACGAGGTCGGCGAACCCCTCGGGGTGCACCGCGAAGTCCGCCGACAGCGCTTCCCGGATCCGGTGCCGGTACCCGGTGATCACTCCGGCCAGCGCCTCCAGGTTCAGGCGGCGCTGATCGATACCCGATGCGGGATCGCGCAGAACAGCCGCCCTCTGTGCGGCGAACGCGGCATGCAACTCGGCAATGGCGTCGGCGTCGCCTTGACCGTCACCAGAGCCGACGGTTTTCGTAAAGTTCATCGCTCTCCCCTTGGCCCATCGCGGAAGGCTCATGGTCGCGGCGAGCTGGGCACAAGGTGAAACACCAATATCGGCAGCTTCTACAACCTGGAGGCTGTGGATCTGCACCCGTACCTTCGCTGTGCTCCTTCCTCGCGGCTGTCGAGGGGGAGCATCGGGGACGAGGGGGTCCGGTGGCTTTGCGGCTCCGGACATGCCGCTGTGCTCCCGGCCGGGTATGCGGAGGGGGAGACGGGGTCGATCAGCCAGGCTGCAGGGTGGCGGCCGCGGCGCGGATGAAGGTCATGGCGGTCTCCAGGTCGCCCGGCTCGGATCGGTGAGTCAGCTCACCGATCACACTTGCCGCGGTGGCCGCCAGGATGCGCGGGGCGAAATCGTCGGGGCGCCAGCCCCGCTCTTCGGCGAGGAGTCGGGCGCCGTCCTGGATGACGTCGGTCAGCCGGCCCCGGCAGAGCCCCTTGAGCTGAGGGTTGGACTCCAGCATCCGGTCGTAGAGCCCGTCGAACTTGTCCGGAGACTCCGCCTGTTCGCGCAGCCACTGCTCCACGGTGTCGAGGATGCCCTGCCCGGCAGGTCTGGCATGCAGCGCCGCGGCCAGCTGGTCGACGAACGAGTTGAAGTGCTCCATCGCCAGTTCCATCTTGGTCGGGAAGTACAGCGTGACCGTGCGCGGTGAGACCTCGGCCGCTTCGGCGATGTCGGCGATGCTCGTGGTGTCGAAGCCCCGCTCGGCGAACAGCTCGTAAGCGGCGGTGAGGATCGCTTCCCTGCGCCGAGCCTTGCTGCGTTCCCTGAGGCTGTCACCCGTCATACCAGAAGCTTACCAGCGGTAGCGAATTTACATTCGACTGTAAAAATACTTTACTGTGCAGCGTGTGGTGGAGGTGACCGCTCTGACCCTCCACCACACATCTCTTCAGCCCCCTTGATCAGGGCTTCGACCGGTTAGGAATGCACCATGGCCTCACGCCTATACGCCTGGGCGCGCTGGATGGTTCGCCGCCGCCGCTGGGTGATAGCCACGTGGATCGTCCTTCTCGGGGTCGTCGGTGGCCTGGGCGCGACCCTGCACGGAAAGACGACCACAGAGTTCACAGTCCCCGGTGTCGAAGCGCAGCAGGCGCAGGACCTTCTGAAGGAGAAGTTCCCCCCGGCCGCCGGTGGCGTCGTACGGATCGTCGTCGCAGCCCCTGAAGGGAAGACCGTCACTGACCCGGCGCAGCAGCAGGCGCTCGACGCCGCCCTCCACAAGGCAGCGTCGGTGCCCGGCGTCATCACCGTCTCGCAGCCGGCCTCAGCCGGTACGGTCTCGGCTGACCGGACCATCGCGTACGCCGATGTCCGCTTCGCAGAGGAAGCGTCCAAGGTCGAGCAATCCGCCAAGGACGAACTGTCCACCGTGATGCAGCCCCTTCGGGATGCCGGAATGCAGGTCGAGCTCGGCGGCTCGGCCATGCTGCCGCAGTCCGAGGCGGGAGGCCCGGCCGAACTGGTCGGCGTCGTACTCGCCTTCGTGATTCTCGCTGTCGCGCTCGGCTCCGTCGTTGCTGCAGGACTGCCCCTGGTGACCGCGCTCCTGGGCGTGGCCGTCGGTGTGCTCGGCACACTGTTCGTCTCCGGCTTCGTGCAGATGACGGGCACCGCGACCGTCCTGGCGCTGATGATCGGCCTGGCGGTCGGGATCGACTATGCGCTGTTCGTCATCTCCCGGCACCGCGAGCAACTCACCGACCCCGAGACGGACTGGGAGGAGTCGATCGCACGCGCCACCGCCACGGCCGGCAGCGCGGTCGTCTTCGCCGGAGCCACAGTCGTCATCGCCCTGGCCGCACTCGCCATCACAGGCATCCCGTTCCTCACGATCATGGGCCTGGCCGGCGCCGGAACCGTACTGATCGCCGTCCTGGTCGCCATCAGCCTGCTTCCGGCGGTACTCGGCGTGTTCGGCGAGCGGATGCGCCCACGCCCCAAGCGAAAGAACAAGTACACGGACCGTCCCGCCGGTGCCGGGGGTCTGTCCTGGGCCCGAATGGTCACCCGCAAGCCGGCCCTCGTCCTGCTCGCCGGCGTCGTAGGACTGCTGGCGCTAGCCCTGCCCGCCCGTGACCTGCGCCTCGGCCTGCCCAGCTACGCCTCACAGCCCGAGGCCAGCACCCAGCACAAGAGCTACGACCTGCTCACCGAGGGCTTCGGGCCCGGCTTCAACGCCACCCTCATCACCGTGGTGGACACCGAGCACATCCCGCAGAGCCGGCGGCAGGCCACCGTGACCCAGCTGCGTGGTGCGCTGGCCGCGGACAAGAACGTGGCCGTCGTCTCGCGCACGGTGTCCAGCCCCTCCGGCGGCGTCGTGGTCATGGGAGTAGTGCCGAAGTCGAGCCCCGACGCTCAGGCCACGGCCGATCTGGTCCACCGCATGCGAGACCAGGCACCCAAGGTCGCCGAAGCAGGCGGAGCCCTCTACATCACCGGGCAGACCGCCATGGCCCTCGACGTCGCCGGCAAGCTCGGAGACGCTCTGCCCCTCTTCCTCGGCATCATCGTCATCCTGGCGCTGATTCTCCTGGCCATCGCCTTCCGATCGATCCTGGTACCGCTCAAGGCGGCACTCGGCTTCCTGCTCTCGGTCGGCGCGAGCCTGGGCGCCTCGGTGTGGGTCTTCCAGCAGGGCCACCTGAACGGCCTGCTCGACGTGGCAGCCACCGGACCGGTCACCAGCTTCCTCCCGGTCCTGCTCACCGGTGTGCTCTTCGGCCTCGCCATGGACTACGAGGTGTTCCTCGTCAGCCGGATGCGCGAACACTACGAACACAGCAAGGATCCCGCCGAAGCGATTGCCCAGGGCGTCTCCAGCAGCGCACGAGTTGTCGTGGCTGCCGCACTGATCATGGTCGCGGTCTTCGGCGGCTTCATTTTCAACGAAGACCCGATCGTCAAGGCCATCGGCTTCGCGCTCGCCATCGGCGTGTTCATCGACGCCTTCGTCGTGCGCATGACGCTCGTGCCCGCCGCCATGGCCCTGCTCGGACGACGCGCCTGGAGCATGCCCCGCTGGCTCGACCGGCTGCTCCCGGACGTCGACATCGAAGGCGCGCGTCTGCCGATGGCGGCCCCAGCCGAACCTGCCGCGCAACCGCAAACCGAGACGAAGACCCCGAACGGCAAGACGGCCACCCGGGTCTGAACACCCCAATCTCCGAGACCGCCGGCGCCGTGGGGGCCCGGCTACCTCGGGCCACACCCTGCGCCTCCTGTGGGACAGGAGGCGCAGGGTGCTTCTGCGTACCCGCCGAAGACCACTGCTCGGTCCTTGCCGGCCAAGTCGTGCTCTCCGGCGAGCCTCCAGGCGCCTGTTGCGCCAGGCGGCACATGCGAGCCGTGACAACGGTGGTGAATCGCGTCGCGGAAACTGCCCTGATCGGCGGGCCCGTAGCTGCAGTGGTCACCGCATGCGGAACAAGAGGGCTCAGGAGGCGTCGAGTTCGGCGAACTTCACTCGGCGAGTATCCAGGCGGCCGCTGCCACCGTTTGAACAGCACGCTGCAGGAGCGATGTTGCGGTGACTGCATCCGCAGAACTCATCACTTTGACTTTCCCCGCGGGTCGCGCACCGCCAGGAGTGCCGCGCCGATGTCCGCCGTCGCCCGAGGGTCGGCGAGGGAGCGGCCTATCAGCCTTTCCACGCGGCGCAAGCGGTAGCGGACGGTATTGGGGTGGACGAACAAGCCCTGAGCAGCGGCGCCAGCGGAGCCGGCGGCAGCGAACCAGTGCTCCAGTGTCTTCAGGAGGCGGTTTCGTTCCGGAGCCGGCAGATCGATCACCGGCTGGAGGACGGCCTCCACCAAGTGCGCCGCCTCGGCCGGTGCCGCGGCGACAACCATGGCCAGTGGGTTGTCGTCGAATCGTGCGACACCGGTACAGCCGTTTCGTAGACCCGCCAGGGCCAGACGGGCGAAGCGCAAAGCCTGTGGGGTGTCCTGCAGGGCCTGGAAGCGCGGGCTGTAGCCGATACGGGCAGGAGCGCGGCGCAGGATGCGCAGGCAGGCAGCCTCCGCCGTCGCGGTCGGCAGGGCGATCAAGGCGAGCTGCTGGTCGGGCAACAGGTGCCAGATGGAAGGAAGTTGCTCCTGTCGCAGAGCAGTCTCCACTCCGGCAAGCGGCTCTTCGCCAGGAGCTCCGGATTCTGCAACGGCGACTGCGTAGGGGCCGTGTTCGGGCAGCCCCAGCTCACGTGCCGCTTCCCGCAGGGTGCGGTCCGTGATGATGCTCGTGAACAGGGCCTCGACCAGGGCGGAACGCCTCGCCTGCCCCTGCGAAGTCAGCTCGGCGGTCGCTTCCCGGTAGGCCTCCGCGGTGGCCGCCGCGTACAGGCCGAACGACGCCCAGAACCGTGTCGACTCCGAGAGAAGAACGTCAGCCGAGACCTCGGGCCGGATGCGTGCCTCCGCAAGGATCTCCGCCCACAACAGCTCGGATCCGATGCGATACGCGTGCAGCGTGTCCACCAGCGGAACACCCTGCTGCGCGCGAGCGCGGCCGGTCTCGCGCGCTGAGCGCGCATCCAGGGCGTCTCCGTGGCGGAGGCTGGTCAGAATGAGGTCCGCGTTGTCGACGCAGGAACGATGCAGCGAGTCGAAGGGGACCAGTGACTCGTCCCTGTAGGCATCAATCTCAGAGCGGATGCGCAGCGCCATCCGCTCAGACAGTTCCGGAAGCCTCGCCTGAAGCGCTGAAGCGACGCCCGAGAGTCTCATTCCGGCAGCCTAGTGCCCCTGTTTTGTCCCTGGCGACAATCTGGAGGGACGGGTGCTGTTGCGCTGCCCATAGGTCGTGAGTCCATGCGCCTGCAGGATGTCTGTGGTGTAAACATTCGATGATGTTGCGTAACGGAGGCGCGTCATGGCCAATCTGGCAGGGTTCCTCGTAGAGACGGCGGGGCGGCAGCCCGAGCGCCCCGCACTGCGCCTGGGTGAGCAGGTCGTCACCTATGCGGAGCTGGACGAACACAGCGCACGCTGCGCCGCTCTGTTGAGGGCAGAGGGCGTGCAGCCGGGAGACCGGGTCGCGCTGATGCTGCCCAACGTTCCGGAGTTCGTAGTGCTGTACTACGGCGTTCTGCGTGCCGGAGCAGTCGTCGTTCCGATGAATCCGCTCCTGAAGACCCGGGAGTCCGAGTACCACCTCGCCGACTCCGGCGCGGTGTGGCTCTTCGAGTGGCATCAGGCACCGGGCGAAGGCTCGAAGGGGGCCGCTGCCGCAGGAGTGCGCCACACGGCTGTCGAACCCACTGCGTTCGCGGCCACGCTGGCCGGGCACGAGCCGCTGACCGAGGTAGCCAGCACGGACGGCGAGGACATGGCCGTCCTGCTGTACACCTCAGGCACCACCGGCCGTCCCAAGGGGGCTGTCCTTACTCACGCCGGCCTGCGGCACAACACCGAGGTCAACGGCGTTCAGGTTCAGCGGATGACGCCTGAGGACGTAGTGGTGGGCTGCCTCCCGCTGTTCCACATCTTCGGGCAGATCTGCACCATGAGCGCGGCCGTCCGCAGCGGAGCCTCGCTCGTCCTCATCCCGCGCTTCGACCCGCAGACCGTTCTGGACGCCATCGCCCGTGAACGGGCCACCGTTTTCGAGGGCGTACCGACGATGTACGCGGCGCTGCTCCAGCATCTGTCGGAGGCGGACGTGTCGACACTGCGGATGTGCATCTCCGGTGGAGCTTCGCTGCCGGTGGAGATCCTGCACGGCTTCGAGCGGCGCTTCGGTTGTCCGGTCCTCGAGGGATTCGGCATGTCCGAGACCAGCCCGGTGGTCACCTTCAACCATCCCGATCGGCCACGCAAGGCCGGCTCCATCGGCACCCCCATCCGCGACGTCGAGGTACGGCTCCTCGATGAGAAGGGCCAGGAGGTGGCTCCCGGAGAGATCGGCGAACTGTCCGTCCGCGGACCCAACGTGATGAAGGGCTACTGGAACCGCCCCGAGGAGACGGAGGCCGCCATCCCCGACGGCTGGCTGCGCACCGGCGACCTCGCCCGCGCCGACGAGGACGGCTACCTCTACATCGTCGACCGCAAGAAGGACATGATCATCCGCGGCGGCTACAACGTCTACCCGCGCGAGATCGAGGAGGTCCTCCATGAGCACCCGGCCGTTGCCCTCGCCGCCGTCGTGGGCATCCCGCATGCCGAACTGGGCGAGCAGGTCGCAGCCGTGGTTGTACTGCGGCCCGCTGTGCAGGCCACCCCTGAAGAACTGCAGGAGTACGTCAAGGAGCGCGTCGCGGCCTACAAGTACCCGCGTCACGTGATGCTCGTCGACAAGCTCCCGTTGGGGCCGAGCGGCAAGATCTTGAAGAGAGAGATCATCCTGCCGACGGTATAAAGCCGTACCCAACCCGACGGCGTCGTCGCTCCGGGACGAGCAGTCCACCCGCTTTCCACCGCCCCGGAAGGCAGGGTGGACGGCTTGGGGGCGGCCACTTTGGCTACGCGTATCTTCTGCTCAGGCGTCAGTCTGGCCGCGCAGCAGGCTGCCCCCTGGTTCACTCCTTCCGCGTACCCGCCTGCTCGGCGCGGACGCCCTCGGAGATGCGCTTGCCGAGGGCCGCGTCGATGTTCGTCCAGTACGTGAAGGCCCGCTCCAGGACCGGCTCGCTCACCCCGTCGAGGAGGTGGCCGACCACGTTGTCCACGAGCCGGTCGCGGGCGGCGTCGTCCAGGACCTCGCGCACGAGGGTGCCGGGCTGACCCCAGTCGTCGTCCTCAGGGTGCGAGACGTAGGCCGTCCGGGTGATCTCACCGTCGGCGGTCCAGCTCGGCGGGCGCCCGTACCGCTCGGTGTCCGCTGCGGGCCCGCCCTTGGAGTTCGGCGCGTAGACCGGATCGGACGTCTTCCGGTACGCCATCGCCCCGTCCTTCGAGTAGGTGTGGACGTCGACGACGGGCGCGTTCACCGGAAGCTGCTGGTAGTTGACGCCGATGCGGGCCCGGTGGGCGTCCGCGTACGAGAAGAGCCGGGCGAGCAGCATCCGGTCGGGGCTGGGTCCGATGCCCGGGACGAAGTTGTTCGGCTGGAACGCCGCCTGCTCGATCTCTGCGTGATTGTCGGTGGGGTTGCGGTCCAGGGTCATACGGCCCACCGGGATGAGTGGGTAGTCACCGTGCGGCCAGACCTTGGTGAGGTCGAACGGGTTGAACCGGTAGGCCGCCGCCTCCGCGTACGGCATCACCTGCACGTGCAGCGTCCACGACGGGAAGTTCCCGTCCCGGATGTGCTCGAACAGGTCCCGCATGTGGAAGTCCGGGTCGACCCCTGCCATCCGGTCCGCTTCTTCCTGGGTGAAGAACTCGATGCCCTGGTCGGTCTTGAAGTGGTACTTCACCCAGAACCGCTCACCGGACTCGTTGATCCACATGTAGGTGTGTGAGGTGTACCCGTTCATGTGGCGCCAGGTGCGCGGGATGCCGCGGTCTCCCATCAGCCAGGTGACCTGGTGCGCGGACTCGGGGGAGAGGGTCCAGAAATCCCACTGCATGTCGTGGTCGCGCAGGTTGCTGTCGGCGCGGCGCTTCTGGGACCGGATGAAGTGCTGGAACTTCATCGGGTCCTTCACGAAGAAGACCGGCGTGTTGTTGCCGACCATGTCGTAGTTGCCCTGGGAGGTGTAGAACTTCACCGCGAAGCCGCGCGGGTCCCGCCAGGTGTCCGGGCTGCCGCGCTCGCCGGCCACCGTGGAGAAGCGGATCACCAGATCGGTGCGAGTCCCCGGCTGGAACAGCGCCGCCTTGGTGAAGCGGCTGACGTCATGGGTGACCTCGAAACGGCCGAACGCGCCGCTGCCTTTGGCATGCGGCTGGCGTTCCGGGATCCGCTCCCGGTTGAACTGCGCCATCTGCTCGATCAGGTACGCGTCCTGGAGGAGGATCGGACCCCCGGGACCCACCGTCAGCGAATGCTCGTCGCTCTCCACCGGGGCGCCGGAGTCGGTCGTCGTCGCGGGTCGGCTCTCGGTCATGGCTCTGCTGCCTTTCGTCGTCGCGCACGACCACCCTCTTCCTCCCCGGTGAAAGCCGCTACCTGAGGGCGTGACTGCGGCACTCCGCTATCGATCGGACACGCCCTGGGGCGCGTTTTGCGTGCACGACGGGGCCTGTCTGCCGTCGGGGCGAGGATCTGAAGGTCATCCCTCACGATGTTTGCGGCGCTTACTTCTCTCGGTTAATGTGAGTGATGTACACATTGGACTCTCGGTGACCCGGCACCGGCCGGATCGCTCCCCGCGCCAGCAGCCACACTCCTGGCCCGGCCGGTGCGCCACACCTTCTGCCGAGGCAGGATCACACGGGAGTCCTCCATCTCGGTTGTCTGAACGGAGTCGTCGTGAAGGCTGTGTCGATCAAGGAGTCTGGTGGTCCGGAGGTTCTGGAGTGGGTGGAGGTCGAGGATCCGACGCCTGCCGCGGGTGAGGTGGTCATCGACGTGGTGGCCAGCGCTTTGAACCGGGCGGATGTCATGCAGCGGTGGGGGCTGTATCCGTTGCAGCCGGGCTGGTCGCCGTATCCGGGGCTGGAGGTCTCGGGTCGGATCGGCGCCATCGGTGAGGGAGTGACCGGCTGGCAGGTGGGTGATGAGGTCTGTGCGCTGCTGACCGGTGGCGGCTATGCACAGAAAGTCGCAGTTCCGGCCGGGCAGCTGCTGACGATTCCCAAGGGGGTCGGGCTGGTGGAGGCGGCCGGGCTGCCCGAGGTCACGGCCACGGTCTGGTCGAACATCGTCATGGCCGCGGGCCTGAAGACGGGGGAGACGATCCTGGTGCACGGTGGTGCCGGGGGCGTAGGCACGATGGCGATCCAGATCGCGAAGGCGCTGGGTGCTCGTGTGGTCACGACGGTCGGTGGGCCGGACAAGGTCGCGCGGGCGCGGGAGCTGGGTGCGGACGTGGCGATCGACTACCGCACCGAGGACTTCGTGGAGCACGGCCCGTATGACGTGATTCTCGATGTCATCGGTGGCGAATACCTGGAGCGCAACGTCCGGTCCCTGGCAGTCGACGGCCGGCTGGTCGTGATCGGTCTGCAGAAGGGGCTTGAGGGTCAGCTCAACCTCGCGGAGATTGTGTTCAAGCGGGCGTCGGTGCACGGCACGACCCTTCGGACCCGTTCCAAGGAACAGAAGGCCGCGATCGTGGCCGAGGTCCAGAAGAACGTGTGGCCCATGATCGAGAACGGCACGGTGAAGCTGGTTATCGACCAGACCGTTCCGATGGCCGACGCCGCCGAGGGGCACCGCCTCATGGAAGCCGGCGGCCACATCGGCAAGATCCTCCTCACTAACGACTGAACAGGCGTTGAGGGGACTCGGTACCACGACGGGCGATACGCGGCCGACACGCGGTCGCGGCTCCAGCGCGAACCGCACGATTGCGTGCCTGGAAGGGGGGGCAACAAGGTCCTCAGTGAACGCCTTGAGGCCCTCAGTGTGCCGCTGAAACGGTCAGCGGGGCTCGGGGGAGCCCTCGATCATCCGAACGATCCCAGATTCGCGGTTCCGTACTGTTTCCGCGGCGCCGACGAACGAGGCGACATGCGGAGTCAGTTGGTTGGAGCGGTGGGCCACGGCAACGATCGAGCCGGGGTGGTCGTCGATGGGGACGAACCTGACACCAGGGTGGGGTGAGTAGCGGCGCGCCGCTGCTGGGGTGATGCTGCAGGCCATCCCGGCGGCGACGACCTGCACTTCCTCGCTCTGCGAATGTGTTTCGACGAGGTTATGTGCGGACCTGCTGCTGCGGTGGCTCGCCAGGGTCCAGAAGTCCTGCCAGAGGGTGTCGTCAGTACGGCCGATGGCGATCGGTTCATCAAGAAGGTCCTGGACGCACACGCGTTCGCGGGATCCCAGCGGATGTCCGGTGCTCACCCCGGCCACGCAAGGTTCGGTGAACAGGGGTGTGGTCACAAGGCCGTGGGTAGAGCTCGGCAGGCGGATGAACGCGACGTCTGTCGTTGCACTGGACAGGCCGGCGGACGGGTCGGCGAAGCCGAACTCGTGCAACTCGACTCGGGCTTCAGGGTGGCGTCTGGTGAACTCACCGAGGATGTGAGTGGTCAGTTCAAGTGCGGCGCCGGCGATGAAGCCCACCCGCAAGGTGGCCTGTTCTCCTCGGCCTATGCTTCGGGCTTCGGTCACGCCCTGGTCGAAGCGGGCAAGTACTTCGCGGGCAGCCGCCAGAAAAGCCTGTCCTGCAGGGGTGAGCTCCACCTTGCGGGAGGTGCGCTGAAGCAACGGCGTCCCGATGTGGGCTTCCAGCTGGGAGATCTGTTTGCTCAGCGACTGCTGGGCGACGAAGAGCTTGCCGGCGGCGCGGGTGAAGTTCAGTTCCTCGGCGACCGTGACGAAAGAGCGCAGTCGGCGCAAGTTCAGATCCACTGCACCAGGGTTGTAGGTGCTGCCGGTATTTTGCAATGGCAAGAGCATCTCCGGTCTCACAATCGAGCAAGTGCTGACTCGGACGCAGGCCTTCCTCGAAGGTGCCGTCTACGTGCCGCTGGTCAGGCCGCCGTGTGACCTGTCCGAGCCTTGGTCGCATTCTGTGGATGCATCAGGCGTGACAATCCGGGGCTCAGTTGCCGTCCCGTTGCCACCGCAAGAAGGTCGCAGGCGCGATTCCACGTGCCGAACCGTCGGGCACATCTCACCACAGGGCACCGGTCCAATGGGCGGACGGCCCGGCTTGATGCCTCTGCAACCGCAACGGCTCAAGCCGGGCCCGCTGGCCCATTCATCAGAGGAGCCCAAGGTCCCGCAGAACGTGATCATTCATGATCAGGATCCAGTGTCACGGCCTCTCTCAACCGTGGTGGACCGGTACACGCCGGGTTACGACCCAGGCGATGACCAGGACCACGACCGGCAGCTGGAAAGCTGCAGGCGCCCCGGCGGCGTCGATGAGCACCCCGACTCCGACCGAGCCGAGCACTGCACCGATGTAGTTGAACAGGTTCACCCGGGCGATCACCTCGTCGCTGCGTTCTGGCAGGATCCGGCCGGCGGCATCGAATGCGACCGGGACGAGCACCCCGACGGCCAGACCGCTGACGGTGAAGCCGAGGACTGCGGGAACCGGTCCGGGAACGAGCACGACCACGAGCCCGCCGGCGACCCCTGACATGCTTGCGCCGGTCAGGAGCACACCGAACCCGAACCGCCGGATCAGCATGTCTGTTGCGAGCCGTGCCACCAGCACACCCACCTGGTACGCGATGTAGCCCAACGGAGCCAGCGCTGCCGCGAGGCCGAGGTCTGCCAAGTGCACCGTGCTCCAGGTGCTGATACCGGAGTCGATGGTGAAGGCAGCCAGGACGACCACGCCGGCAGCCATGACAGAGGCCCGCGGCAGGCGGTCCCGCTTGCCCCCGCGATCCTTGGGCCGGGCCTGTGCCGCACGACCGGGGTCCAAGAAGCGCACTCCGAAGACGCAGAAGGAGGCGTGCACCACCGCGGCACCGGCCAGAGCCGCTGCCACGCCGCTCACCGACAGGACGAACGACATCGACAGGCCACCGATGATGGCCCCGCTGGTGTAGAAGGCGAAGCAGCGCCCCAGGATGAGACGTCCCAGGCGGCGCTGGACAAGCACTCCCTGCATGCTCGACGCGGCATCCACCATGCCGAGCCCGGTTCCGTAGACGGCCGCTGCCACCACGAACGCCGGCATGCTGGGAGCGATCGCCAGAGCGGCCGTCGCGACGGCCTGGATACCGAAGCCGATCCGCACGGCACGCCGGCTGTTGGCACGCACGGCAATCAGGTCGGCGACGACCGACCCGGCCGCGGAGGCGACGCACACCCCGAGCAGGATGACGGCGATCGTGGTCGCGTCCAGGGATAGCCGCAGCTGGAAAGAAGGAAGCGAGGTGGAGACAACCCCGTAGCCGAAGCCCTGCAATGCGTACGTCGCTCCGACCGCCGTGAGCGCCGCTTTGCCGTTGCGCCAGCTCCCGAGGGCTTCGGGAGCCCGGGTTACGGCGGCCATCAGATGTATCCCGGGTGCTTGATGGACGCACACACGCGTTCATCTGTGTCTGTCAACATCGGTTGCTGTCCTTACGCGTGGGATGAGGGGAGGACGGACGGCTACGGCCGGGGTCGGACCGGTTGTGTTCCACAGCCGGCAGCGGGCTCGCCAAGGCTGCGAATGCGGCGGCAGCGAAAGCCGCGGTCTTGCGGGCTGCCTCGGTGTCGTGATCCGCCAGCCAGGTGGTGGTGATGCCGTCGATGAGTGCGACCAGGTGCCGCGCGAGCTCCTCCAGCGGGGCCGTCCACACGGACGAAGTGACCGTCGCGGCACTGCGCAGCAGGCCGGATGCGGTCTTGTAGTAGGACCGGTACTGGTCCCGCATCTGCCCGTGCTCGTCGTGTCTCCGCGCGAAGACGGCGAGCTCGAGCAGCGCCAGTTCACGCTGCGGATCCGCTTCGAGAAGGTCTATGTAGGTATCGAGCCCGCTGCGGATGGCTGCCTCGACCGACGTGCTGTCCAGCCAGGACAGTTCGGCCGCCAGGCGTTCCCCCTCCATGACGTTCTCGATCACCGCACGCATCAGCTCGTCGTGCGACGCGAAGACGTAGTGAAACGCTCCCAGCGGCATCCCGGCTTCGGACACGATGGCCCGCGTGCTTGCCGCCGCCACCCCATGCTCGGCGATGATTCTTATCGCGGCGGAAATGATCTCCTCGCGCCGTTGCTCCAGCGGTATGCGCCGCATCAGCAGCCTCCTTCGTTCAAGCGGCCGACTGCGGCTCGTAGCAGCTGCTCGGCGCAGGCGGGTGGCCCCTGTGCTTGGTCCCACATGCCCGCTCGGCCCCTGCGGGCCGGGCAGGGCTCTTCGGCGAGGCGCTCCAGGGCCCTAACGGCGCTGGACGATGCGTACGAGATCGCTGTCAGAGGCGGCGGATCGTCTCGCGAAACCTGACGTGACCTCCTGGTGCGCACCTGCAGAGGTCACGGCACGCCAGCTTCGTTTCCCTGATCGCACATCTGCTCCTACAGAGTTGGACGACCGTCCAACTCGGAGTATGGGAGCCCCTTGTTCCGCACCTCAATAGACCTGTCATGGCTTTTACTTGACGGAAATACGAGGTGTCGTTTGACCCTTGAAGGGAAATCTGCAAGGCATCCTGCCCGCAACACGGCCGCGCGCCGCCGGTCCGTCGCGCCCCGACTATGCGGCGTCATGGTGATGGCCGTGCCGCATCGAAAGTGCTAGGTGCGCACCATTGGTGGAGGCAGGGAAAGCGCCGGCGCGGGCGTTGGGCGGTATCGAGGAGGCGGATTCCTTCACAGACCTCCCTCGGTGAGCGCCTTGGCGGACAGCGGTCCGATCAGATCATCGGCGCTGGATCCTCGGAGGTTCGGGACCCCCGGGTCATCAGTACTCCGGCGAGTGCCGCGACGGGATACATGATCACTCCGTAGACGGCAGCGGGCACCGCCAGGCTGACGCTGCCGAGCACGCTGATCGCCAAAGTCATGGCGACAGCACTGTTGTGCACACCGATCTCCATCGAGCAGGCGATCGACTGCGGCTTGTCGAGCCTGAACAGGCGCGGCGCGAAGTACCCGATCGTGAGGCTCGCGATGCAGAAGGCCAGCGCTGCCGGCCCTACATCCAAGAGGTAGCCGACGATGTTGCTCCGCTCGGCCACCAGCGCGCCGATGATCACGGCGACGAGGACGATGATCGACAGCTGTCGCACCGGACGGTCCATGCTCCGCGCGAACGCTTCCGAACGGCGGCGCACGGCCAGGCCGAGCGCCACCGGCACGAGCACCAGGGCGAAGACCTGCAGCACCTTCCCGAACTGCAGCCCCATTCCGTCGGGACCGATGTCCGGCTCGAAGTGCTGAAGGGCGAGGTTGGTGATGATCGGCAGCGTCACGATGGCCAGTACTGCGTTCATCGCAGTGAGCGTGACGTTCAGCGCCACGTCGCCGCCGAAGAGATGACTGAAGAGGTTTGCTGTCGTCCCACCGGGTGAGGCGGCCAGCAGCATCATGCCGACGGCGAGTACGGGGGAGAGGTCGAAGGCTATGACCAGCCCCAGACACAGGGCGGGCAGGAACAGGAGCTGGCAGAACATCGCCACGACCACGGCCCGGGGATGACGTCGCACCCGGCGGAAGTCGTCGACGGTCAGGGACAGGCCCAACCCGAACATGATGACGGCGAGGGCAAGGGGAAGGAACACGGTAGCGAGGGGAGTGTCCATGCGCGGCTTCGTCTCCAAGGGCGAGGGGGCGCGGAGGGAAGTGCAGAGTGACAGCCGTATGGCACCTGCATGGCAGCCGTATGTCCGGCAACCTGAGGGCCAACTGTTCCGCGCACAGTAGGTGCAGGCGTAAGCACTGTCAACATCAGGTGTCGGCGGCAAAGACGAACTGTGCCGCGCTCGTTGCCATGCCGAGCGATCGATCTGCACATCTCGACAACACCTGGGCCAGAGAGATCCGATCAACGCTACTGTTTGGCCATGCCAAACAGTAGCGTCTCCGGGGTAAACGCCGGAGCGAGAGTGCGAGCGCTGAGGACCGTGCGGGGGCATTCCCTGCGGGCCTTCGCCGACATGCTCGGAGTGAGTCCGGCCACCCTCAGCCACATCGAGACGGGGAAGGCCAGACTCAGCGTCGACCGACTGGAGCGCATCGCCGAACTGCTCGGAACCACTGTGGAGGGAGTGCTGACCGACAGGACGGTCGCGATGGATGCGCCGGCGCCGCGGCGCCGGCGCGGCGATATGTCGCTGCCCCTGGCGGGCTGGCGCGACTATCCACCCCTGGAGCTCGATCCGGTACTGACGGCGGCCCTCGCCGAGTTCGTGAGGGCCGGATACCACGGCACATCCGTGCGTGACATCGCGCGTGCTGCGGGTCTATCGGTGTCCGGGCTCTACCACTACCACGCCAGCAAACAGGACATGCTGCAAGCAATCCTCCATCTGACGATGTCGGATCTGCTGGAACGCTCCACCGCCGCGCGGGACGAAGGGAGCGACCCGGTCGAGCGGTTCAGCCTTCTCGTGGAGCACCTGGTGCTGTGGCACACCTATCGGCGAACACTCGGATTCGTCGGTGCCAGCGAGATGCGCAGCCTCGAGCCCCGCAACCGGCACGAGATTGCCGCGATGCGCATCGCGCAGCAGCGGATGGTCGAACGGGAAGTGGAAGCGGCAGTCCGCCTCGGCCGTTTCACGACACTCCACCCACATGAGGCCACCCGCGCGGTCGTCACGATGTGCGTGGCCATTCCCAGCTGGTACCAAGCCGACGGCCCCCTGTCACCCGAGCAGATCGCCGGCCAGTACATCGAGTTCGCACTCGATGCCATGCGCCCCAAAGCCTGACCACCCCCCCGCGCGAGGCGCGAACGACGACCTCGCCCCGCTCACAGCCGGCCGCGCCATGCCCGGGGCAGCCACCGAACAGGCCGGCCATAGCAGTTGTTCGAGAATCCTAAACAGTGGCCGATCGGTTCTGTTTGGTCCTCACCTACGCGTTGACATGGGAAATGCCTCTCATCATCGTGTTGCAACAGAGCGAGCGCTCGGATGGGTCACGAGATCACCATCGCCAGCGGAAAGCGAGAAGACCGGCGAAGGCAGCGTGACCACGTGCCGGGCGGTGCGGGGCCATTCCCTGCACGGGACGCAGACCAGATGCTCACGCCACGGCAGACAGCGTCGAAATCGACATGCCCGGACGCTCCTTCGCTGCCGAGAGGATCCCCATGGAAAGAACGGTTGCGGCCGACGTCACGGCCGGCGCGGAGAGAAACCCGCACCCCATGCGCCGGGTCGCCACAGCATCACTCGTCGGCACCACCATCGAGTTCTACGACTTCTTCATCTACGGAACCGCCGCTTCGCTCGTCTTCGGCCCCTTGTTCTTCCCGTCCCTGGGAGCGTCCGCAGCCACAGTCGCCGCGTTCGCGACGTTCGGCGTCGCCTTCTTCTTCCGGCCGCTGGGCGCCATCGTCTTCGGCCACTACGGCGACCGGCTGGGACGCAAGGCAACGCTGGTCACCACCCTCCTCATGATGGGCCTGTCGACCTTCGCGATCGGTCTGCTGCCCACCACCGACACCCTCGGCGCTGCCGCACCGATCATCCTGGTGGCACTGCGCGCCGTACAAGGCCTGGCTCTGGGCGGTGAATGGGCCGGGGCGGCCCTGCTCACCTCGGAGTACAGCACCCCCGAGACGAGGGGGAAGCACAGCATGTTCCCCCAACTGGGCCCCAGCATCGGGCTGGCACTGTCCAGCGCCACCTTCCTCGCCTCGGATCTGCTGCTGACCACGGCGGACTTCGCAGCCTGGGGCTGGCGCATCCCCTTCCTGCTCAGCGTCGTACTCATCGGCGCGGGTCTGTGGGTGCGACTGAACATCGACGAGACACCCGCCTTCAAGACCTCCACCGCACGCCAGAAGCACACCGGCTTCCCCTTCACCGATGCCCTTCGCGAACAGTGGCGAGAAGTCCTGCTCACCGGTGGCATGCTCACCATGACGTTCGGCTGCTTCTACATCAGCGTCGTCTACCTGACGACCTACGCGGGCTCACAGCCCGGAGTGGGCGTCCTCGGACTGTCCCGGGGAAGCATCCTGCTGGTCAACATCCTCACCGCGATCGTGTTCGGCCTGACCACGATCATCTCGGCCGTCCTCTCCGACCGCCTGGGGCGACGCCGAGTCCTCATCGCAGGAACCCTGTTCGGCATCGCTGCGGGCCCGCTGGCCTTCCAGATCATGCAGCCAGGCAGCACGGCATCCTTCTTCGCCGGCGTGAGCGTCCTGATGATCGCCCTGGGCATCCCCTACGGCCCCGCCGCCGCGTACCTGCCCGAACTGTTCAAGACCCGCTACCGCTACACCGGTGCAGGCATGGGATACAACCTTGCCGGGATCCTCGGCGGCGGCGTGCCACTCCTCCTCGCGCCGCCTCTGGCCGAGCGCTACGGCGGCATGGGAGTCGGCTGGTACCTGTCGGCACTCGGCGTCATCAGCACCCTGTGCCTGCTGCGCCTGAGAGAGACACGCGGCGTGGAGATCGAGATCGAGGAAGCCGCAGCGCCCGAACCCGCTTGATCTGACGACAGGCGCGGCCGCCCGGTGCTGCCTGCCCGTCTGCTCCGGTACACGTTCGAGTCGCCGGTCCCGGCGGACCAGCTCCGACAACTACCCACCCGCGACGTCGCGCTCGCGGGTACTCCGCGCGACGGACCTGCTTGATCCGGAGCTGACTTCCACCAGACTTCCGACCGTTCCGCCCGCACTCAGCGGTGTTCGGGGTTCTCGAAGTCGAAGCGGCAGCCGGCGTCCCATTCGGAGCGCTGGTTTCCGTGGGCGGGGATGCCGCCGGTGTCCTTGAGCATCCTCGCCAGGTGGAGCTGGTTCCAGGTCATGAAGGTCGCGTTGCGGTTCGTGAAGTCGTTGTCCGGTCCGCCGGAGCCGGGGTCGAGGTACGACGGGCCCGGGCCGGCCTCGCCGACCCAGCCCGCGTCGGCCTGCGGCGGGATGACGTATCCGAGGTGCTGGAGGCTGTAGAGGACGTTCATCGCGCAGTGCTTGGCGCCGTCCTCGTTGCCGGTGATCAGGCAGCCGCCCACGCGACCGTAGTAGGCGTACTGACCCTGATCGTTGAGGATCGACGAGCAGGCGTACAACCGCTCGATCACCTTCTTCATGATCGAGGAGTTGTCTCCCAGCCACACAGGCCCCGCCAGGGTCAGGATGTCGGCGGCCATCACCTGCGAGTAGATCACCGGCCACTCGTCCGTCTCCCACCCGTGCTCCGTCATGTCCGGCCAGACACCGGTCGCGATGTCGATGTCCACCGCCCTGAGCACCTCGACCTGTACGCCCTGGCGCTCCATGATCCCGGTGCTGATGTCGATCAGCCCCTGTGTATGGCTGCGCTCCGGGGAACGTTTCAGGGTGCAGTTGATCACCAGGGCGCGCAGGTCGGCGTACGACGTCGTTGAGTCCGGCACGGATTCCTCCTCCATACGCTTTGGGAGTACGGATGTGAAGGCACCGGAGATCTCCCAGTACAGCTCACCAGGCCTTCGCCCCGGGCGCTCGCGGGGCTGGGCCGGTTGCCTGACAGTCCGCCCGTCGCTCCAGGCGGACAGCCGGCGTGCAGTTGACGTACAGGGCGCGTAGATCGTCGTAGCGGTACGGAGTCGCGGACATCGGCCGTCTCCTGGCGAGGGTCGGGGCTGAGGGCACCGCCGGGGCGCGACACCCTCTCCACCTCCGGCCGGACCGGCCATCCCGGGCGGCCGACCGGATGACGGCGGGTCGCCGTACGCGCGTCGTCAGAAGCGCACTCGCGCCGCCACCGGCAGATGGTCGCTGCCGGTGGCGGGCAGCGTCCACGTCGTGGTGACCGTGGCGCCCCGGGCCAGCACGTGGTCGATGCGCGCGAGGGGCACGTCGGCGGGCCAGCTGAAGGCGAACTCGCCGCGGCTGCCGCGCACCTGGTCCATGACCGGATCGAGTCCCCGGTCGGCGGCGGTGCCGTTGAGGTCGCCGAGGACCAGCACCGCGGCGGCCCGCTCCGAAGCGAGGGCGCGGCCGAGCCGCCCCGCGCTCTCGTCGCGCCACTCCGTGGCGTACCCCTCGGTGGCCCGCACCCTGACGGACGGCAGGTGGGCCACGAACGTCGCCACCTTCCCGTGCGGGCCGTTCACGACGGCGCGGAGCCCGCGGTCCCAACCGTCGCCCACCTCACGCGGCTTGATGTCGACCCGGGCGACATCCGTCAGGGGATACTTCGACCACAGCCCGACCGTCCCCACCGTCGCGTGATGCGGATGCGTCCGGCCGAGGGCGATCCGGTACGCGGGGAGGCTCGACTCCGTCAGCTCCTCGAGAGCGACGACATCGGGGTCCGGACCGAGGAGGATCCTCGCGACCCGGGACGGGCTGGTGTTCTCGTCGCTCACGTTGTGCTGGACCACGGTCATGTCCTCGGCGCCCCGCGCGCCCGGCGCCGAGGAGGGCGGCAGCGCCGCCCGGAACACGACCAGCCAGACGGCGGCGACCACCAGGGACGCCACCGCCGCGACCGCCGACCGGCGGACGACGGCCACCACCAGCCCGACCGGCACGGCGAGGCCCAGCCACGGCAGGAAGGTCTCCACCAGGCTCATCACGTTCCCCGGCAGGCGGGGCACGGAGGAGGCGAACAGCAGCAGTCCCCCCGCGACGGCCAGCGCCGCTCCGGTGACCAGCCCCCGCGTCCCTCTGATCGCTTCCATCGCTTGCCTCCCGGGGTGAGGACGTGGTTCGAACGGAACCAGTTCCGTGCCGGGGGCATTCTCCGTGGTCGGGGCCGGTGTGCGGGGCAGGGCCGGAGACGCTGCGCGGGTCGGGCGCGCGTCGCGGGGAGTCGGCTTTCCGTGGGTCTCAGGAACCGGCCGACGGCCCGCCCGGCCGCAGGACCGCGATGCCGAGCGGCCGCTCCCCGACGGCGAGGCGCCGGGTGTCCCCGGTCCCCAGGTCGACCACGGTGATGCCGTTCCAGTAGCCGTCCCGGGTGAAGCCGCCCGTGACGTACGCGGTGCGGCCGTCCTCCGACACGGTGACGTCCTCGTGGGGGCCTTCGAGCGGGTGGACCTTCTCCGTGCCGTCGGGCGCGCGGACCGTGAGCGAGGGGCCCCGGTCCTCGTCGGGGTCGATGGGGCCCGTACCGACGACGAGGAGCGTGCCGTCGGGGGTGATCGCGGCACCGTGCTGGTGGGTGTCGGCGGTCATCGTCTCGATCTCCGTGCGGCCGGTCCGCGGATCGACGACCGCGAGCCGCTCGCCCTCGAAGGGGAGCAGCAACCTGCCGTCGGAGGGGCGGACGGCGGTGTAGTGCGGCTTGAGCCAGGAGCCGAGACCGCCTTCGGTGCCGTACGGGGCGACCTCGATGCGGCGCGGATCGAGCGTGTCCGCGCGGACCACCGTCACATCGAAGGAGTCGTGGTTCGTCGCGTACACCTCGGTGCCGTCCCGTGAGACGTCGACGTCGAAGGGCCGCCGGCCCACGGGGACGGTGGCGGTCACCTCACGGCTCGCGGTGTCGATCACCTCCAGGGTGCCGTTCCCGTCGGGAACGTTGACGCCGACGTAGACCCGCTTGCCGTCGGGAGCCAGCGCGATGCCCATGCCGCCGCCGCGGTACTCGCCGGAGGTGACGGGACCGGTGTCGGTCTCGTACGGGATGAGGGCGAGCCGTTCGCGGGTGCGGGTGTCGACGACGGCGACGCCCTCGGCGGTGGCCACCCAGGCGCGCCCGTCGGCGCCGACGACCAGGCCGTACGGGGCTGTCCCCACCTCGACCGAGCCGAGCGTGCCGCGCTCCGGGTCGACGAAGGTGACGGTGTCGGAGCCGAAGTCGGCGACGAGGAGGGTGCCTGCCGGGGTGGGGGTGGGAGCCGCCGCGGCGGCAGACGTCGAGGGGGACGAGGCGGGGGCGGAGGTGTCGCGTGCCGAGGCGTCTGCGCCCTGGCCGGGCGCGCAACCGGCGAGGACGGCCGCGACCGCGGCGGCGGGTACGAGGACGCGCGCGGCGCGCCCCGGGCGGAGGGAGCTCATCGGGCGGCCCTCCGTCCGGCGCGCGCCGAAGCGGCCTCGAGGAGGCCGGCGATGCCGGCGAAGCCGCGCCGCCGCGCGTGTTCGAGCGGAGTCGTACCGTCGTGGTCCGCGAGCAGGGGATCCGCCCCGGCGGTGATCAGCAGCTCGACGATCTCCTCGTGCCGCCGACCGCCGTCACCGAGGATGACCGCCTCCAGCAGAGCGGTCCAGCCGAGCCGGTTGACGTGGTCGACGTCCATGTCGGTCTCGCGCAGCACGGCCCGTACGTACGCGACATGGCCGCACTCCGCCGCGGGGATGAGCGAGGTCCCGCCGAAACGGTTGGTGAGCGTCAGATCGGGGTTCGCGCGGAGCAGCACGCGCATCATCGACACGCTGCCCGTCACTCCGGTGACCAGCCACGGCGTGTCCGCGCGGCTGTCGGGCGCGTCGGGATCGGCGCCCGCCTCGACCAACAGGACGGCTGCGTCCACGTGGTCCGCCCGCGCGGCCAGCAGCAGGGGGGTACGACGCTCAGGGTCGCGGCACTCGACGTCCGCTCCGGAACCGAGGGCGACGGCGATTCCGGCGGTGTCTCCGCGGTGGGCGGCCGCGAGCAGCAGCCGGTCGTTCGGATCCATGGACGTTCTCCTTCTCACGGCTGTCGGCAGCACGGACGTCGCCCCTTTCCGGTGGACGGCGGAGGCGGTCGGTCCGCGCTCCTCTCGATCGTGCGTCCACCGACGACCACCGCCGGTCGACCCGGTGGATCTCCGTGGGGAACCGTCCGGTGGACAGCGGGGTCATCCGAACGGATGACCCCTTAAGCGCGGCTAAAGTGATCATCTACGACCAACTCTGCATAATGTTTTGGGGGATTCGTGCGCTTCAAGCACACTCTGGCCGCCGCCTGCGCGACGGCCGTGGCCGCCCTGATCGTGCCGCTCGCCGCCACGCCCGCGGCGGCCGCCGTCCCGACCACGGGTGACTCCGTGACGGCGGGGGACTTCTCGTTCTCCGGAAGCTTCGAGATCGGCTGGCGGGCGGACAAGCTGGACCCCGTCAAGATCACTCTTCGGGACCAGCGGACCGACGGCTACGCGGTAGGCGCGCGGCTGGTGACCGGCGGCGCGAACGGCAAGATCACGTGGCGGATGCGGACCATCCCGTCCGGCCAGGACACCGCCTCGTGGACCACGTACGCGGCGCCCGGGGGCTGGATCAGCTACGCCTACTTCGAGGTGTGCAAGGTCAACGTGAGCAACGGCGCCGTCTCGTACTGCCACACCACGCGCGTGATGAACAACCCGATCTCGGACGAGGACAACGTCCCCTTCCCGGGCTGACCGCGACGGCCCGCGTGGGCCGAGAGCCCGCGTGAGCCGTGAGAGCTCGGGCGAGCCGAGTGAGCCCGCGTGAGCCGAGAGAGTTCGGGCGAGCCGTGAGCACCCCGGCGAGCCGTGAGCGCTCGGGCGCGCGGCGGGTTCGTGCGAGTGCAGGGGAGGGACGCCCGGCCGACGGGCGCCCCTCCTCTCCCTCACCACGAAAAGCACTGTCCGACCAGGTTCTTCGCAGGTGAGAATGGGCCATCACCGACCAGGAGGAACCCATGAGCCAGGCATACCTGACTCTCCAGGAGCTGCTGCCGCCGCAGGAGTTGACCGCGGCCATCGACGCCGGGCACGTCACCCGCAAGGCACACCCCGAGCTGCCGCTGTCGATCTACACGTACACCCGCGCCTGCCAGTACGAGCGGATCTGGAACCGGGTGACCACGCGCTGCCGTGGACTGGTCGCCGACGACACCACCGGCGAGATCGTCGCGCTGCCCCTGCCGAAGTTCTTCAACATCGGTGAGCACGAGACCGGTCAGCCCTACGCGCCCGCGCTGCCCGACGAGCCCTTCGACGTCTACGACAAGGTCGACGGCAGCCTCGCCGTGATCTTCCACTACGCGGGCCGTTGGCAGGTGGCCTCCAAGGGCTCCTTCATCAGCGCCCAGGCGACCTGGGCGCAGCGCCGGCTCGACGCCCGGGACACCGGCGCGCTGACTCCCGGAGTCACGTACCTCGCCGAGATCCTCTACCCGCAGAACCGCATCGTCGTGGACTACGGCGACCGCCGGGACCTGGTCCTCCTCGCCGCCTTCGGCCCTGACGGCACCGAGGTGCCCCTGGCCGAGGCCGCGACCGCGTGGACGGAGATCGGAACGGTCGTACGGACCTGGCCCGCGATGTCCCTCACCGAGCTGATCGCGCTCACCGAGTCGAACACGCTGCCCGGCGGCCGCGCCGCCACCGGCACCGACGCCGAGGGCTTCGTCCTGCGGTACGCCTCGGGCGTGCGGGCGAAGGCCAAGCTGAGCGAGTACGTACGGCTGCACAAGGTGCTGACCGGGGTCACCGAGCGGGACATCTGGCGCAGCCACGGCATCCAGCGGTTCGCCGGGATGTCCGTCAAGCGGCTGGCGTCGGGCCTGGGCTGCTCGGTCGCCGAACTCGGCGGCATCAGGGCCTCGGGCGGCCGGCCGCTGGACGCTCTGCTGGAACAGGTTCCGGACGAATTCGACACCTGGGTGCGCGGGGTCATCGCCCGGCTGGAGGGCGAGGCGGCGGCCCGCGAGCAGGCCATCGACGAGGCGTACAAGAGCGTCACCCACCTGGCCGCGGACCGGGGCGCCTTCGCCCGGGCGGTCAAGGCGCTGCCGGTCGCCCCGGAGATCCGTTCGGCCCTCTTCCTGCGTCTCGACGGACGACCGACCGACCTGGTCGTCTGGCGCTCCGTCAGGCCGGAGGCGGCCGACCCCTTCACCACCGACGAGGAGAACTGACCGTGCCCGTAGTACACGTCATGACGGGACTCCCCGCCTCGGGGAAGACCACGGCCGCCCGGCGGCTGCAGGCGGAGTCCGAGGGCCGGATGCGGCGCGTCAACCTCGACGACCTGCGCACCATGCTCGACGTCCCCGCCCCCGAGCGCGGCCGCTCGCACGCGCACGAGCGGACCGTCCTCGACATCCAGGACGCCGCGGTCCGCTCGGCCGTCGAGGGCGGCTTCGACGTGGTCGTCGACAACACGCATCTGACCCCGCACATCCCCAAGCGGCTCATGGCCGCCGTGACCGGCCTCGACGCCGGCTTCGTCGTGCACGACTTCACCGACGTGCCCGTGGAGGAGTGCGTACGACGCGATGCCGCCCGCGAGCGATCCGTCGGCGAGGAGATCATCCGCATCCTTGCCGACAAGCACGCCAAGGCCACCCGCGGCGGCTGGCGGCTGACCGCCGAGTGGCTGGGCAAGCGGCCCTCCGCCGCGCCCTACGTCCCCGACCCGGCGCTGCCGTCCGCGGTGATGTGCGACATCGACGGCACGCTCGCGCTGCGCGGCGACCGAGGCCCGTACGACTTCACGCGCTGCGACCTCGACCTGATCAACGTCTCGGTCCGGCAGGCCCTGCGGGCCTTCCGCAGTGCCGAGAACGACACGATCGTCCTGGTCTCCGGCCGCAGCGAGGACCACCGGGCGATGACCGAGGCATGGCTCGCGCAGCACGGAGTTCCGTACGACGAGCTGTGGATGCGGGCTTCGGACGACGGGCGCAGCGACGACATCGTGAAGGCCGAGCTCTTCGACGCGCATGTACGACACCGGTACGCGGTGCGGGTCTCGCTCGACGACCGCGACCGCGTGGTCGCCCTCTGGCGTCACATGGGCCTGCCGACCTGGCAGGTCAACTACGGCAACTTCTAGGCCCGGCCGGTGGGCGGGCGTGGAACAGGCACGCTCCTCGGCCGGGCGATCACCCGCATCGTGAGTCCGGCGCACGTGGTTCGACATCCTCGTGGTCCGCGCGCCGCCGACGCCGAAGCCACCGTCCACGTCCTGAGCGGCGGTTCCGCATCCGACCGCCGGTGCGGTATGAACCTCGGGGGAGGCCACCGACCGATACGAAGGAGCCCGATGCGTGTCGCACTGTTCCTGACCTGCGTGAACGACACGCTCTATCCGGACACCGGTCGGGCGGTGGTGAGGCTTCTGGGGCGGCTCGGCGTGGACGTGGACTTCCCGCTGGGCCAGACGTGTTGCGGCCAGGCTCACTACAACACCGGCTATCGCCGTGAGGCGGAGCCGCTGGCTCACCGGTTCGCGGAGGTGTTCGGCGGTTACGACGCGATCGTGACGCCCTCGGGGTCGTGCGGGGCGATGGTGCGGGAGCTGTATCCGCGGATGGGTGCGCGGGCGCGGGCGGAGGGACGTGGGGAGGGGCTCGCACGGGCGGTGGCACCGGTGGTGCCGAAGACGTACGAACTGACGGAGTTCCTGGTGGACGTGCTGGGCGTGACGGACGTCGGCGCGTACTACCCGCACAAGGTCACGTACCACCCGACGTGCCACGGCCTTCGCAGTCTGGGACTCGGCGACCGGCCCCTGCGGCTCCTGACGGCTGTGAAGGGCCTGGAGCTGGTGGAGCTGCCGGGCGCGGAGGAATGCTGTGGTTTCGGTGGCACCTTCGCCGTGAAGAACGCGGACGTCTCGGCGGCGATGGGCGCCGACAAGGTCCGGAACGCCGTCTCGACCGGCGCGGAGGTGCTCTGCGCGGCGGACAACTCCTGTCTGATGCACATCGGCGGGACGATGACCCGCCTCGACGTCGGGACGCGGCCGGTGCACATCGCCGAGATCCTGGCGAGCACGGAAGCGGAGCCGGTGGCATGAGCGGAACGTTCGTGGGAATGCCGTCCTTCCCCCAGGCCGCGCACGAAGCCCTACGGAACACCACCCTGCGGGCGAACCTGCGGCATGCGACCCACACGATCCGTGACCGGCGGGCCAAGGCGGTCGCCGAACTGGACGACTGGGCGGAACTGCGGGAGGCCGGCAAACAGATCAAGGACCACACGCTGCGCCATCTGGACACGTATCTGATCCAGCTGGAGGAGTCCGTCACGGCGGCGGGCGGCTCCGTGCACTGGGCGGCCGATGCCGAGGAGGCGAACCGGATCGTCGCCGACCTTGTGAAGGCGACCGGCGAGAGCGAGGTCGTCAAGGTCAAGTCGATGGCCACTCAGGAGATCGGTCTGAACGAGGCGCTCGAGGCGGAGGGCATCGCCGCCTACGAGACCGACCTGGCAGAGCTCATCGTCCAGCTCGGCGACGACCGCCCCTCCCACATCCTCGTACCCGCGATCCACCGCAACCGCGGCGAGATCCGTGACATCTTCGCCCGCGAGATGGGCCGTTGGGGCCGGTCGGCGCCGGAAGGGCTGACCGACACTCCCGCCGAGCTGGCGGAGGCGGCCCGGCTGCACCTGCGGGAGAAGTTCCTGCGCGCGAAGGTCGGTGTCTCGGGTGCCAACTTCATGGTCGCCGAGACCGGCACCCTCGTCGTCGTCGAGTCCGAAGGCAACGGGCGCATGTGCCTGACGTTGCCCGAGACCCTGATCTCGGTGGTGGGCATCGAGAAGGTCGTGCCGACCTGGCGCGATCTGGAGGTGTTCCTGCAGACACTGCCGCGTTCGTCGACGGCGGAGCGGATGAATCCGTACACCTCGATGTGGACCGGCACCACCGACGGCGACGGTCCGCGGACCTTCCACCTGGTCCTGCTAGACAACGGCCGCACCGACACCCTCGCCGACGATGTCGGCCGCCAGGCCCTGCGCTGCATCCGCTGCTCCGCCTGCCTCAACGTCTGCCCGGTGTACGAGCGGGCCGGGGGGCACGCGTACGGCTCCGTCTACCCCGGCCCCATCGGCGCGATCCTCAGCCCCCAACTCCGCGGCACGGCAAGCGAGATCGATGCCTCGCTGCCCTATGCCTCCACGCTGTGCGGCGCCTGCTACGACGTCTGTCCCGTCGCCATCGACATCCCCGAAGTCCTCGTCCACCTCCGCGAACGCATCGCCCAGGGAGGCGCGGCCACCCGCGACGGCAACAGGGTCACGCTCAAACCCGCCAAGGGCCACGCGGCCGAGCGCGCCGCCATGCGCGCCGCGCAGTGGGCGTTCCGTCACCCGGGGGCGCTCGCCGCCGGCCAGCGCCTGGCGGCCCGCACCCGCCGTTTCCATCCCCGTACGGTGCCGGGTCCGGGTCGTGCCTGGACGGCGACGAGGGACCTGCCGACCGTGCCGGCCGAGTCGTTCCGGGACTGGTGGCAGCGGACGCACGGCACAGGAGCGAAGGAGACCGGCCGATGAGCGGCAGGGACGTCATTCTGGGGCGGATTCGGCGCGCGCTCGGCCCGCACGAGGCTCCCCGCGCCTACGAGGAGGCCTTCGGGCACGCCGTCGACCGCGAGTATCTGCGCGAGCACGGGTCACGGACGACGGAGCAGACGGTCGATCTGCTGGCCGAGAACCTCGCCGACTACAGGGCGATCGTGCATCGCACGGACGCGGAGGAGCTTCCGTATCTGATCATGAGGCTGCTCGCCGCGCGGGGTCCGCAGTACGTCCTCGTGCCTCCCGGGCTGCCGTCCGAGTGGATGTCGGCGGCGGATCCCACCCGGGTCCACGACCGGGCCGCGAGCACCTCCCACGAGCTCGACCGGGTGGAGAGCGTCGTCACCGGCTGCGCCGTGGCGATCGCCGAGACCGGGACCCTCGTCCTGGACGGCAGCCCCGACCAGGGCCGCCGCCGCATCACCCTCGTACCCGACCACCACATCTGCGTCGTACGCGTCCCCGACCAGGTCGTCTCCTCCGTTCCCCAGGCCCTCGAACGCCTCGACCCCGCCCGCCCGCTCACCTGGATCTCCGGCCCCTCCGCGACCAGCGACATCGAACTCGACCGGGTGGAAGGAGTGCACGGCCCGCGCACCCTGGAGGTCGTCCTGCTGGACGGGTCCTGAGCCCCGACCGTCCCCACCGCACCGCGTCTACCCTGGGTGTATGGGCAGTGACCTGGTCGGACTGTTCCTCTGCGGCGACGTGATGCTCGGCCGCGGGGTCGACCAGATCCTTCCCCATCCAGGCGACCCGGCGCTCCGCGAGCGGTATGTGCATGATGCACGGTCCTATGTGGCGCTCGCGGAGGAGGTCAACGGTCCCATTCCGCACCGCGCGGACTTCGCCTATCCCTGGGGCGTCGCTCTCGGCGCCCTCGACGACGCCGCGCCCGACGTCCGGATCACCAACCTGGAGACGGCCGTCACCACGAACGGCGAGTTCGCCCCCGGCAAGGCGGTCCACTACCGGATGCACCCGGAGAACCTGCCGAGCCTGACGGCCGTCCGCCCCGACGTGTGCGTCCTGGCCAACAACCACGTCCTGGACTACGGCCGGGTCGGCCTCGACGACACCCTCAAAGCCCTGGCCGGCAGCGGGCTGCGCGCGGTGGGAGCGGGCGCGAACGCCGAGGAGGCCGGGCGGCCCGTGGTCGTCGACCTCCCGGGCGGCGGACGGCTCGTCGTCCATGCCCTGGGCATGGCCTCCAGCGGCATCCCACGCCATTGGGCGGCCACGGACGAACTCGGCGGTGTCCATTTCGCCGCGGCGCCGGCCGCTGCCACCGCCAAGCGCCTCACCACCCGGATACGGGAGACCAAGAGACCGGGCGACATCGTCGTGGTGTCGGTCCACTGGGGTTCGAACTGGGGTTACGCGCTCTCCCGCGCCGACGTCGACTTCGCGCACGCCCTGATCGACAGCGGCGCCGACATCGTGCACGGGCACTCCTCGCACCACCCCAGGCCCGTGGAGGTGTACCGGGGCAGACTCGTCCTCCACGGCTGCGGCGATCTGATCAACGACTACGAGGGCATCACGGGCTACGAGCAGTACCGCGACGACCTGCGGCTGCTTCCCGTGGCCTCGGTGAGGCCCGAAGACGGCGGACTCCAGGAGGTGCGCATCATTCCCCTGCGGGCCCGGCGCATGAGGCTGGAGCACGCCCCCGGCCGGGATGCGCGGTGGCTCCACGACGTACTGGGCCGGACGAGCCGGCCCTACGGCGCGCAGGTCGCCCTCGACGAGGACGGAACCCTCGTCGCCCGTCCCGCCTGACGGGACACGCACGGCGGCGACCGCGCACGCTCCGGACCAGGGAGACGAGCGGGACATGTACTTCACCGATCGTACGGACGCCGGACGGCAACTCGCCGCCCGCCTGGACCATCTCAAGGGCCACGACGTCGTGGTCCTGGGCCTTCCGCGCGGCGGCGTGCCGGTCGCCGAACAGGTCGCCGACGCGCTCGGGGCCCCGCTCGACGTCTGTCTGGTACGCAAGTTGGGGGTGCCCTTCCAGCCCGAGCTGGCCATGGGGGCCATCGGGGAGGGAGACGTGCGGGTCCTCAACGACAACGTGCTGGTCGAGACCGGGGTCTCCGACCGTGACGTCGCCGCGGTCGAGGAACGGGAACGGGTGGTGCTGCGGCAGCGGGCCGATCGCTACCGCGGGACGACGCCACCGGCCCGTCTCGACGGCCGCACGGCCGTGGTGGTCGACGACGGACTGGCGACGGGCGCCACGGCGTTGGCCGCCTGCCGGGTCGTCCGCGCGCGGGGGGCCGCGCGGATCGTGCTCGCGGTCCCGGTCGCGCCCGCCGGCTGGCCGGCCCGGATCGGCGGCGAGGCGGACGAGACGGCCAGTGTGCACGAGCCGGAGTTCTTCTACGCGATCGGCCAGTTCTACGAGGACTTCTCGCAGACCGCCGACGAGGAGGTCCTGGCCTGTCTGGCTCGCAACCGCGCAGCACGTGGATCGGGCGCCCAGGATGCTGAAGTGCGCATCCAGGCAGGGGAGTTGGAGCTGGCAGGGCATCTGGTGGTGCCCCAGGGCGCCGCGGGGGTCGTCCTGTTCGCCCACGGCAGCGGCAGCAGCCGGCACAGTCCGCGCAACCGAGCCGTCGCGGAGGACCTGAACCGAGCCGGCCTGGGCACGCTCCTCTTCGACCTGCTCACCGAGAGGGAGGCGGCCGACCGGGCCAACGTGTTCGACACCGAACTACTGGCCGACCGCCTCTCCCGGGCCACGGCATGGCTCGGGGAACAGGACGGCATCGGCGGCCTGCGTACCGGCTACTTCGGCGCCAGCACCGGCGCGGCGGCCGCCCTCTGGGCCGCCGCCGACCCCACCGCCACCGTGGCCGCCGTGGTCTCCCGCGGCGGACGCCCCGACCTCGCCGGCCCACGCCTCGGCGCGGTACGCGCTCCCACTCTCCTCATCGTGGGCGGTCACGACCCGCTCGTCGTGGACCTGAACGAACAGGCCCAGAGTCAACTGCGTTGCGAGAGCGAGCTGGTCGTCGTCCCCGGAGCCACTCATCTCTTCGAGGAGCCGGGCACGCTGGAGCGCGTCGGTGAACTCGCGGCCGGCTGGTTCGCCGACCACTTCTGAACGGTTTCGGAGCTCCGTGGTGTCTCCCGTATAGCGTTCACGTCCATCCATTGCAACGAGTGGGTGCATGGGTCGTTGCGTTAGGCTCGAACCGGTTGCAACGATTCCCCTGTTCCTACCTGCAGAGATGTCGATTCTTCGCGACGAATGTGTTGCAGTAATCCTAAACGCAACGTAGCTTTCCATCATCAGAAACGGCGGGGCGACGGAGTGCCCGTCGCTCCCCGAGGCACCATCGCGCGCCTCGATCAAGATCATTACCGATCAACACCAAGGACGGACAAGAAGTATGAGTACCACTCAGGACTACCAGGCCGCCGAGCAGCTCCTGCGCCGTCCCGCCCGTCCCGGCGAGCTCGTCGTCGGCGACAAGGTCAGGCCGCAGTGGATCGACGGGGGCGCCCGGTTCTGGTACGCGGTGAGCAACGGTGCCGGCCGACGGTTCGAGCTGGTCGACCCGGCGGCGGGCACGTGCGAGCCGGCCTTCGACCACACCCTGCTCGCCACCGCGCTGGCCGACGCCTCCGGGCAGCAGGTCGACCCTGAAGCCCTGCCGTTCATGGGCATCGAATGGGCAGGGAACGCCGTGGAGTTCTTCGCGCTCGGCGAGTACTGGCGCTGCGAACTGGACGGCTATGTCTGTGAGCGGGCCGAGTTCACCCCGCCGGGCAACCCCCTCGAAGTACCGTCGCCCGACGGGAAGGTCGCCGTGTCCAGGCGGGGGCACGACCTGTGGGCGCGCTCGCTGACCGACGGGCAGGAGTGGGCGCTGACCACCGACGGCGAGCCCGACCACGGGTACGGCTACGGCCCGGAGTGCACGAGCAACGGCACCCTGCTGCGCAAGATAGGTCTCCCGCACCTGCCGCCGGCGGTGGCGTGGTCGCCCGACTCGACGAAGGTCCTCGCGCACCGGACCGACGAGCGCAGTGTCCGACGGACCCACCTCGTGGAGGCCCGGCCCGCCGACGGCGGCGCGCCTCGCCTCCACACCCAGCGGTTCGCCTACACCGGGGACGAGAACCTGCCGCAGGCCGAACTGGTCGTGCTGGACGTCGCCGAGGGCACCGTGGTCCGCGCGCAGGCCGACCCGCTGCTCATGCCGGTGATGTCGCCGATCACGGCCAAGTGGGCGTGGTGGGCTCCGGACGGCTCCGCGGTCTACTACCTCGGCCGACCCCGCGATCTGCGCACGCTCACGCTGTACCGCCTCGACCCGGTCACCGGCGAGGTCGCCACGGTGCTCAGCGAGACCGGGGCCACCCGGGTGGAGCCCAACCAGTCGCTGTACGAGCCGCCGATCGTGCACCTCCGTGCCGACGAAGTCCTGTGGTATTCGCAGCGGGACGGCTGGGGCCACCTGTACCGGTACGACCTGACCTCCGGCGCGTTGCTCGGGCAGGTCACCTCCGGGCAGTGGGCGGTACGGCAGATCCTGCGCGTCGACGAGAACGAGCGGGTGGTGTACTTCATCGCCAGTGGTCTGGTGGACGAGGATCCGTACCGGCGCACCGTGTGCCGTGTCGGCCTGGACGGCTCCGGCTTCGCCAAGGTCACGGACGACGCGCTGGACCACATCGTCACCATGGGGGACGACCGGGGGTTCTTCATCGACGCCGCGTCCACCGTCGACATCGCGCCGGTGACCAGCGTCCGTGACTGGAGCGGGCGGGTCCTCGTCGAGCTGGAGCGTGCCGACATCGGCAAGCTCATCGCCACCGGCTGGACGGCGCCGGAGCGTTTCCGCGTCAAGGCGGCCGACGGCGTGACGGACATCTACGGGGTGCTGTACCGGCCGCGGGGGTTCGACCCCGCTGAGCGCTACCCGGTGGTGGACAACGTCTACCCCGGCCCGCAGGTCACCCGGGTCGCCCCGTGTTTCGACCCGGGCGGCATGGGCCTCGACGCGGAACCGCTCGCGGCACTCGGCTTCGTCGTGGTGGCGCTGGACGGGCGAGGAACCCCGGGCCGCAGCAAGGCCTTCCACGACGCCTCCTACGGTCACCTGGCCGACGCGGGTTGTCTGGCCGACCACGCTGCCGCGCTGCGACAGCTGGCCGAGACCCGGCCTTGGATGGACCTGGACCGGACGGGAGTGCTCGGCCACTCCGGCGGCGGGTTCGCCGCGGCGCGGGCGATGCTGGACTTCCCCGAGCTGTACAAGGTCGGAGTCGCCCTCTCCGGATCGCACGACGCCCCCCACTTCAACCCGGGGTTCGTGGAGACCTACGACGGCGCGGACAATCCCGAGGCATGGGCCCGCACCTCCAACCTGGACCTGGCGGACCGGCTGGCGGGCAAACTGCTGCTCGTCCACGGCGAGATGGACGACCAGGTCCACCCGGAGCAGACGTTGCGGCTCGCCGACCGTCTCCTCGCCGCCGGCAAGGACTTCGAGCTGCACATCGTGCCCGGCGCCGAGCACACGTTCATCGACTGCCTGGCCCACGTCCGCACCCGCTGCTGGGACTACCTGGTGCGCGAGCTGATGGGTACGCAGCCCCCTGCGTACCGTCCGGCCCCCATAGCCATCGGGCCCGAGCTGCTGGGCGAGCTGTTCGGCTGAGGGGGGCGGGTGCCGGAGGAGGACGTCTTCGCCCTCCTCCGGCACAACGACACCGGGCGCGTCGTGGGTGGGCCCCTGACGCGTGTGTGATCAAGAACCCGTAACCTCCACCCGACAAGGCGAAGCACGGGTTGGACCAACACGGGGGACGGACATGACCTATCGACGCGCGGCGATACCGGCACTGATGGGAGGGCTGCTGCTCACGGCGTTGCTGTGGTGGGCGGGGGCGAGTGCGCAGGCACTGCACCTGCCCGGCTCCACCGACGTCCTCGGCGGTCAGGCCGCCGCCGAGCTCGAGCGCTGGCTGCTTCCCTGGTCGTACGAGCCTCCGGCCTCGGTCCGGTTCGACGCCGAGTCCGGCGCGATCGGGGACTCGGCCGCGACCGACGCCGGCCGCTATCTCGGCCTGTACTCCACCGCGATGCAGATCCGGTTCTTCGCGGTGTTCGCCTTCTTCGTGCCCGGGGCGCTGCTCCTGATCCGCAGGCTGCCACCGGTACGGGGCAGGCTGACCGCCGCGCTGCTCGCACTGTGGGCCTGGGGTCTGGTGGCCGGGACGCTGGCGGTCACCGTCTCCGCACCGTGGCTGATCGCCTCGCACGGGCGAGGCAGTTACCGTCTCCTGCCCCAGCTGGCGAGCGTGATCGCCACCGGGCGGCAGGCCCTGGTCGCGACCGCACTGGTCACGGCGTTGGCGACCGTGCTCGTCGCGCGGATCACCGCGAAGGGTGCCGGACCGCTGCCGCAGGAGGTGGTCCCGGCGCGGGCCGCCCGCCTGGCCGCCACCGTCGGGACGGCTGCGATCGCCCTGTCCCTGGTGGTCCTCTCGTACCAGCCGGTCGCCGCCGCCATCCAGACGGTCTCCCCGGACGGCGGGCTCTTCGCCGAGCCGGGGGACCTCCTGCGCACCTGGCTGCTGCTCGGCGCCTGGGACAGCCCGGCGGGCGTGCAGCTCGGCGACTGGCTCCTGTACCGGGCCGCCGACGTGCTGATTCTCGTCGTCGTGTGGTGGGCGCTGCGACGGCTGCCCGTGCTGCTGACCAGGGTCACCGTCCCGGCGATGGCGGCGGGCGCGGTCTGCGCGACCGTCGTCGCTCTGCTGGCGAGCCAGCTGCTGCGGATCGCGACGGACGGATCCGGCCTGCGCTGGGGGATCCTGCACATGTCCGCCGTCCTCGGCGGCGGCGTCCCGGCCGCGGTGACCTGGGGCCTGGTGGGCGGGGTCGCGGCCGCCGTGACGCTCCGGGTGTCCGTGGGCCGCACGGAGACCACGGCCGCCACGACCTTGGTACCGGAGTCCTCCCGGCCCCGGCTCGACGCCTGACCTGATCCGGTGAGGGGCGCGGACCCGGCCTGTCCTGTCCGTGCCCCTCACCGGGTCCGGGGCGCGGACCCTGGTGTCCCGTCCGCGCCCCACCTGTCGTCTGCCGGTCGCGCTACGAGCCCTGGGGTGCGTACGCCTGACGGCTCGCGCAGGTCCAGACGACCGGATGCGCGACCCACGACGCGTCCACGGCGACTCCGCCGACCCGGTCGTCGTCGGAGACGGCGCGGGCCGTCGCGTCGCGGTCCGCGGCGAGCGACGGCAGTGCGAGGACCGGGCCGTGGCCCGGCCACAACTGTGCCTGGTAGGGCAGGACCGGGGCGCCCTCCCTGTGGGTCGTCGCCGTGCCGACCGCGACGCCCGTCGTCGGGCTGATCGCCCCGAACTCGCCCTCCTCCTGCCCGGCCAGGACGCCGGGGGACGAGCCGTGATCCTGGTACGGGGGCGTCCAGGTCCATGGCTCGCCCTCCGGGTCGAACTGATCGCTGACCGACACGTACCCGACGACCCGCCCCGTGTCGTCGATGCCCTCGGCCATGTTGTGGACCAGATACTCCGCGCGGGCGACCGGCAGCGCGCGGGCCGGCCCGCCGTCCGCGGGCCACAGGACGGGGAAGGAACTCCAGGTGAAACCGTCGGGGCCGTCGTACGCCTGCTCGGCCGCGCCGATCACATCCCCGCGCGCGTTGACTGCGGTGACCCGCGTCACGACCGTGCCGGGCCCCGCGTCCGGCGGCAGCGCCAGGACCCGCGTGACATTCCCGTCCCGCCACACCTTCGCCGTGCCGTCGGCGTCGACGGCCGCGATCCGCCCGGCGTCGTCGACGTCCACATCGGATGCGGCCCGTGCCACACCCACGGAGAACAGCCGCACCGACGCGGCGCCGGGGCGGTAGCTGAACAGGGCGGTCGAACCGTCGGAGCGGCGGCCCACCCAGCCGGCCATGAGCCCCTGCCGGTTGACGGCCCGGACCGCGCCCTCGTCGTAACCCTCGGGCAGCGGCACCCGGTGGAGCCGCTCACCCCTCCAGTACACGGGCAGGCCGCCGCTCGCGCCCACGGCCAGGCCGCGCGGGCCGAGATCGTGCACGCCCTCGGTGGAGATCCCGCCGCGGGCGTCCGGCGGGAGCGAGGGCAGTACGGTCGGGCCGGACGTGCATCGTGCGGCGCCGGAATCACCGTCGGCGTCGGCGCCCGGCGTCTGTGCCACGGCCGGACCTGCGGCCGTGAGCAGCCCGGCCAGCGCGGCCGCGGCCGCGCACACGGCAAGCGTTCTCTTCATGCGTCGTTCCCCCCAGGGACGGGATCCGCGATCCCCGCCGCGGATCATCAGTCGCCCATGCTGCACGCCAAGTACGTCGCGTGGGTACGGAATGCCCCATGCCGCTTCGCCGGAACGCCGAAGCCCCGGCCCATGAGGAACCGGGGCCGGGGCGTGGAGTCGACGCGGAGCGGGGGTCAGTACGCCCCGTTGACGTTGTCGATGGAGCCGTAGCGGTCCGCGGCGTAGTTGCAGGCCGCGGTGATGTTGGCGACGGGGTCGAAGAGGTCCATCGACGTGCCCGGCACGTGGTAGGCGAGGAAGGTCGGCTCGATGACCTGGAGGAGACCCTTGGACGGGGTGCCCTTGACGGCGTTCGAGTCCCAGAGGTTGATGGCCTGCGGGTTGCCCGAGGACTCGCGCATGATGTTGCGGTGGATGCCCTCGTACGAGCCGGGGATCCCGTAGCGCGCCATGACGTCCAGCGACTCGCGGATCCAGCCGTCGAGGTTGTCGGCGTACATCTTCGCCGGGGCGGCCTGGGCCTTGGGCGCGGCGGCGGCCTTCGCGGAAGCCGCGGCGGCGGGCTTCGCGGGAGCGGCCTTGGCGGGAGCGGCGCTCCGCTGCTGCGAGCGGTCGGCCCTGTCGGCGTCCGAACGGGCCGAGGACTTCGACTGCTTGGGCTGCTTCGGAGCGGTGGCGGAATTCCCGCTGAGCTTCAGCTTGAGCCCAGGGTGGATAAGTGACGGGTTGTCACCCACGGCGCTGCGATTCGCACGGTACAGGGCCTTCCAGCCGCCCTGGACATCCTGCTCGTGTGCGATCACGGAAAGGGAGTCGCCGCGGACGACCTTATAGGTCTTGGCGGCGGAATTCTGGGCTGCCGGAATTGATTCCGCGATCTTCGCGGGGGCGCTGAAGACGGTCTTCGCGACGGGGGCGGTCGCGGGGGCGGCCTGGGGCGTCGCGTGGGCGGTGGCCGTGGCGACCAGGGGCAGGGCCAGTGCGGCGCCACCCGTGCTCGCGAGGGTGATACCGCGGGTCAGGGGACGTCGCTTGGGGCGCCGGTGCTTACCGTGTGCGGGCATGATGCATTCCTCTCCGGCGCCTGCGGGGTGAGCTGTCGGGTTCGGGCTGGAGATGCCCGGCCGCACACGTGCGACTTCACCCCGAGCCGCTCCGGAGAATCCGGACCGGCGAATAGTGGGTCCCCCGCTCCTGCCTTCGGGTGAATGATCGGTCTTTTCGGACGGTGGCAGGATTAGGCGATCCGTCCGGGTCGAGGTGACCGTAGGCGAGAAATGTCGACAGAAACAAGACGTCTCGCACGTGGGTAATTCGCGAAGGCGTTCTTCGCGGCATCCGGCCCGCTGAACTTCCTTGAGGGGTAAGGGGACGGAAGGTGCGAGGAGATCACTGAAGGCCCTTTGGGTGATTCATCTCACCAGGGGCATCAAATCGGTCATTACGGTAAATTCAGCTGAGTTGAGAAAAGGGGCACAAGGGCTAATAAAGACCCTTGTGCCCCTTTTGGTGGGAAGTGCGGTTGTGTGTCAGCCCGTGATGCTCGCGGTGCCGGTCTCGATGTGGCCCGTGTAGCGGCGCGACCAGGTGCCGTCGATGTCGGCGAGGATCGTGAAGTCGTACCAGCCGTTGTGGTACGCCACGGCGTTGAAGTAGTCCTCGCGCGAGGAGTTCGCCGCCACCGTGTACGTCCACGGTCCGTCGGAGCGGTAGGCGTTCGAGCGGATCGTGAAGGTCACCGGACCGGCGGAGCTGTTGGTCATCCTGAAGTGGATCGCCGTCTTCCCCGTGCCCGGCTCGGTCGCGAAGCGCGCCGCGACCTCGACGGCCTTGCCCGGCTTCGAGGCGTCGCCGATGAAGCGTCGCAGGAAGCGGTTGGGGCCCATCATCGAGATGTCGTACTTGCCCGACCCGGACCCGAGCCCGATGTTGAAGTAGTCCGTGGACGTCGCGCCCGGGTCCACGGTGTACTGCCAGGCCGCCGTGTCCCGGTGCTGGTGCGGGTGGATCGTGAAGTGCGCGGCGCGCGTCGCCTGCGTGCCCTGGTTCGTCATGGAGAACCAGGCCAGGATCTTGCCGGCCGCGCCGAACTCGAACCGGTCGAGGTTGCCGTTCACCTGGTACGGCAGGGCGCGCGCCGGGCGGGTTCCGGTCTCCTGAGCGGGCAGGGCGTTGTCCTGCGGGACCGGGTTGGGCAGGGGGCCGCAGGTCGACTGCCCGATCACCTTGGCGGTGGAGGGGAGCCCCGAGGGAACGCCGAAGACGGGGTGCGCGAAGTCGAAGACCCCGGTCAGGTCACCCGTGACCTTGCGCCGCCATGCGCTGATGTTCGGGCAGGCGGCGGGGGTGCCGAGGGCGGCCGTCCAGGTCTCCATGAACCGCAGGACGGAGGTGTGGTCGAAGACCTCGGAGCTGACCCACCCGCCGCGCGTCCAGGGGGACATGACGAGCATCGGGACCCGGAAGCCGAGACCGATCGGGACGCCGTCGAGATACTCGCCGGGGGTGCCGGGCGGGGCGACCGGCGGCGGCACGTGGTCGAAGAAGCCGTCGTTTTCGTCGTAGTTGAGGAAGAGGACCGTCCCGTCGAACACCTCCGGGTTCGCGGCGAGCGCGCGGTAGACGAGGTCCACGAAGTGCGCGCCGTCGCCGGGCGGGGCGTACGGGTGCTCGGAGAAGGCCTCGTTGGCCACGACCCAGGAGACCTGGGGGAGCGTGCCGGCGAGGACGTCGGCACGGATCGCGGCGGCGATGTCGTCCGGGGTCGAGCCGGTGACCTTGGGGACCGACCCCATGCCGCGGTCGTACAGCGGGTCGCCCGGTCGCGCGTCGGTGAACTTCTTGAAGTACGCGAGGCCGTTGTCGCCGTAGTTGTCCTGCGCGTTCTGGTAGACCTTCCAGCTCACCCCGGCGCGCTGGAGCGCTTCGGCGTACGTCTCCCAGGTGAGCCCGGACTCGTCGCCGCCGTCCTTGCTGGAGGCGTCGATCCTGCCGCTCCACAGGAAGGTGCGGTTGGGGCCCGTGGCGCTGAGCGCCGAGCAGAAGTACGCGTCGCAGATCGTGTAGTTGTCGGCGAGGGCGTAGTGGAACGGGATGTCGCCGCGGTCGAGATAGCCGAGGGTGCGGGTGTTGCCGACGCCCGTCACCCAGTTGTCCATACGGCCCTTGTTCCACGCCGCGTGCTGCGAGGTCCAGCTGTGCGGAAGGTCGCCGTTGCACTGGGCCAGGGTCTCGCCGTCGACGCCCCCGGCGGGCGGGGTGGCGCTCAGCTTCCACGGGTGCTGACGGCCGCCCCAGTTGGGCTGGTTGAACGTTCCCCAGCCGCCCGGGATGTTGCCCGCGGCCCGGTCGCCGAAGCCGCGGACCCCCCGCAGCCTGCCGAAGTAGTGGTCGAAGCTGCGGTTCTCCTGCATGAGGATCACGACGTGCTTGACGTCGGTGAGCGTACCGGTGGCGGCCGCTGCGGTGGCCGATGCCGTGCCCGGGGGGAGCGCGGCGCCCGCCATGAGACCTGCCCCGATCCCGACGAATCCCCTGCGACTGATGGGAGTCATGCCCCGCCTCTCGCGTCACTGCGTGCCCCAGCGGCACATCGAGGAAAGGATGGGGGAGGGCGGCCTAAAGGTATAGATCCGTGCGGTAATTCTTGAGTGAACTTCCGAGGAGTGGTGGGTTCTCCGCCTATGATTGGTGAGCGGGCAGACCAATGACTTGCTCCCCGGCCGTCCGGGCCGCGAGCACCTCCGCGAGGGGGATCGGCGCCAGGGTGCGGTCCAGATTCGTGCGCATCGTCGTCGCCGCGTCCAGGACGTAGTTCTGGCGGACCTTCCACGGGCTCCGGTCGCCCTGGCGCGGGAACGCGTCGATCGAGCGCCGGACGTAGCCCGAGGCCAGGTCGAGCAGGGGACGCTCGCGCAGCGTGCCCTCCGGCTTGGGCACCACCGCCGCGTACCGCCGACCGCCCATGTGGTTGAGCACCTTGCAGACGAGGCGCGAGGTGAGGTCGGCGCGCAACGTCCAGGAGGCGTTCGTGTAGCCGATGCAGAAGGCGAAGTTGGGGACCGAGGTGAGCATCGTGCCCTGCCACACGAACTGGTCTGACAGCTTCACCGGTCGGCCGTCCACGGTCGGCTCGATGCCGCCGAAGGCCTGCAGTTCGAGTCCGGTGGCCGTCACGACGACGTCCGCCTCCAGCACCCGGCCCGATGTCAGCCGGATCCCCTCCGGAACGAAACGATCGATGCGGGCGGTGACGATCTCGGCCTCGCGCTTCTTCAGGGCATGGAAGAGATCGGCGTCCGGTACGGCGCAGAGCCGCTGGTCCCAAGGGTCGTAGCTGGGCGTCAGATGCTCCCGGATCAGCCCCTTGTCCCGCAGGACCCGCTGGTTCAGCCCGCTCAGGACACGGCGTGCCGTCCTGGGCGCGCGCCGACAGAACTGGTACACGCCGATGGTGAACAGGATGTTCTTCGTACGGACGACCCGGTGCGCCGCCTTCGCCGGCAGCACCGCCCGCACGGCGTCGGCCACCACGTCCCTCGACGGGAGCGAGCTGATCCAGGTGGGGGTGCGCTGGAGCATCGTCACATGCGCGGCCCGGCCGGCCATGGCGGGCACGAGAGTGACCGCGGTCGCCCCGGAGCCGATGACGACCACGCGCTTGCCGGTGTGGTCGAGGTCCGCGGGCCAGAACTGCGGGTGCACGACCCGCCCCTCGAACGAATCGATCCCCGGGAAGTCGGGGGAGTGCCCTCGCTCGTAGTTGTAGTAGCCCGCGCAGGTGTAGAGGAAGTCGCAGGTCAGGGTCTGCCGTGTGACCTCGCCGCCCGCGTCGGTGCGCTCCAGCGTGAGCGTCCACCGGGCGGTCGGCGACGACCAGTCGGCGGCCAGGACCCGCGTGCCGTAGTGGATGTGCCGGTCGATGCCGAACTCGGCCGCCGTCTCCTTGATGTAGCCGAGGATGGACGCGCCGTCGGCGAGCACCTTGGAGTCCCGCCACGGCTTGAACGGGTACCCCAGCGTGAACATGTCGGAGTCGGAGCGCACACCCGGGTAGCGGAACAGGTCCCACGTCCCACCCATGCTCTGCCGGGCCTCGAGGATCGCGTAGGAGCGGTCCGGGCACTCCGTTCGGAGCCGGTAGCCCGCACCGACGCCGGACAGGCCGGCCCCGACGACCACGACGTCGATGTGCTCGGGCAGTGCGTCGGATGCAGGGGGCGTGGTCGATGGACCGGTGCTCGTCGTCATGTACCTAGTGTCGGAAGCAACACGGAGCAGGAATTGACTCCGGACGACAGATTCTTGACCCTGGGCGACATGCCAGTGATCAGGTCCGCCGGTCTGCGGGGCTTCCGTGCGACCGTCGCGGAGCTCGGAGGCGACGCCGAGGAGTTCGTACGAAGGGTGAATCTGCCCCTCGCGGCCCTCGACTCCGACGACCTCCTGGTCGAGGACGAAGCCGTCGCCACCGTCCTGGAACTCGCCGCGGCCGAGCTCGGCTGCCCCGACCTCGGCCTGCGCATGGCGGCACGTCAGGAGCTCGGGCTGCTCGGCGCCCTGGCGCTCGCCATCCAGAACTCGCCCACTCTCGGCGACGCTCTCGCATGCACCGTCCGCTATCTCTTCGTCCACACCGAATCCATGCGGTTCGGCCTGGAGCCGGATCCGTACGGGACACCCGGCATCGTGGCGCTCGGACTGGGCGTCGCGCCCGGGCGGGAGTTCCCGCCGCAGGCGCTGGAACTGAGCCTCGGCTTCATCCACCGCTCGATCATGTTCCTGACCGGACCGTACGGGCTGTGCACGGTGGAGCTGCCGCACGTACCGGCCGCGCCCGTGTCGGTTTATGAGGACTTCTACGGCGTACCCGTACGCACGGGGCGGCCCGCCGCCCTGCTGCGCGTGCCGCACACGCTCGAAAGCCGTCCGCTCGCCGGCGGTGACACCCATCTGCGGGACCTGGCGCTCGCGTTCCTGGCCGAGCACACCCCCGGCGGGAGCCCTGACCTCCCCACCCGGGTCCGTGCCGCCGTCCGCCAGTCGCTGGGCACGTCGGTTCCCACGATCGCGACCGTCGCCGACCTGCTGAACCTCCACCCCCGCACGCTCCAACGCAGGCTCGCGGAGCAGGACACCACGTTCGCCGCCCTCCTCGACGAGGAACGGCGACGCGCCGCCCGCCGCTATCTCACCGCCACCGACCTTCCCTTCGGCCAGATCGCGGGACTGCTCGCCCTCTCCGAACAGTCGGCCCTCAACCGCTGCTGCCGCAGATGGTGGGGCACGACCCCCAAGGAGGCCCGCCGCCACGGTGTCCCCGCCTGAAACACGGCGCCCCCCCGCCACGTGAGCCACGGCGCCCCGCCGCCTGAGCCTCGGCGCCCCCGCCACCTGAGCCACGGCGGTTACGACCCGTCGCAGCGCAGCATCAGCAGCGCGGCGTCGTCCTCCGCATGCGGGCCGGGGGTGAGCGTGTCGAGGAGATGGTCGGCCAGCTCCTCCAGATCGGCCGGGCCGGCCGAGAACGCCGCGGCCAGCCTGTCCAGGCCGCCGTCGATGTCCTCGCCCGGCCGCTCGACCAGTCCGTCGCTGTACAGCAGCAGGGTCTCGCCGGGGGCGAGCCGCGCCGTCGTCGGTGCGTACGGCGTGAGGTCCCACTCGGCGGGGAGTCCCAGGGGTGGCCCGCCGGTCAGCTCCAGTCGGTCCACCGTGCCGTCGGTACGACGCAGCAGCGGCAGCGGATGACCGGCGTTGGCCGCCTCGACCGCGCCGGTGGCGAGAGTGATCCGCAGATACTGACAGGTGGCGAAGCGGTCGGCGCCCAGCTCGGCGAGGAACGCCGACGCCTTGGCGAGGACCCACTCGCACGGATGGCCCTCTGCCGCGTACACGGTCATGGCCACGCGCAACTGCCCCATGAGTGCCGCGGCCTCGGTGTCATGGCCCTGCACGTCCCCGATGGCGACGCCCACCGCGCCGTCGGACAGTGTCACCGCGTCATACCAGTCCCCGCCGACCCGCACCCCCTGCCGAGCGGTCCGGTACCGCACGGTGATCCGGCCGCCGGGGGTCTCGGGGATCCTGCGCGGCAGCATGGCGTTCTGCAGACCCGCGGCGATCTCCCTCGAACGGTCGAGCATGGTGACCCGGTGCAGGGCCCGGGCCACCGCCTTCGACCACGCGGTCATCAGGGTGTGGTCCGCGAGGGAGAACGAGTTCGTGTTGTCGTAGAACATGCCCAGGGCGCCGAGCGGCTGCCCCTGCTCGACCAGCGGAAGGAACGCGGCGGCCGTCGCGTGGAAGCCGTGCTGGTGCGGCCTCAGCCCCGGGTAGCGGTCGAGGAAGTCGGGCACGGAGGTGAAGTAGAGCGGCCTGGCGGAGCGTACGACGTCGTTCAGCGGCCAGGAGTCGGCGAGCCGGGACTTCTGCGGGGGCTCGGCGTCGCCCAGGGACAGTACCGAGCGGACGAGCCGGAGCCGTCCCTGCTCGAGCACGGCGAGTGACATGGCCTTCACCCCGAGCCTGCGCAGGGACGGCTCGTCGCCGAGGACCGCGGCGACCTCGCACACGCTCATCGCCCGGGCCAGTGCGATCGCCGCCTCGCCCAGAGTGTGCAGGTGGTCGCTGTCCTCGTCGGCCGGGGGGCGGACCGAGGAGGGCGAAAGGTCCAGGGTGGCGTCACGGACCACCCCCACCACCCGGGTGGGCCTGTTCGCGCCCGCGTGCACGACGTTCCCCCGAACGTGTGTCCAGCGGCTGCGGCCGTCGTGCAGGGCCACGCGGAAGTAGGCGCTGTACGCGTCCTTGCGGCCGCCCCGCAGCTCCGCGGCGAGACCCGTCAGCAGGGTCCAGTCGTCCCGGAGGATCTTGGGCCGGAGGTCGGCGGCCAGCCCGTGGTACTCCTCGGGGAACAGATCGAGGGCGTCACGGCCCACGGGGTCGAGGATCAGCCGTCCGGTGGCCGGCACCCACAGAAAGCAGCCCACGCCGGTGACGGCGAGCGCCTCGCCGCGGTCCAGCCGCGGTTCCGTGTCGCCCATGCGTGGACCTGTCAGCGCCGTGCGCGCCGACGGGCGATGTACAGGCCGAGGACCATTCCGACGAGGAGCGTGACCGTGAGGACGCACCAGAGCGGCAGGGTGACCGTGGGGATCCACAGTCTGATCGTGACCGACCCCGTGTTCGCGGCGATGAACCAGATCGCGGCAACCGCGAGGACCACGAATCCGATCGTGCGCAGACGCATGTCCCGGCCCTTGTAGGACAGGGTCGACGGCGGATGGGACGGAGCTGCTGCCTTACGGCTCATGAGGTCCATTATCAGCTGTTTTGCCCAGGAGCTCGACCTCACCCGGTCGCGCTGCGCGGAGCAGGCGTCACGGCGGCCGGTGCCGTACGGGCTTCGTCCCGCGCCCACAGGGACCGTACGTGGCTGAGATGCCGGACCATGCAGGCCTCGGCGCCCATCGCGTCACCCGCCAGCATGAAGTCGAGCAGCTCCAGATGCTCCTCCGCGGAGGGGAGCAGCTCACCCCGCTCGTCCAGTGCCGTCAGGCCGTAGAGCCGGGATCGTTTGCGCAGGTCACCGACCGTCTCCACCAGGCGTTCGTTGCCCGAGAGGCCGAGCAGCGTGAGATGGAAGCGGCGGTCGGACTCCAGATAGCCGATGAGGTCGTGGGCGCGGGCCGCCGCCACGATCTCCTCCGCGATCGGCCGCAGCGCCCGAAGCTCGTCACGGTCCGCAGTCAGCGTCACCCGGCCCACCGTCGGCACCTCGATGAGCAGCCGGATGTCCGTGTACTGGTCGAGGTCGCGTTCATTGACCTCGGTGACCCGGAAGCCCTTGTTGCGCACCGGCTCGACCAGGCCCTCACGGGCCAGGTCGAGCATCGCCTCCCGTACCGGAGTGGCCGAGATCCCGAAGTCCTCGGCCAGACCCGGCGCCGAGTACACCTCGCCGGGCTTGAGCTCGCCGGAGATCAGCGCCGCTCGCAGAGCGTGGGCCACCTGGTCGCGCAGGCGCTCCCGAGTGGTGATCAGATGACTCTGCTTCAGATGGCCCATGTGCCGTTCTCCGACTTCCGCTTGTCGCGCCGTCCGGCCGCCGGGGCGTGGCGCCGCACCACCGTACAATTTCACGTTTTCACGGCGCGTGACAGCTCACAGCAGGAACCCGCCGGGGAAGGGGTCCTCCGGGTCGAGGAAGTACTGCGCGGTGCCCGTGAGCCACGCGCGCCCCGTGATCGTCGGCACCACCGCGGGCACGCCGCCCACCTCGGTCTCCTCGACCAGCCGACCGGTGAACCGGGTCCCGATGAAGGACTCGTTGACGAAGTCCCGGTGCAGCGGCAGCTCACCGCGGGCATGGAGTTGCGCCATGCGCGCGGACGTTCCCGTGCCGCAGGGAGAGCGGTCGAACCAACCAGGATGGATGGCCATGGCGTGGCGCGAGTGGCGCGCGTCCGAGCCGGGCGCGGTGAGATGGACGTGCTTGACGCCGCCGATCTCCGGCCGGACCGGGTGGACGGGCCGGTCGTCGGTGTTGATCGCCTCCATGATGGCAAGCCCCGCCCTGAGCAGCTCGTCCTTGCGATCGCGGTCGAACGGCAGCCCCAGCGCGTCCAGATCGACGAACGCGTAGAAGTTGCCACCGAAGGCCAGGTCGTAGGGGACCGTGCCGAAGCCGGGCACCTTCACCTCGCGGTCCAGGCCGGCACAGAACGCGGGCACGTTGGTCAGCGTCACCGCCTTCGCGGCGCCGCCCTCCACCCGTACCTCCGCGCGCACCAGGCCGGCGGGGGTGTCGAGGCGGACGGTGGTCACCGGTTCCACGACCGGCACCATCCCGGTCTCCACCAGCACGGTCGCCACCCCGATCGTGCCGTGCCCGCACATCGGCAGCAGGCCGGACACCTCGATGAACAGCACGCCGACATCGGCGTCCGGCCTGGTCGGCGGCTGCAGGATCGCCCCGCTCATGGAGGCGTGACCGCGGGGTTCGTACATCAGCAGGGTTCGGAGGCGGTCCATGTGCTCGATGAAGTGCAGCCGGCGTTCTGCCATGGTGGCGCCGGGGACGGGTCCCACACCGCCGGTGATGACACGGGTGGGCATGCCCTCGGTGTGCGAGTCGACGGCGTGGAACACATGACGGGTGCGCACGACGGGCTCCTCTCAGTGCCGGCCGTCGGCGACGGCCTTCTCGGTGGCGGCGCGGACCTCGGCCTCGGTGATGCCGGCGAGCGGCGAGCGCGGTGGGCGGCAAGGGCCGCCGCGCCGGCCCGCGATGTCCATGGACAGCTTGATCGACTGGACGAACTCCGTCTTCGAGTCCCAGCGCAGCAGCGGGTGCAGCGCGCGGTAGAGCGGCAGGGCGCGCTCGAGGTCGCCGGCGACGGCCGCACGGTACAGCTCCGCGCAGGAGGCCGGGAAGGCGTTGGGGTAGCCGGCGACCCAGCCGACCGCGCCCGCGACGGCCAGTTCGAGCAGGACGTCGTCGGCGCCGATCAACAGGTCGAGTTCCGGGGCGCGTTCGGCGATCTCGTACGCCCGGCGGACGTCGCCGCTGAACTCCTTCACCGCGACGATGTGTCCGTCCGCGTGGAGCGTGGCGAGCAGCTCGGGGGTCAGGTCCACCTTGGTGTCGTGCGGATTGTTGTACGCGACGACCGGCAGCCCGACACCGGCGGCCTCGGCGTAGTGAGCGCGCACGGCCGGGGCGTCACACCTGTAGGCGTTGGGCGGGAGCAGCAGGACCGATCCGCAGCCCGCCTCGGCGGCCTGTTCGGTCCAGCGGCGCGCCTCTGCGCTGCCGTAGGCCGCGACCCCGGGCATCACCCGAGCTCCGTCGCCGGCCGCCTCGACGGCCGTACGGACGACCCGGGCGCGCTCCTCGTCGCCGAGGGTCTGGTACTCGCCGAGCGAACCGTTCGGGACGACGCCGTCGCAGCCGTTGTCGAGGAGCCATCGGACGTGCGCGGCGTAGGCGTCGTGGTCGACGGTGAGGTCGTCGTCACGGAAGGGGAGGGCGGTGGCGACCATGATGCCGCGCCAGGGGCGCGTGGCGGTCCAGTCGGCAGGGGCGGGGGTGACGGTCACATGAAGCCCTTCGTCAGTGAGATGTGACATGTTACTGATGGATCGTCAGTTACGTCTCTGTCGGTACGGGGTCATTCGCCGTCCCGTCGACGGTCCGGCTCGTGTTCGAGCGCCGCGAGCGCGCCGAGCGTCACCGGGACGGCCAGCGGCCGGCGTTCGGGGGAGCCGGGGAGAACGGCGTCCCGCGCCGCACCCCCGCGCGCGAGGCAGGCGACGGCGGTCCCGCACACCCGCCCCTGGCACCAGCCCATGCCCGCCCGGGTCAGCAGCTTCACCGCGCGGGCGTCGCCCGCGCCCAGCCGCTCGACCGCCTCGCGGACGCGCCCCGCGTCGACCTCCTCGCAACGGCATACCTCCGTGTCGTCGTCGAGCCAGCCGCCCGGACCGCACCAGCCGTCGGACGGGGCATGCGCGGCGGACATCAACGAGGCGAAGGCCCGCAGCCGGGCGCGCGCACGCAGCAGCGACCGCGTCCGTCCCGACGGCCCCCCGACGCCCGCGCCGCGCAGGCGTGCCGCGATCGCCGCACCGGCCAACTCGCCCTCGACCACGGCCAGTCGGGAGCCGCCGACACCGGCCGTCTCGCCCGCCGACCAGAGGCCCGCGACCGTGGTCCGCTGCCCGGCGTCGACCACGAGAGCCGTCGCACCGTCCGGCGTGGTGCGGGTGGCGCAGCCGAGGGCCGTGCCCAGGTCGATCCGGGGAACGAGACCGTGGCCCACGGCCACCGCGTCGCAGGCGATCCGCCGCTCGGTGCCGGGCACCGGCCGCCAGTCGCCGTCCAGGCGGGCGACGGTCACCGCCTCCACCCGCTCGGCGCCGTGCGCGCGGACGACGGCATGCCGCGCGTACGGGCGCACACCGTTCAACGCCAGCGGCGCCACGTGCCCGACGGCTTCCGCCAACTTGCCCGGGCCCGCGGCCAGTACGCCGGGGCGCCGGGCGTAGCCGAGATACCCCGACGCCTCGACCACGGCGGGTACCCGGGCTCCCGCCGCCACCAGGGAGGAGGCCACGGCGAGCAGTAGCGGGCCACTGCCCGCGACCACGACCCGGCCGCCGGGCAGCACGAGCCCGGACTTGAGCATCGCCTGTGCACCGCCCGCACCGATCACACCCGGCAAGGTCCAGCCGGGGAAAGGAAGTTGGCGCTCGGCCGCACCGGTCGCCAGCAGGACGGCCCGACCCCGCACCACCGCGGGCCGGTCGCCGTCCCCGTCGGCCCCGGTGACGGCATGCACGGCCCAGGAAGCGCCGTCCGCGCCCGCCCCCGGCGCGGCGGTCCGCTCCGAAGCCACGGTCCAGACGTGGTGCCGGGGCAGATGGACGCCGCCGCTCGCCTCCCACCGCCGCCGCAACCCGTCGAACGCCGCCCAGTCGTGGTGCAGCGCCTCCGGCCGCGCGGCTCCGAGGGAGGCCACGGGCTGCCGGTAGAACTGGCCGCCGAGCCCGGGGTCACCGTCGAGCAGCGCCACCGACAGACCGCGCTCGGCGGCGGTGACGGCCCCCGCGAGCCCGGCGGGCCCGGCACCGACGACGACCACGTCGTACGTAACCGATGCCGTCGGTGGGTCCGGGTGGTCGCTAGCGGGCGTCGAGTTCGGCACGGCCGTGTCCCTCCTGGGTGGTGACGACGTCGCCCGTCCCCGCCGGCACGAGACAGGCACGCCGATTCGGGCGGCCGTCGACCGTGACCAGACAGTCGAAGCACTGGCCGATCCCGCAGAACACCCCGCGCGGCTTCCCGCCGACGCGCGTCGTCCGCCAGGAGAGGATCCCCGCGGCCCAGAGCGCGGCGGCGATCGACTGCCCGGGCAGCGCGGTGACGGGCCGCCCGTCGAACGTGAACGTGATCTCCGGCCCGGGCCGGGCGTCGACGAGCGAACGCGGGGTACGGGCACGGCTCACGCGGTGCCTGAGGCGACGGATCATGCGCACTCCCAGCCGAAGGGGAACGGTGGACGGGTCGTCCCGGGTCATGGCGCCGCCCCGGGCGGCCGGGCGGAGCGCCCTGCCGAGTCGGAGAAGCGTTCCGGGCGGAAGGGGCGGGCGTCCATCGGCGGCGCGGTCCCGGTCAGGAAGTGGGAGATCAACAGGCCCGTCGCCGGCGCCAGTCCGATCCCGGCGCCTTCGTGTCCGCAGGCATGGAGGAGACCGGGAACGCGTGGGTCCGGACCGATCGCCGGAAGATGATCCGGCAGATACGGGCGAAAGCCCGCGTACGCCCGCGTCACCCGCACGCCGGCGAGCACCGGGAACAGCCGCGCGGCACCCTGGGCCAGTCGGCTCAGGGCCGGTGTGGAGAGTGTCCGGTCGAAGCCGACGCGCTCCCGGCTCGCACCGATCAGGACCGGCCCCGCCGGAGTTCCCTCGACGACCGGCGAGGTCTGCAGAGCGGCGGAGTCGCTCGCGACGTCGGCGACGTAGTCCGCCGCGTACACCTTGTGCCGCACCACGCGCGGCAGCGGTTCGGTGACCAGCACGAAGCCGCGGCGGGGAAGGACCGGCAGCTCCGTGCCGGCCAGTCGGGCAAGCGCGCCGCCCCAGCTTCCTGCCGCGTTCACCACGTACGGGGCGTACAGCGCGCCTCCCCCGGAGGTCCGTACCCCGCGCACGGAACCGTCCGCACCGGTGAGGACGGAGGTGACCTCCGCGCCGGTGCGGACGGTGGCGCGAGAGGCGCGCAGCAGCCGGGACGCTGCCAGCGCCGGTTGCACCTGCGCGTCCTGCGGGTAGTGGAACGCGCCCGCGAGGCCCGGTGCGAGATGGGGCTCCAGGTCGTGGAGCCCCTCACCGGGGATCTCGTACGCCTCGACGCCGGCCGAGCCCTGCGCCTTCGCGAACCGGCGCAGGGCTTCGAGCCCGCTCTCGTCCGAGGCGACCACCAGGCCGCCCTTGGGTTCGAACTCGGCCTCCGTCCGCAGAGCGGGGGAGAGTTCGCGCCACAGGCGGTTCGACAGGAGCGCGAGGTCCAGCTCGGGCCCCGGCTCCTTGTCGGAGACCAGGAGGTTGCCCTCACCGGCGCCGGTCGTGCCGCCCGCGACGGGGCCGCGGTCGAGGACGGTGACGGAGAGGCCCGCGCGTACGGCGTAGTAAGCGCAGGCCGCGCCGATCATTCCGGCGCCGACGATGATGACGTCGGTCGCCGCGGAGAGGTGTCTCGTGGGCACGGCAGTAATATTTCACACTCCACTGAGCTTGCCAAGAGGCCCAACAGGCCCTGTCCGCAACGGCTTTCGCGCACGGTTCGGAGCTGCTCCTCACGGCGCCGGACCGTCAAGCGATGTGCGGCTCGCGGAATCTGACGATGCATAAGGCTTCTCAGTGCAATTTCACATTGCTATGTTACATGTCATGTTCAGGGCAGCGTCATGTCAACAGCCCTGCCCTCAAGGGAAGTTCACCCCCCATCACAGGAGACTTCGTGTCCCAGCACAGAGCCGTGCGCACGACCCTTCTCGCCGCAGTGCTCGCCACCGGCCTCACCGCCCCGCTCGCGTACTCGGCGCAGGCCGCCGCCCCGACACCGGCCACCTTCGCGCCCCGGAACGCCGGCCCGACCGCCCCGGCGGCCTACGCCCCGAACCCGCACGACGAGGTCGACCGACTCGCCGAGGCGCCCGTGGCGAAGACGGGACCCGCCGCCGCACCCCGCGGCGTCACCGCCGGACGTGTCCCCGGCCCGCAGAGCGGCCCGATCCCCCAGGACCGGACCCGGGCCGCGTCGGCGGCCACCACCCTGGCCGGCGTGCCCTGCACGCTCGACGGCATCACCGGGCTGACCCCCGCCCAGCTCGCCGACTTCCTCGCCGATCCCGCCGTCGAGGCCGACGGCTGCCTCCGCGGACTGATCTGGACCTGGGACGCCCGTCTCGCCCCCGTGATGTCGGACGCGCACGTGCAGGCCGTCGCCCGGCGGATCAAGGGCCTCAGCCCCGACCACGACGGGACGAACTCCACCCACCTCCTGGAGATGTTCACCTACCTCCACGCGGTGGCCTACCACGACTTCAGCCGCTCCGAGATAGACATCACCGACGCCCCCACCGTCGAGACCATGCGCGCGGCCACCGCGGCCTACGCCTACGCCTCACACACCTTCGACGTCACCCCGGAGAACGCACAGACGCTCCGCGAGGCCCTGTACACCGGCAGCGCCCCCGGCCTGCGACAGCACCAGCTCGGCCTGATCGCCCAGGTCCTCGCCCGCATGGGCGCCGGCCACCCGCAGACCTCCGGCGACCCCGGCTGGGGCGGTGCGGCCCTCGCCGCGCTCTCGGTCAACTACCTCGGCGTCTACCCCGGCAACCAGGACACCGCGTTCCGTACCGCCGTCTCCCAGAACGCGGGCTACCGGGCGGCGTTCAAGGACTTCGCCACCCACACGCACCTCAGGAACACCCCCAACGCCTGGGTCGTCCGCGACGCCCTCGGGGAGTACGGCCGCTTCGGCCAGATCGACAGCCTCAAGAGCAGGATCGTCGCCGACCTCGGTGGGCTCCTCGGCCCGGTCGAGACCGGCTTCGGCACGGGAAGCGCCCCCTGGGCCTCGCTCGTCGGCTGGCTCAACTTCTACGACGCCTGCGCGCCGTACAAGGTCTGCAAGGCCGACATCGAGGCGAGGATCTTCCCGCACACGTACACCTACGACAACGGGGCGATCAAGGTCCGCACCGGCCTCGACCGCGCCACCGTCGACCAGCTCTACTACGCGAGCAAGCAGGTCAAGGCCCAGTTCCACCGGGTGCTCGGCACGGAGCAGCCGCTCGCCGGAGACCCGAACACCGCCCTGAATATCGTGCTCTACGCCTCTCGCCAGGACTACGAGACGTACCACCCGATCCTCACCGGGATGGGCACCGAGAACGGCGGCATCTACATCGAGCGCGGCGCGACCTTCTACACGTACCAGCGGCGGGTGCCGCAGGACTCCAGCCTCACGCTCGAAGAGCTCTTCCGGCACGAGTACGTCCACTACCTCAACGGCCGCTACGCCGTCCCCGGCTTCTTCGGCGAGGGACCGTGGTACGAGAACGACCGCACCACGGCCATGGACGAGGGCACCGCGGAGTTCTTTGACGGCGCCACCCGCGACGACGGCATCGCCGTCCGCAAGTCACTCGTCCAGAGCGTCATCAGGGACACCGCCTCGGGCGGCCCGCGCATGACCGTTGACCAGATCCTGCACGCCACCTACGACGGCGACGGCTTCCGCTTCTACAGCTACGCGGGCACGTTCTTCGAGTACCTGTGGACCGAGCGCCCCGCGCTGCTGCGCGCCATGTACGGCTACCTCCGCGCGGGAGACGTCCGGGGCTACGACACCTGGCGCGACACCGTCGGCAAGGACGCGGGGACACAAGCCGCCTACGACGCCTTCCTCGACCGGCAGATCGCCCGGGTCGACGAGCTGTTCGTGCCCGACACCACCCACGAGCCGACCGCCGGCCTGCGACACGCCACCCCCGACCAGATACGGTCCGCCTTCGCGGCCGCCACCGGCAACACGCCCGGCTGCACCGGAACCGGCGACCCGCTGCTGCCGCGCTTCGTCTGCAACGGCCGGATCACCGCCAACCTCGCCGACGCCACCGACCCCGACCGGGTCTTCAAGGACATGTCCGAGTCCGTCGACTACTTCGTCCTCGACCGGAGCCGGAGCGGCGGAGACAACTTCAACGACATGAACTGCTCCTTCGGCGCGGTGGAGATCTGGACCGGCGGCCGGGCCGGAACGGCCGCCTTCACGTGCGAGGGTCCGCTGCGCCGCTGACCCCGCCCGCACCCTCCAGGGCCGGACCCGCCTCCTGAAGGGGGCGGGTCGCGGGCCCCTGGAGCACCCGCCCGTCGGCCGCCGCGAAACGCGAACCGTGACAGGGGCACTCCCAGGCGTCCTCCAGCTCGTTGAAGCCGAGCTCGCAGCCCATGTGAGTGCAGCGCGGGGCGCGCGCGATCAGGTAGTGCCGGGCCACGGACGCCTGCGCCCGCACCACGTCCGGGAACTCCCGCAGAGGCAGATGACGGCGCGGATCGAAGAGCTCGGTCCAGTCGGGGCGCGGCGCGCCCGTGACATGGGCGGCCAGCAGACGGCCCGCCATGACCCCGTTGCTCATGCCCCAGCCGCCGAACCCGGTGGCGACGAAGACATGCTGCGTGTCCGGGTGCTCATGACCCACGTACGGAAGGTGGTCCGCCGACCGCACGTCCTGCGCGGCCCACCGGAAGGTGGTCCCGGACGCGCCGAAGGCCGGGAAGGTCCGGCCGGCCCACGCGGTCAGCCGCTCCAGCCGCTCGCCCGCGTGATCGGTACCGGGCTCGAAGGCCTCGCCGGTGACGATGAGCAGCCGGCGGCCGTCGTCGTACGGGGCGGTGCGCACCGACCGGGTGCGGTCCTCGGGCGTCAGATACATGCCCTCGGGCGCCGTCGCCTCGGGGACAGGGGCTGCGACCACCAGCTCCCGGCGAACCGCCAGCCTGGTGATCAGCGAACTGTGCACGACCAGCGGGAAGTTCGTCGCCACGACCACGTCCTCGGCGTGGACGGACACGCCGCCCTCCGTGACCAGCCTGCACTCCGCGAACTCCCGCAGCTCGGTGACCCGGGTGTGCTCGTGGACGACGCCGCCCCGGGCGACCAGATCGTCGGCGAGACCCAGCAGGAACCTGCGCGGGTGGAAGAGGAGCTGGCCGTCCAGCCGCACCGCCGCCGCGACCGGGAAGGGCAGATCGGTCTCGGTCACGTACGCCGCGTCGAGCCCGGCCTCCAGTGCCGCGGCCGCCTCCGCGCGGATCTCCCCGACCCGTTCCTCGTCCGTGACGTAGGTGAAGGCCGGTGCCCGCTCCAGCTCGGCGTCGATGCCGAGCTCCGCGCACAGGCTCACCACATGATCGAGAGCCTCCTGCTGCGCGCTGGCGTACCGGGTGGCGGCGAGGAGGCCGTGGGCGTCGCGCAGCCGCGCGTAGGTGAGGCCGTGCAGGGCGGTGAGTTTGCCGGTGGTGTGGCCGGAGACCCCGCCGGCGACCCGCTCGGCCTCCAGCAGCACCACCTCACGTCCTGCGCGTACCAGCTCGTGTGCCGTGCACAGGCCGGCGATCCCGCCCCCGATGACGACGACGTCGGTCGTCAGGTCGTCGGCGAGGGCGGGGCGGTCGGGAGAGGGCGTGCCGTGCATCCAGTACGGGGTACCGATCTGCGCGTCCGCGGGCATGGCGCACTCCTTCCCGAAGGGGCTCCTGCCCCGCGGGTGCCCGTCCGGCGGCCGGCCATGCGCCGCCCGGCCGTCGACCTCCGCGAAGTGAGTACGGGTACTCAGGACGACGGCCCGCGAAGTACCGAGGATGGGACCCAGCCGTCGAAGATCGAGGAACCCGCATGTACGTCGAGAAGCTGCCCAAGACCTGGACCGTCTTCTGCGTGGCCGTCTACCTGGTGATGGTCGTCCGGCTGGCGGTGGACGCGCTGCCCGAGGACACCGGCGTCTGGCTGCTCGTGTCGGCGGCCTACCTGCTGGTTCTGGTGCCCTGCATCGCTGTCCCGATCTCGAAGGCGATCTACCATCGCGTCCGCGTCGATCCGGGCGGCGGGGTGCTCCGCGTCGGGCGCGAGCGCATCCCCCTCGCCGAGGTGGACCCGGTCTCCGTCCACGCGGCGCTACGGCTCGTGAAGCCCCGCCCCGCCCGGCGGTACGCCGCGTCGGCCGGTGTGGTGCAGAGCCCCCTCTCCGGCCTCCAGGCGGTCGACCACGGCGCCCCGCGGCTGGTGGGAGGCGGCTGGGCCGTGCCGATGGGCATGGACAGCGTGGTCGTCACCACGTACCGGGGCGAACGCCTCGCGATCGCGACTCACGACGGCGCCGCCCTCCTCACGGCACTGGCCCGGGCACTGACCCCCGCGTCCTAGGAAGCATCGAGGCCCTACGGCTCCGGTGCCAGCCGCTCGACCGCGACGAGCGCCGCGTCGTCGCCGAGGTGGCCGCCCACGTACGCGCGGAGGTCGTCCCGGAGACGGCCGAGCAAGGTCTGCGGATCGTCCCCCGCCCACGCCGTGAGCCGCTCGACCAAGGGGTAGAAGACCCGGTCGTGGCCGCGTGCCTCGACGACACCGTCGGTGTAGAGCAGCAGCACGTCCCCGACGTCGAACGGGAAGGAGTCCACGGCGACCATGGGGGCCAGGACGTCCGCGAGCCCCAGCGGCGGGCTCGGTTCGGCGCTGTCGAGGGCGCGAACCCGTCCCTTCCGCAGGAGCAGCGGCGGGGGATGCCCGCAGTTGACGAGGCGGACGACCGGTTCGTGATCGGGGATGTCCAGGACCAGCGCGGTGACGAACGCCTCCTGGGCCTCGTCGTCGTCCACGGACATCCCTACCCGGTCCCCGCGCACGTCCCTCTCGGCCGAACCGACACCGGCCTCCAGGTGCCCGATCAGCTCGGGGAGCTCCCGCTCCCGGCGCGCGGTGACCCGAAAGGCGCCGAGCACGAGCGAGGCCTCGCTGATCGCGTCGAGCCCCTTGCCGCGGGCGTCGCCGATCAGCAGTCTCGTCCCCGACTCCGTACGTGCGGCCGCGTACAGGTCGCCGCCCATCTGCGCCTCCTCCTCGGCCGCCAGATAGATCGACGCGATCCGCAGCGGGCCCGACCGGCGGGGGAGCGGTCGAAGGACGACGCTCTGCGCGGCCTGCGCGATGGAGCGCAGTTGGGTCACCTTGCGCTCGTGGGCCTCGCGCAGGTACGCGAAGAAGGTGACGATGATCGAGATCAGGATCAGCGCGGCGATCTGATACGTGTGGTTGAGGTCCGTCAGGCTCGTCCGCGCGATCGCCACCACCGCCTGCGCGAGGACCGCGATCGCGCCCACGAAGGCCGTCATCCGAGGACCCGCGAACGATGCCGTCACCGCCGGCGCCGCGATCAGGAACGGGCCGAGGTGGACCTCCGGCGGCAGCAGGATGTCCATCACCGTGACCGTCGCGATCAGCGCGAAGGGAGCGGCCAGAAGCAACCGCCCACCGCGCCGGGAGAGGCGGGGAGCGATGCCTCGCGGCCGGGGATCCATGGAAAAGGCATACCGCAGGTGGCGGGGCATGTCCTGTTGCCGGGCCCTCCGGCGCGGCGCCCTTCCGGGCCCGCGGGAGACGTCGGCGGGGCGTTCGGCGAGGTCGGTGGCGCTTCGCGGCAGGCGCGCCGATGGCGCGTGCCGCGTCAGCCTCCGGACACGGCCGACGTGAAGTCGGCGAGGGTGCGCCGCGCCCGCCAGCCCTGGCCCTCGGCCCTGGAGACGTCGAGGACGACCGTGTGGGCCAGCTGGTCCACGGCGTACCGGGTCAGTGGGGGCTCGGTGTGCGGCCTGAGGCGGGACAGGGACTCCGCGGTGGCGGCCGCGGCGCGCGCCAGGGGCAGGGGAAGCCGGCCGATCCGCGCGTGCACGCCATGGGCGCGCAGGACGGTCCGTACCGCCTCGTCACGGTGGTACGGCACCGGGTCGGCGATGTTGTACCCGCCCGGCTGCCAGTCGGCGGCGGAGAGACACGCGTCGGCGAGGTTCTCCACGGCCGTCAGGCTCAGGAGCACGTCGCGGCCGGGCAGGAGCAGCAGTCCGGCCCGGACGCGGGCGAGCAGGCGCGGCACGAGATGGGGGTCGCCGGGGCCGTAGACCGCACGGGGGCGGAGCACCACCGCCCCGGCCGCGAGCGCGAGGGCCTCCCCGGCCGCCTTCGTACGGCCGTAGGCGTTCAACTGTCCGCGCACGGGATGGTCCTCCGTGATCCTGGCCCGCCCGGGCCCGGGGGCGTACACGCTGGCGCTGCTCACCCAGACCACCGGCCGGCCGGCGGCCGCGGCCAGAAGGCGGGCGGTGCCGTCGACGTTCACGGCCCGCATCGTGGCCTCGGCCGGCGAACCGGGCACCGGGTCGCCGACGGCCGCCGCGCAGTGCACGACGAGATCGGCGCCGCCCAGGTCGGGCGTCCCGCTCTCGGCGTCCCAGCGCACATGCCGGCCGACGGGGCCGGGCCGCCGCCCCACACACAGCACGTCGGCACCGCGCGCGGCGGCGAGGGCGGCGACATGGGAGCCACAGAAGCCACTGGCTCCGGTGACGGCGATCGTGGTCATGTTCGGGTCTCCGTACGGATGTCGGACGTGGTCGCGCGAATCGTCAGCTCGCGCCAGCCGGGGAGTGCCGCACGCCGGTCCACGCGGGCGCGGACGACGGACGGGCGGTGCGGGGCGAGCGCGGCCAGGAGGTCGTCCAGTTGCGCGCGGGCCAGGCGGGCGCCCGGGCAGGCGTGGGGGCCGGCGCCGAAGACGAGTTGGGCGACGGCCGGCGGCGCGGGGTGGTGGGCGTCCGGCGGAGTGCTGTGCGCGCCCACGGCGTTGCGTGCCACCAGCACCAACCGGTCCCCGGCCCCGACCGGGCACCCGCCGACCACGGCGTCGGCCGCGGCCACGCGCGGCAGCAGCGGGGACGGCGCGACGACCCGGAGCAGCTCGGTCACCAGGGCCGGCCGCAGACCTTCGTCGCCGGCCTGCCCCCACAGCCCGCCGTCCGCACACCAGGCGACCGCGCGCGGCAGCGCGGCGACCGTCGTGTTGACGGCGGCGACGGCGAGCATCGCCCGCAGCCCCGCGTCGTCGTCCTCCCCGCCCGCGAGCAGCGCCTCCAGTCGGGCCGTCGCCTCGGCCGCCGCTCGGGCGGCGCCCGGTCGCCGAGGGCCGGGCAGATGGTCCCGGACAGCGGCCGCCGCCGCGTCGGCGGCGGCATCGGCCAGCGCCGACGGGTCGGCGGTGGCATCCAGCAGGGCACGGACCGTCGCTCCGGACAACTCGCGTGCCAGCGGGACGAGATCGACCGCGAGCCCCGCACCGAGCGGGGCGAGCCGACGCGTCAGGACGGCCTGCCAGACCGGCCGCAGCCGCGCCACACCGTCCGCCCCCAGACCCTCGGCCACGGCCCGCCGCGCATCGCGGTGCCCCGCGCCGTCCTGGTCGAACAGCAGCCCGCCACCGGACAGTTCACGGGCCGCGCCCCCGGTGGTGCCCGCCGCCGCGCGGTCCAGCGGGACCCGGGTGAGGGCCTGGCGGTACGGCTCCGCTCCGCTCACCAGCACGGCCCGGCCCACGCGGACCACGGGCCGGCGCCGGACCGCCGCGAGCAGGGCGAACAGCAGCGGGTGGGAGCGCGTGTACACCCGCCGGTCGCGGCGGCGCGCCGCGCGGACGGCGGACGTCGTCGGGAAGCCGGTCACCGGACGTGCACCTTCCGCGGGTCGCTCGGCCGGTAGCGGCGGTCCCAGGACCACAGCAGGGTCCGACGGGCGCCCCACGCCCGCAACCTGCGCAGGCTCGCCCGTACCACCATCCGCTCGGCCCGTGTGATCCGATCGCTGTGCATGCGCGCCCGGTTGAGCAGCACGACATCCTCGGGCGGCCCCTCAAGCGGGACCCTCGGCGCGCCACCGCACCGTACGTACAGATCGGCGGTGACGGCGATGTTGTGCCCGTGACACAGGACGTACGGGGTGCGGTAGCGCGGATCCCGGTGCTCCTTGCGCAGGCGTCCGTAGACCGCCGTCGCCCGGACCACCATCGGCAGGACGTACCGCTCCGCGACGGACGGGGACTCGTCCGGCCGCGGGAGGCTGCGCCCGCAGGCCATCTCCGCGCCCCCGGCGAACGCCGCCTTCGCGGCGGCGATCCAGTCGCGCGCCGGCAGACAGTCGGAGTCCGTACGAACCAACAGCGCGGCGCCCCGGGCGATGGCGTACCGGAACCCGGTGTCGGCGGCCGCGCCCGCGCCCGGTTCACGCTCCTCGACGAGATGGACGGGGAAGGGCGCGGCGGCGGCGAAGCGCCGCACGATGCCGGGGGTCCCGTCGGTGGAGGCGTTGTCCACGACGACGAGGGTGAACCGGGTGTCGGACTGCGCCGCGAGCGCGGCGAGCGTCGCGCCGAGCGAGGCCTCCTCGTCGAAGGCGGGCACCACCGCCCACAGCGCCGTCTCCGCTGCTGCCGTCATCGGGCGGCACCACGGGTGCGGGCGGCCGCCAGCCTCGCCGTCGCCGCCCGGTCGGGCTTCGACGAGCGGCCGGACAGCGGGATGTCGGCGAGCAGCAGCGTGTCCGGGCGAGCCGCGCCCATCCGCTCCAGCGGCCCGGCCAGCGCGGCACGCACCCGGCCGTGGTCCGCCGCCCGGTGCGGCTGGACGACGGCGACGAGACGCTCGTCCCCGTCCCCGGCCGGAACGCCCACCAGGACGGCCAGCTCGACACCGGCCACGTGCAGCGCGGGCTCGTAGAGGCCCGGGTAGATGTTCTCCGCCCGCCGCAGGATCATGTCCTTGCAGCGGCCCTCGAGCACGATCCGGCCGTCGGCGTCGAGCCGGGCCCGGTCGCCGGTGTCGACCCAGGGCGCCGGCTCCTCCCCGAGGTAGCGATCCCGAGCCGCCGGACCGGAGAGCAGCAACTCCCCGGCCGGTCCGGTCTTGGCCTCGACCCCCGGCAGCGGCGCGCCCACCAGATCGCCCTCGCCGCCGAACGCGGCCTTGTCCGCCTGTTCGACGGCAGCCGCGGGAAAGAGTTCCGTGAGCGCGTACACGCCCCAGGCCTCGTCCGCGCCCGCCCCCTTCACCCGCGTGAGCAGCTCCGCGCTCGCCGGCGCGGAGCCGGTCCAGACCCGTCCCGTGAACCGTGCCTCCTCGGCCAGCGCCGCCCGCAGTTGAGGAGGTGTCAGATAGGTGGCCTGCGGGGCCAGTCGGCGCATCTGCCGCGCCAGGACGCGTGGCGACCGGGCGGGCAGCGCGACCGGCGCACCGCTCGCCAGGGACGGCACGAGGACGAAGAACGTACCGCCGAGGACCGGGCGACCGGGCTCGGGCGCCACGAGGTCGGTCACGGTGGCCATGCCGGCGGCGAGCGAGGAGCGGGTGTGGACCACCGCGCGGGGCCGCGAGGTGGTGCCCGAGGTGAAGACGATCACCGCGTCGCCGTCCCCGTCCACCGGGCGCGGCAGCACCGCCGTACTGACGTCGGCGCCGAGTGCGGGCGCGCTTCCCGGCAGCCGCGGGCCGACCGTGGCCACCGGTCCGAGCTCGGCGAGGTCCGGCAGCGCGAGACGGGCCCGGCGCGCCAGCGGCCTCGCCCATCCGGCCACCGCCTGCGCCGTCGCGTCGGCGAGGACCACGTCCGGGCGGGCCAACGCGAGCCGGGCACGCAGGACGTCCGGACCGGCCGAGGGGTCGAGCACCGCGGCGCGCAGTCCCAGCCGGTGCACGGCGAGCATCACGGCCAGCGCGCGCGGCCCGGGCCGCACCGCGACCCCGACCGTGCCGCCGCGCGCGATCCCGCGCGCGTGCAGGGCGGCGGCGTACGCGTCGGCGAGGTCGGCGAGCTCTCCGCAGGTGGCCTTCGTGCGGACGGCGCCGGTGCGCGAGGTACCGAGAACGGCCGGCCGGTCGGGGCGCGACCGCAGGGTGTGGGCGAGAGCCTCCAGCATCAGCGCGGGTCCTCTCCGTGACGGCCCGGGCCCTTGTCCAGGTACCAGCGGGCGGTTCCGACGACTCCGTAGGCGCGCAGGCGCCGGGTGGAGTTCTCCACCACCATGTCGCGGGCGTGGACGATGGCGGTCGTCCGGCGCCGTACCCGGTTCAGGAAGAGCCGGTCGGTGGGGGAGGGGCGGCGGGGCATCCCGCCGACGGCCTCGTACAGGCGCGCGGTGATGGCCATGTTGTTGCCGGCATGCATCCGGTACGGCGCCAGGTAGCCGTTCCCTCGCCGGTGCGCGGGGCGCACCCGGCCGAAGAACGCCGCGACCCGCACGAGCGCACGGAACACGGCGCGGCCCAGCGGGCCGTGCTCGTCCCTGCGCGCGTCGATCCGTCCGCACACCAGCCCGGCCCCGCTCCGCAGCGCGTCCCGGGCCGCCGCCGTCCAGCCGGGGTGCGGCAGACAGTCGGCGTCCGTACGCGCGAGCAGCGTGGCCCCGCGCCCGATCGCGTACCGGAACCCGGTGTCGACGGCGCAGCCCACCCCCTTGTCCCGCTCGTCGAGCACATGCACCGGGAACGGGGCCCGCTCGGCGAAGGCGCGTGCGATCGCCGCGGTGTCGTCCTCGGAGGCGTTGTCGACCACGACCAGCTGGAAGTCCCGGTCCGTCTGCGCGGCGAGCGCCGTCAGCGTGTCACCGATGCGCGCGGCCTCCTGATGCGCGGGCACCACCACCCACAGCGCGCTCACGCCTTCTCCCAGACCATCGTCATGATGCTGACGCCACCGCCGAGACCGACGAACAGAACGCGGTCTCCCGGACGCAACCCGTCGTGTATCCGGTCGAGTTGCACGCCCAGGCTCGCACTGGCGATGTTCCCGAGCTCGGGGACGGTGACCACGAGCCGGTCCCTGGGGACGCCGGTGATCTCCACGAAGCGCTCCAGGTACGGCACGGTGACCTGATGGACCAGGACGTACCGGAAGTGACGCCACTCGAGACCCGTGCGGTGCCGGACCCGGTCGATCACCGAGGTGCCGACCTTCTCGAACACCTCGCGCAGCTCGCTGCCGTCGCCGTGGAAGTACGTGTGCTCGTCGCCCCGAGGATGGCGTGAACCGCCGCCGAATATCCCGCCGACGCGCCAGTGCTCGGAGTGGGTCTCGCTGTCCACGTCGAGGATCCCGCCACGGTCCACCGCTTCGAGGACCACCGCCGCGCCCGCGTCGCCGAAGGTGTAGCCGGCGAAGCCGTCACGGAACTCGGCCAGATCGGCCGGGTCGTGCCGTACGGCACGGCTCGGCGTCTCACCGGTGACGACGAGGGCCCGCCGGGCGCGCCCCGCGAGGATCATGGTGCGGGCGAGGTCGATGCCGTTGACGAAGCTGTTGCAGGCGTTGGTCACGTCCAGGGCGTGTGCCCGGGAGCCGAGCTCGGCCTGCACGATGTGTGCGGTGGCAGGCTCCACCATGTCGCGCGTGGCGGAGGCGAACACCAGCAGGTCGATGTCGGCGGGCCCGACCCCGGCCCGCCCCAGCGCCTGGTGGGCGGCCCCGACCGCGAGGGTGGAGGCGTACTCGTCGGGCCGGGCGACCCGACGGGTCAGGATCCCGGTGGCCCGCTCGAACATCCCGTCCGGCAGCGTCAACCCACTGCCCGCGACCACCCGCTGCCGCAACTGCTCCGAGTCCAGCACCTGCTCGGGCAGGCAGGAACCGGTCCCGGTGATCCCGACGCGGAGGGAGCCGTCGGCGACGGCATCATGACTTTCCATGCCACGGAGGCTACGAGCGGATCGCGGCGGGCGTCCTGAGTGCGCGTACTCATCTCCCGTGGGGAAAAGCCCCTGTTGGCCGGTGGGCAGAAGCGGTCCGGGGCGGCCTGGAACCGCCACCGGCGGCGGCTCGGCTCGGGGGCGGCTCGGAGCCGCCGGCGACGGCTCGGCTCGGGGCGGGCCGGACCCCACAGCGCCTCGGCCCGGGGGCGGCCCGAACCCCACCGCCGGCGCCTCGGCTCGGGGCGGGCAGGAACCCGCAGCCGCGCTCAGCCGAGGGCAGCCATGATCCCGCCGCGGGACACACCGCCGGTCAGCGGGCCCTCCCGATCGAGCTCGGTCGGCAGCTCGGGCAGCGGGGACGCCCGCCCGCTCGACGTCCTCGCACCGGCCCATCATGTCGTCAGGGCCCCCCGAGCCGCCGAGGCTGTCGCCCGGGAGGGCGCACCGGATACGGTGGTCGGAAGATCGTCCTGGAGGGAAGTGACGGGATCATGCGACTCTTGGCGGCCCCCGGCCCGGCGGAGCCCCTGCGATGACCGCGACCGACAGCCCGCACGTCCTGGTGCGTACCGAAGGGCGGGCCGGGTTCCTCACGCTGAACCGGCCCAGGGCCATCAACGCGCTCACCCACGCCATGGTGTGCCGCATCGACGAAGCCCTCACAGCGTGGGAGGACGATCCGGCGATCGAGACCGTCGTCCTCCAGGGCGCCGGTGAAAGGGGGCTGTGCGCCGGCGGCGACATCCGGGCCATCCACGACGACGCCCGCGCCGGCGGCCGCGCCACCGTCGACTTCTGGCGCGACGAGTACCGGCTCAACGCCCGTATCGCCCGCTATCCCAAGCCCTATGTCGCCTTCATGGACGGCATCGTGATGGGCGGCGGCGTCGGTGTCTCCGCCCACGGCTCCGTGCGCCTCGTCACCGAACGCTCCCGGCTGGCGATGCCCGAGACCGGCATCGGCTTCGTGCCCGACGTCGGCGGCACGTATCTGCTCGGCCGGGCGCCCGGCGAGCTGGGCACCCATCTCGCCCTGACCGGCACCCAGGCCGGCGCAGCCGACGCGCTCCTGACCGGGCTCGCGGACCACTACGTACCGTCGGCCGAACTGCCCCGGCTGGCCGAGGAGCTCACGCGAGCCCCCGCGCACGAGGTCGTGCCGCGGTTCGCCCAGCCGGCCCCGCCCGGCGACCTGGCCGCCCGGCGCGAGTGGATCGACGGCTGCTACGCGGCGGAGACCGTCGAGGCCGTCATCGACCGGCTGATCGACTCCGGGGTCCCCGAGGCGAAGGAAACGGCGACCACGCTCCTCGGCCGCTCGCCCGTCGCCCTCAAGACCACCCTGGCGGCGCTCCGGCGCGCCCGGCACCTGGACTCCCTGGAAGCAGTCCTGAACATGGAGTTCCGGCTCTCCTGTGCCGCCCTGTCCTCCGCGGATCTCGTCGAGGGCATCCGCGCGCAGGTCGTCGACAAGGACCGCGACCCCCACTGGTCCCCGCCCACGCTCGCCGAGGTCACGGACGAGTCCGTGGCCCGCTACTTCGATCCGGCGGGGGCCCCGGAGCCGTTCCCCGCGTGACGGCCTGACCGGGGCCGCTCGTCCGGCGGCGTCTCGTCCCAGGTCATCCCCAGCGGGACGCGGCCGATCGCGCGGCCCTGCGCGTCGAGGAGCCGGCCCATGCGCTTGGGGGTGTGGAGAGCGACGGTCCGGTCCTTGACCTCCAGCGCGGGGAAGCGCTCCGCGAGCAGGGCCTCGAACGGGTCGATCGCGTCGAGGCCGCGCAGCCACACCAGGACCAGGAGGTTGTGCGGCCCGCTCACCGAGACGCACATCCGGACCTGATCCATCCGCGCCAACGCGTTCCCGGTCGCCTCCAGATGCGGGTACGGGACGCAGCCGCGATAGACGACCATGGTCGGCAGACCCGCGAGCGGGTGCGCCAGATCGCAGCGGATCGTGATCGCACCCTCCCGCGTCATCCGCTGCACCCGGCGCCGGGCCGTGTGCTCGCTCATGCCCGTCATCGCCCCCAGCTCCGTGTAGCCGAGCCGGCCGTCCCCGCCGAGCGCCGCGAGCAGGGCACGGTCCTCGGGAGAGACACGGTCGAACGCCCGCAAGCCGTGCACGACGCGCCCCCGGGCCCTCGGCGAGCTGGACAGTGCCGCGCGCTCCGCCGGCTCCATCGCGCGCATCCGCCAGTCGCGGCCCTCCCCGTACAGGGTGATGCTCAGCCGCGTCCGCGTCGAACGGACCCCGCGCAGACCGCCGATGACCCGGTGCACCGACCTGCCGAGGGTGGGCAGATCGGGCGCCGCCACGGAGAGGAACAGGTCGAAGTCACCGGCCGTCTCGTCCACGCTGAAGACCCAGGGGAGCGCGGCCGCGGCGGCGCTCACCGCCTCCAGATGCCGGGGCCGGCAGCGGACCTCGACATAGGCGACGGCGGTCGTCCCCGCGCTGTTGTACGCGGTGATCCAGGCCAGACCGCTCGTGCGCAGTCGCTCCCAGCGGCGGGCCGCGGTCGTCGGGTCCACGCCGAGCGCGCGCCCGATGCGGGACCACGGGGCGCGCGGGGCGGCCTGGAGGGCGTCGATGAGCGCCAGATCGAGCTCGGAGAACCCGGCGTCGGGATCGATGGTGCCGGAATCCGGCATCAGAGCCCTGCCCCTGAGGCTTTCCGGCAGTTTCAAGGCTTCTTCGCTCACGGACCGGATCGTAGGGGCACTTCCGGCCGGGGGGAACACCCGGCCACAGGAGAGTGAGGAGTGCCGTGTCAGCTCCGCCCCCGAGCTCGGTCCGGGCCCGACGGACCGTCCGGATCACGATCGTCCTGCTGTTCGCCGCCTGGCTCGTCGACTATGCCGACCGCCTTGTCATCAACCTCGTCCTGCCCTCCATCGGCGAGGAGTTCGACCTCGGCCGGGGACAACAGGGACTCGTGGTCTCCGCGTTCTTCCTCGCCTACGCGCTCTGCCAGATTCCCGGCGGCCTGCTCGCCGATCGCTTCGGCGCTCGGCGGGTGACCTGCTGGGCCCTGCTGTCCTGGTCGGTCTTCACGGCCCTGACCGGCTTCGCCTGGTCGTTCGCGGTGCTGCTGGTCCTCCGGTTCGCGTTCGGCGTCGCCGAGGGGATCTTCCCGCCCGCCTCGATGAAGGTCCTCGTGGAACGGACCACGCCGGAGGAACGGATGGGCGCCAACGGGCTGATCATGAGCTCCAACGCCCTCGCCGCCGTGCTCACCCCGCTCGCCGTCGCCCCGCTCATCGCCGTCTTCGGCTGGCGCTCGGCGTTCTTCTCGACGGCCGCGCTGGGCGTGTTCGTGCTCGCGGCGGTACGGATGTGGCTGCCGGCGCCGCTGGTGGGAACCGATCCGGAGACGCCTGCTGTCCGCAACGGCCTCCGGCTGATGCTGCGCGAAGGCGTGCTGTGGCGCTTCGCCCTGATGTTGTTCGGTTACAGCACGATCATGTGGGGCCTCACCACCTGGATCCCCTCGTACCTCCACGACGAACGCGGCATCCCGCTGGCCTCCGCCGGCGCGCTCGTCGCCATTCCGGCGCTCGCCTCGGCGATCGCGACGGTCGCGGGCGGGAGGCTGGTCGACCGGCTCGGCGGCCATCACCGGAGGATCGCCGTGCCCGCGATGACGGTCGCCGCGATCGCCCTGCCCCTGATGTCCTACTCGGCCTCCCTCACCGGCTTCGTCCTCTTCGCCACCGTCGCCGCGTGCGCCGCCTCGCTCACGTACATGCCGATCTTCGCCGTGCCGCTGCGCGGACTCGACCCCCGCCACGTCGGCGTCGGCAGCGCCGTCATCGTCCTCGGCGGTCAGATCGCGGGCATGATCGCGCCGCCCGTCATGGGCGTGCTCGCCGACGCCTTCTCCTTCCAGGTCGCCTTCGCTTTCCTGGTTCTCGGGGCCGTGACCGTCGCCGTGACGTCACTCGTCACCCCGCAGGACGCCGACTCCTTCCGAGCCGCGCTCGGCGTGGCCCACCAGCCCGACCCGTCCTCACTCACCACGGAGCAGACATGATGCGTACGCCTCTCTCCACCACCGCCGGTCCCGTCGCCCCGCTGCTCGTCGGGCTGGGCGAGCGGTTGCCCGGACTGCGCGCCCTCTACGAGGACCTGCACGCCCACCCTGAGCTGTCGTTCCAGGAGTTCCGTACGGCCGACATCGCCGCCGTCCGGCTGCGGGAACAGGGCTGGGAGGTCACCGAGGGCGTCGGCGGCACCGGCGTCGTCGGCGTGCTGGCCAACGGCGAGGGCCCGGTCGTGCTGTTGCGCGCCGACATGGACGGCCTGCCGGTGCGGGAGCGGACCGGACTGCCGTACGCGTCCACCGCGACCGGGACGGACCCGGACGGCAACGAGGTCCCGGTCATGCACGCCTGCGGTCACGACATGCACGTCGCCTGCCTGCTCGGCGCCACCGCCCAACTCGCCGCCACCCGCGACCGATGGCGGGGCACGGTCGTCGCGGTCTTCCAGCCCGCCGAGGAGATCGGCGGCGCCCCGGCGATGATCGACGACGGATTCCCGGACCGCTTCCCGCGTGCCGACATCTGTCTCGGCCAGCACGTGGCGCCCACACCGGTCGGCTTCGTCGGAACCCGTCCCGGTCCGGTCATGGCCGCCTCCGACAACCTCAGGGTCCGGCTCCACGGCCGCGGCGGCCACGGCTCGATGCCCGAGACCACCGTCGACCCGGTGGTCCTGGCCGCCGCGATCGTCATGCGGCTGCAGACCGTGGTCTCCCGCGAGATCGCCGCCGCCCAGACGGCGGTCGTGACCGTCGGCTCGCTGCACGCCGGGACCAAGGAGAACATCATCCCCGACACCGCCGAGCTGATGGTCAACATCCGCAGCACGACCCCGGAGGTACGGGAGCGGGTCCTGCGGGCCGTCAAGCGGATCATCCACGCGGAGGCCGCCGCGTCCGGTGCCCCGAAGGAACCGGAGATCGTCCCCTTCAACACCTTCCCCGTGACGGTCAACGACCATGACGCCACCCGCGCGGTCCAGGACGCCCTCACGGCCGCGCTCGGCGAGGGCCGTGTCTTCACACTGCCGCAGCCCGTCACCGGCAGCGAGGACTTCGGCACCTTCGGCACCGCGCTTCACGCGCCCTCCGTCTTCTGGCACTTCGGCGGCGCCGACCCGGACCTCTACCGCGACATCGACCCCGCGTCCGTGCTGGAGCACGGCATCCCCGACACGGTCCCGGCCAACCACTCCCCCTACTTCGCGCCCGTACCGGAGCCGACCCTGGAGATCGGCGTGACGACCCTCCTCGCGGCCGCCGCGCACTGGCTGACCACGCCCAACGGCGGCGCCTGACACCGCCCTCGGAGCGCCGACCGGGCCGACCGGCCGGCGCTCCCGCACACTGGAACTAACTGATCGTTCCAGAATGAGGTTCGCAGGCGGCGGAAGCAGATGAGGCTGCAGGCCAGTTCGAGCAGCCCCTGGTGGAGATCGGCGCGTCGTTCGTATACCTACAACACACGTAGGGCCTGGTCGACGTCACGCTCACGCCTGGCGAGCGCATGCAACACGGCTTGGTCGCCGTGCCGGTCCCGGGCGGCGGCAACGAGCACGTCCACCGCGATGGCGAGTGCAGCATCGGGCACTCGGCATGGCGCGTCGACACTGAGCGCGAGGTCATCAAGGTGAACCGCTAGCTCGACGCAACGGGTCTGCAGGTATCCGTCGAGCAACATCTCCTCTCCCGGCCGGTGAAGGACAGCCACCCGCCGATCGGCCGACTCCATGCCCAGCCGCTGCGTCAGCCGCATCCACGCTGCCCGGGCCTGCTCAGCCACGACAGCGGACCCGGCTGCGGCAGTTTCCTCGCTGCGGGCACGCACTCCGACGTTCAGCGCAGAGTCCGGCAATGACGTATCGGCGAGCCGCGCGTAGTACCGAACCGCTGACACCGGTTCTGCGCCGACTACCTGACCGTCGAGGAACCACTCGACTTGGAGGACGCTACGCGCAAGGTGGCCGGCCAGCCCACCCACTGACATCCCGGGGAGCACGGATTCGGTCTCCCAGCGTCGGGCTACCTGCTCTGTGGCCAGTAGGTGCACCGCCTTCTCGGCAGCCTGCAGATAGGTCTTCCGGATCTCATCAGTCATTCGGGCATCGTCGCAATCTCATCATCACAGCCGCTGACAGGTCCACGTTGTGGATCGACCCGCCGCCTTGGCCCCCCTGGACAGCTCGCCCATGTGGGGAGTGTGGCGACACGGGAACGGGCCGGGCCCAATCGGCGTGCATCGAAGGTCTACGGGGCTTCGCCGGGGACCACGGGTCTGTCTCAGGCCGCGGTCCCTTGGTCGGCTTGGTGGGTCCTGGTGGCGGACAGGGCCGCCGCTAGCCGGACCGAATCAGCGGAGGCGGCCAGCAGCGGCAGCCGGACGGCCGGGCTGGGAATACGGCCCTGGGCGTGCAACACCCCCTTGATCACGGTCGGGTTCGGCTCGGCGAAGAGCGCGGCGGACAGCCGGGCCAGCTCCGTTCCCAGCCTGCGGGCCGGTCCGGTGGCGTCTCGCTGCCACAGCGAGATCAGCTCGGCGAAGTCAGCAGTGCGGACATTGGCCGACGCCAGGATGCCACCGTGGGCGCCCGACGCGAGCAGCGGCGAGATGACGGTGTCATCGCCGCCGAGCACCGCGAAGCCCGGTGTCGACGAGCCGAGCAGTTCCATCGCGGCCGCGTCGATCGCACCGGTCGCGTACTTGACCCCGACGACCTCCGGTAGGTGCCCGAGCGCGTTCAGAGTGCCGGTGCTGAGCGACTGACCGGTGCGGTACGGGATGTCGTAGACGACCAGCGGCAGGCCCCCGCCTTCGGCGAGTGCCGTGAAGTGCGCCAGCGTTCCCGCCTCACCGGGCCGGGTGTAGGGCGGCGCGGGAACCAGCGCCGCGGCGACGTCACCGCTCTGAGCGAGCTCCCGCAGTGTCGTGATGGCGGCGGCGGTGTCGTTGGTGCCGACGCCGACGATCAGCGGAGCTCCGTGTGCCCGGCAGGCGGCCGCGCAGATGCGGACCACCGCCCGCTTCTCCTCGGTGGTCAGCGTGGCCGCCTCCGCAGTGGTGCCCAGGGCGACGAGTCCCCGAGCGCCGCCGACCGACAGCGCCTCGTCGGCGAGGCAGGCGAGCGCGTCCGGGGCGAGGCGCAGGTCGTCGGTGAACGGAGTCACCAAAGGGACAAACAGGCCGGTGAGATTCGCTTCGGGCTTCATGCGCCCAGCCTGACCGACACAAACCCGGTAGATCCAGTTCATGTTTCTTCGCTTATACGTAAGCTCACCTTATGCTCGATGTTCGACGACTCCACCTGCTGCGCGAACTGGACCGACGCGGCACCATCGCGGCCGTCGCCGAAGCGCTGACCTTCACCGCCTCGGCCGTCTCCCAGCAGCTGAGCGTGCTTGAGCGCGAGGCGGGCGTACCCCTGCTGGAACGAAGCGGCAGACGGGTGGTGCTCACCCCCGCGGGCCGCACCCTCGTCACCCACGCCGATGCCGTCCTCGAACGCCTCGAACTGGCCGTCTCCGAGCTGGCCGGGGCACGCGAGGGCATCGGCGGGCCGCTGCGGATCGGGACGTTTCCCTCTGGCGGCCCCGCAATCGTGCCCGCCACGCTGGCCGAACTGGCCCAGCGGCATCCCGCGCTGGAACCGATGGTGCAGGAGATCGACTCGGCGCGAGTCTCCGACGGCCTACGCGCCGGCGAACTCGACGTGGCCCTCGTCCACGACTACGACTTCGTGCCCGCGTCACCGGACACCACGGTCGACCAGGTGCCCCTGTTGGAGGAGCCGATGTACCTGGCCACCGGCAGCGCGCCCTCCACCGGTCTCTTCGCCCGCGGCGAAACGCTGGCCGAGCTGCTCGGACCGTGGGCCATGTCCCCATGGATCACGGCCCGGGACGGCACGACCGGTCACGCGATGGCCGTGCGCGCCTGTCAGGCAGCCGGATTCCAGCCCCGCATCCGCCATCAGGTCAACGACTTTCGTACGGTCCTGGCACTGGCGGCCATCGGGCAAGGCGCCGGATTCGTACCGGAGATGGCCACCGCACACGCCCCCGAGGACGTGGTCCTGACCCGGCTGCCCCTCTTCCGCCGCTCGAAGGTCGCCTTCCGCGCGGGCGGCGGCACCCACCCGGCGATCGCAGCATTCGTGGCGGCGGCGCGAACGGCGGTGGGTGCCACGGGCCGTGCCTCCTTACTGATCGCTTCAGTGAGCTGAGTCGCGGGTCTTGTGCTCAGTGATCTTGTCGGCAGGGTGTCAGGAATGCGGGCTGATCTTGTTCCTGACGACCTGTGGCAGCGGGTGGCCCCCGCTGCTGCCGCCCGCTCCCGAACGGAGCCGCTGCTACCCCGGTCGGCTGCGTGTTCCCGACCGGGCAGCACTCGCCGGCGTCATGTACGTGCTGCGGACCGGTGTTGCGTGGCGCGATGTCCCCGCGGAGACCGTGGGCTGTTCCGGGGTGACGTCCTGGCGTCGGTTGCGGGACTGGACCGAGGCCGGCGTCTGGCCACGCCTGCACGCCGCCCTGCCGGCCGAGCTTCGGCGCGCCGCCCTGCCGGACCTGGACGACTGTTCCGTGGAAGGGTCGCACGTCCGGCCCTCAAAGGGGGGATCACGTCGGTTCCGGCTCCAGGCACCACCTGATCGTGGACCGCTACGGAACCCCGCTCACCGTGACGCTGACCGGTGGGAACCGGCATGACGTCACCCAGCTCCTGCCGCTGCTGGACGCCGTTCCGCCGATGCGGGTCGGCGGGGACGTCCCCGCCGCAAGCCCCCGCGTCTACACGCGGACCGGAGCTACGACTTCGACAAGTACCGCCGCCTACTGCGGAGACGGGGCATCAAGCCGTTGATCGCACGACGCGGCGTCGCCCACGGGTCCGGACTGGGCAAGGTGCGCTGGGTGGTCGAGCGTGCCCTCGCCTGGCTGCATCAGTTCAAACGGCTCCGTATCCGATACGAACGACGCGCCGATCTCCACCAGGAGCCTCATCGAGCTGGCCTGCAGCCTCATACGCCTCCGCCGCCTGCGAACCTCATTCTGAAACGATCAGTAAATCGGTGTCGCCGTCGCGGACGGCTCCCTAGACTCACTCACGTGCCGCCGGGAACCCGGCGTGCCCGATCATTCGAACCGAGGGGAGCCGACCGTGCGTTGCCGTATCGCCGCCGTCGTCTCCCCGTCACGGTACGACGTGATCCTGATGTCCCGGTCCGACCGGTGTCGGCTGCGCGGCCGCCATCGGACGCCCGTGACGAACTTCTGAGCCACCCCTTCTCCGGGGGCTCGATCCGCCCGCTTCCGGGCCGTCTTCGTCCGGGAATCGCGCCGCCCTGTTCTCGAACACCTCGAAAGGCCCCGGGCCGTGCGTACCCACCTTCACCTTCCCCTGCCCGACTCCCTGACCAGCGTCCGGAATCTGGGCATCCTCGCCCATGTCGACGCCGGCAAGACCACCGTCACCGAACGGATGCTGTACCTCACCGGCGCCATCCACAAGCGCGGCGAAGTCCACGACGGCACCACCGTCACCGACTTCGACACCCAGGAGCGCGACCGCGGCATCACCATCTTCGCCGCGGCGGTCAGCTGCGTCTGGGACGACCACCGGATCAACCTCATCGACACCCCCGGACACGTCGACTTCTCCGACGAGGTCGAGCGCTCGCTGCGCGTCCTCGACGGCGCCGTCGCCGTGTTCGACGCGGTCGCCGGGGTCGAGCCGCAGAGCGAGACGGTGTGGCGACAGGCCGACCGGTACCAGGTTCCGAGGATCGCGTTCGTCAACAAGATGGACCGCGCGGGCGCCGACCTCGACACCGCGGTGGCCTCGATCCGGGACCGGCTGCACACCGTGCCGCTCGTCGTCCAGCTGCCGATCGGTCAGGAGGACGGCTTCACCGGAGTCGTGGACCTCGTGCACATGCGCGCCCTGGTCTGGGCCCCGGGCAGCGACACGTACACGGAGGGCCCCGTGCCCGACGCACTCGTGGACGAGGCGCGACATCGCCGTCGCGCCCTCGAGGAGGCGGTGGCGGAGCTCCATCCCGTCGCGCTCGAGGAGTTCTGCGCGCGCTCGGAGCTCGCCGCGCCGACGCTGACCGCGGCCCTGCGTGATCTCACGCGGACCGGGGACGGCGTGGTCGTGCTGTGCGGATCGGCCTACCGCAACCGCGGGACGGAGCCGCTCCTCGACGCCGTCGTGTCCTACCTGCCCTCTCCGCTGGAAGTACCGCCGATCCAGGGCACCACCGCGGACGGCGCGGTGGAGGAGCGGGCCGCCGATCCGGCGGCGCCGTTCGCCGCCCTGGTCTTCAAGGTGAACTCGACCGCCACCGGGCGGCTGACCTACCTGCGTGTGTACGCGGGAACGATCGGAAAGGGAGATGTCGTGCTCGATGTGGCCGCACGGCGCACGGAACGGATCGGCCGCATCCTCCGGGTGCAGGCCGACCGGAACACCGAAGTGGACCGGGCGCGGGCCGGGGACATCGTCGCGGTCGTCGGCGTGAAGGACGCGAGGACCGGTGCCACGCTGTGCGCACCGTCGGAGCCCCTGCTCCTCGAACCGCCCACCGTGGCCGACCCGGTCGTCTCCGTCGCGGTCGAGGCACGGAGAAGCCTCGACACCGACCGGCTGGCGTCGGCGCTGGCCCGGCTCGTCGAGGAGGACCCTTCGCTGAAGGTCCGCACCGACCCCGAGACCGGCCAGACCGTGCTGTCGGGCATGGGCGAACTGCATCTGGAGGTGGCCGTGGAGAAGATCCGCCGGGCCCAGGGCCTGGAGATCGGTGTCGGCAGGCCGCAGGTCGCCTACCGCGAGACGGTCGTCCGCGGGGTCTCCGACCTGGTCTACCGGCACGTCAAACAGGACGGTGGCTCGGGCCAGTTCGCCCATGTCGTCATCGACGTGGCGGCGCTGGACCCCGACACCGGCGCGGCGGGGGAGTTCGCGTTCTCGTCCACCGTCACCGGTGGCCGCGTACCGCAGGAGTACGTCCGCGCGGTCGAGGCCGGCTGTCGCGACGCCCTGGCCCAGGGCCCGCTCGGCGGCCACCCGGTCACCGGTGTCCGGGTGACGCTGACCGACGGTGCCACGCACTCCAAGGACTCCTCGGAGATGGCGTTCCGTACCGCCGGCCGCCTCGCGCTCCGCGAGGCGTTGCGCGCCAGCGCGATGACGCTCCTGGAGCCGGTGGTCGAGGTCACGGTCACGGTGCCCGACAGCGCCGTGGGCGGGGTGCTCGGTGATCTGGCGGCACGGCGCGGCCGGGTCTCCGGCTCCACCGCACGTGCCGGTACGGCGGTGATCACCGCGACCGTGCCGCTGGCCGAGCTGTTCGGCTACGCGTCCCGGCTCCGCAGCCGCACCCAGGGCCGGGGCACGTTCACCACCCGGCCGACCGGTTACGCGCCCGTCCCGGCCGGGCTCGTGGCCGGGACGGCGCCCCGGTAGCCGCTCCTGACGGGCCCGCCCTCCTCCGGGCGGGCCCGTCCCAGGTCCACGCCCCTCCAGGGAGCCCGAGATCGCGCCACGCATATCATCCGATGGACACGGAGGGGGCGTTGTGACGTCATCGAGGAAGCCCGGGCGAGCCGACCGCCGGCGCAAGCGGCGTGAGGACGGGGAAGAGGGTTGCTGCGCCGGCATGCTCGACCACTGCGTCGCGAGCCGCCAGTGCTGCCCGGAGATGTGGCTGGCCCTCCTTCCGGCGTTGTTCCTCGCCCTGGTGCGCCCCACGGGAAGCCGGCGGCCACGCGGCGGGCACCCGTCACCGGGCCGCCCCGACGGGCGGGTCGCCGGCGCGATGTACACCGCCGTCCAGTACTACCGCGAGGAGATCAGCCCGCGCCGTCCGCCGTGCTGCCCGTACACGCCCAGCTGCTCCACGTACGCCGTGAAGGCGCTGAGCCGCCATGGAGCACGGCGGGGTGCCCGTCTGACGGTGTCTCGCCTGATGCGCTGCAGGCCGGCGGCCGCCCGGCGCCGAGGCTTCACCGACCCGGTGCCGGACTGACCGCCGGTCGACGCCGCGGGACACCGACGATCCGGCGCCGGGTCAGCCCGCGTTCTCGCGTACGACGACGAACGCCCCGCGGCCGCGGTCCCCGCCCGGGATCTCCCACTCGGCGGTGACCTGACCCCGTGCGTCCGCGGGACCGTCCGCCTTCCGGAGCACCCGGGTCAGGGCGAGAGTGAGAGGGGTGTCGACGTCCCCCGCCGTCCGTACCGCGAGTTCGGTTCCGTGCGGCCCCTCGGTGACGGACTCCGGTCCGGTCAGGGCCGTGAGGCCGTCCCCGTCGAACCGTCCGGTGACGGAGTGGTCCGGCGTGTCGGTCTCGCTCTGCGCCTGCGGCTCGGCGCGGCCTTCGAGCAGGGCGAGCAGCCGCTCCACCAGGACCGGGTCGTGGATCCCGTCGTACACCCAGCGCTTGCCGAGCACACCGTGCTCGGAGGTGCCGACCAGGGCGTCGGCGGGGGCGCCGTCGAGCGGAGCCTCGCGATAGGTCAGCGGCAGGAGGTACGAGACGGGCCGGTCACCGGAGCCGTCCGTGACGACCATGAACTCGATGCCCACCTCCCCCCGCGGGTCGTCGAGCCGGAAGCCCCCGGCCTTGGCGAGCTCCGGCGCGCGCCCGGTGGCGACGTACCAGGGCCGGGAGGGCAGCCAGGCGGCGAACAGCTCCAGCTTGGTCGGGGTCATGGTGGTGCGATGAATGACAGCCATGATCAGTGAACTTCCCACCGTCTCGCCCGGTTCCCGCCACCGCGGAGACGGCCGCACCTCGCGCATGGGCACGCCCCGTGCGTCACCCGCGGCGGCCCGGCGGCACAATGAGGATCATGCTGCTGTCGTTCCAGCCCGTCCTCGAGCGCATCGCCGAGGAGATCGGGGATCTCGTCGGCCGGGGCCGACCCGCCGACTACATTCCGGCGCTCGCCGTCGGTGACCCGAGCCGGTTCGGCATGGCCGTCGCCGAGCTCGACGGGACGGTGTACGGAGTGGGGGACTGGCAGCAGCCGTTCTCCACCCAGTCCGTCACCAAGGTGTTCACCCTCGCGCTCGCCCTCGCCCGGGAGGGCGAGGTGCTCTGGGAGCACGTCGGACGCGAGCCTTCGGGCAATCCCTTCAACTCCCTCGTCCAGCTGGAGTACGAGCACGGCATCCCGCGCAACCCCTTCATCAACGCGGGCGCGCTGGTCGTCACCGACCGGTTGCACAGCCTCACGGGCGACGCCTCGGGCAGCCTGCTCGACCTGCTGCGCGCGGAGAGCGGGAACACGGACCTGGACTTCGACCGGGACGTGGCCGCCTCGGAGACCGCGCACGGCGACCGCAACGCCGCGCTGGCCCACTTCATGGCCTCGTACGAGAACATCGACAACGCCGTGCCGGTCCTTCTGCGCGAGTACTTCCGGCAGTGCTCGATCGAGGCGTCCTGCGCCGACCTGGCGCTCGCCACCGGCTTCCTGGCCCGCCACGGCATCCGCGCGGACGGCTCACGGCTGCTCACCCGCAGCCAGGCCAAGCAGGTCAACGCCGTCATGCTCACCTGCGGCACCTACGACGCGGCGGGGGACTTCGCCTACCGCGTCGGCCTGCCCGGCAAGAGCGGTGTCGGCGGCGGCATCATCGCCGTCGTCCCGGGCCGTTGCACCCTGTGCGTATGGAGCCCCGGCCTCGACGAACGCGGCAACTCGGTCGCGGGAGTCGCGGCCCTGGACCGCTTCACCACCATCACCGGGCTCTCCGTCTTCTGACGTCTCACCGCATCCCGTCGCCCCGAGCGCCGCCGCTGCGCCCGTCGCGGTTCCGTCCGCCGCGACGAGCGCGGATCGCGGCCCGCGCGATAATGGGACCGAGCACCGGGCCGCGACGCTGGAGGTGCCTGTTGACCAGCACGGTCGGACCGCCCAGAGGCACTGCGGGGATCGATGCCGCGCTCACGAAGACGGTCCGACGCACCGGCGCCTCCATCGGCGCCGTCTACCTCCTCGCTTCGGACGACGCGCAAGTGCTCCGCCTCGAGGCGCTCTGCGGCGCTCCGGCGGAACTCGCCGCCCCATGGGCGCGGGTCCCGCTCGCCGCACCGGCTCCCGTGGCCGACGCCGTCCGCGAGAACCGGCTGATCTGGGTGGGCAGCCAGCAGGAGATGGCCCAGACCTATCCCCGTACCTCGATGGCCCTCCCGTACCCTCTCGCCATGGCCGCCGCACCGATCACCGGCGCCGCCGCCTGGGGCTCACTCCTCCTGATGTGGCCGGCCGCCCGCCCGCCCCGGCTGTCGCGGTGGGAACACGGCCTGGTCACCGCCTGCTGCCGACGTCTGGCCGAGCTGCTGGAGGGGGCCGCCGAGAGTGGCATACCCCTCGGTGACACGGACCTGCCGCGCGTCCTCCCGCTCGACACCGCCCGCCCGCCCCCGAGCCCGGAGCAGGCGGTCGCCGACTTCGCCGAGCGCCTGCCCGGCGGCTGCTGCGCCCTGGACCTGGACGGACGCATCACCTACCTCAGCCACGGCGGAGCCGAACTGCTCGGCATCGACGCCGAGACCCTCCTGGGGACACTGCCGTGGCAGTCCCTGCGCTGGCTCGACGACCCCACCTACGAGGACCGCTACCGCGCCGCGGTCCTCAGCCGCGAGCCCGTCTCCTTCACGGCCTGCCGCCCGCCGGACCGATGGCTGGACTTCCACCTCTACCCGGACGCCGGTGGGGTCAGCGTCCGTATCGTGCCCACCGGGGGAGCGCTCCCCGCGGCCCCCGCGACCCGGCGCGACACCACCACCGCCACCCCGGCCCGTGCCGGGGAGCTCTACCAGCTCATGCACCTGGCAGCGGGTCTGACCGAGGTCGTCGGGGTCCAGGACGTCGTCGATCTGGTCGCCGACCAGATCATGCCCGCCTTCGGCGCACAGGGCCTGATCCTGGCCGCGGTCGACTCCGGCCGCCTGCGGATCACCGGCCACCGCGGCTATGCCCCCGAGATCGTCGAACGCTTCGACGCCCTGCCGATCGACGCCACGTTCAGCCCCGCAGGACAGGCGGTCACCAGCGGCATCCCCTCGTTCCTTGCCGACCCCGAGGAGATGCGACGGATCTACCCCGAGGTACGGCCGACCACCGACAAACAGGCGTGGGCCTTTCTGCCCCTGATCATCTCCGGCCGTCCGGTCGGCCTCTGTCTCCTGTCCTACGACCGGCCCCACACGTTCCCCACCGAGGAACGCGCCGTCATGACCTCACTCGCCGGCCTCGTCGCGCAGGCCCTCGACCGTGCCCGGCTCTACGACACCAAGCACCGGCTCGCCCATGGACTCCAGCAGGCCCTGCTGCCCCACAGCCTCCCCGACGTGGTCGGCCTCGACGTCGCCGCCCGCTATCTGCCCGCCACCCGTGGCATGGACATCGGCGGTGACTTCTACGACCTGATCCGGCTCGGCGACACCGCGGCCGCGGCCGTCATCGGAGACGTCCAGGGCCACAACGTCGCCGCCGCCGCGCTGATGGGCCAGGTCCGTACCGGAGTCCACGCCCACGCGACGCTCGGCGAGCCCCCCGACCAGGTGCTCTCGGCCGCCAACCAGCAGCTCACCGAGCTCGACCCCGGCCTGTTCACCAGCTGTCTCTATGCACATCTCGACTTCGCCGCGCGACGCGTCCGCTTCGCCAGCGCCGGACACCCGCCGCCCCTGGTGCGCCTCCCGGGCCGCCGCGCCGTCCCGCTCGACGTGACGCCCGGACCCCTGCTCGGCGTCGTCCCCGGCGCCGCCTACCCGGTGACCGAGGTCCCGCTGTCCCCCGGCCTGATGCTGCTGCTCTACACCGACGGTCTCGTCGAGACGCCGGGCACCGACCTCGACGACTCCCTCGCTGAACTCGCCGGTCACATCGACGAGGCGGACGACAGTGACCTGGAGCTCCTCATCGACACGCTCCTGCGGGAGAACCGCCCCGAGCTACAACGTACGGACGACATCGCCCTGCTGGTGCTGAGGAGCCGTACCGGATCCGACTGATCGGTCGGCGCACGCACGACGGTGGGCCGGTCGGTCGACTCCGGGCGCCGCCGGGGCCGCGCCGCGAGGCGAGCGGAGGTCGTACGGGTGAGGATGGGAAGGTCGTCACGACCAGGAGCCGCCATGACCGATCGACCCACCCACCACGACCCCGCCCGTCGGCAGGCCCCCGCCCCGTGGGAGGCCGGGCCCGTCGCCGCGCCCGGACAGGGGTATCCCGCCCGCTGCATGACCGCCGGGGACTACTGGTACGACCGCGGCTCGGAGAGCGCGGGTACCGGCGCGACATGCGGGGCGCGCGCCCGGACCGGCGCGGAGTAACCGCGCGGTGGCCGTCACGCGTGAGCTGCTGATCGGCGGCCGGGAGGTGCCGGCCGCGTCCGGCCGCACCACCGAGGACCTCGACCCGTACACCGGCGAGGTGTACGCGACCGTGGCCGCCGCCGGCCCCGAGGACGTCACCCGGGCGGTCGACGCGGCCCACGCGGCCTTTCCGGCATGGGCGGCGCTCGCCCCCTTCGCCCGCCGGGCGGTCTTCCTCAAGGCGGCCGACCTCCTCGACGCCAGGACCGAGGAGGCCGCCGCGCTCATGGCCGGTGAGACCGGCAGCACGCGCCCGTGGGCGTACTTCAACGCGGGGCTCGCCGCGAACATCCTGCGCGAGGCCGCGGCGGCGGTCACCGCGCCCCGCGGCGAGGTCCTCAGCGCCCAGGAGGAGGGCGCGCTGGGCCTCGCGGTGCGTGAACCGCTCGGCGTCGTCGCCGCGTTCGCGCCCTGGAACGCGCCCCTCATCCTCGGCGTACGGGCCGTCGCAGCCCCTCTGGCCGCCGGCAACACGGTCGTGGCGAAGCCGAGCGAGAGGGCGCCGATCGCCGCCGGGCTCTTCGTCGCCGACGTACTGCGCGAGGCCGGGCTGCCCGACGGGGTCCTCAACGTGGTGACCAACGCCCTCGAGGACTCCGCCGAGATCGCCGAGACGCTGATCGCCGATCCTCGCGTCCGTGCGGTCGACTTCACCGGCTCGACCCACACCGGCCGCCTCATCGGCGCGCACGCGGCGCGGCACCTGAAGCCCGCGGTCCTCGAACTCGGTGGCAAGAACTCCGTCATCGTCCTCGACGACGCGGACATGGACTACGCCGTCGACGCGGCCACGTTCGGCGTCTTCATGAACGCCGGCCAGATCTGCATGTCCGGCGACCGCCTCCTCGTCCACGACAGTCTCGCCGAGGAGTTCACCCGACGGTTCGCCGCCCGGGCGGCTGCCCTCCCGGCCGGCGACCCGGGCCACCCGGACACCGTCATCGGACCGTTGGTGAGCGAGGCCGCGGCCCACCGGGTCGCCGCGCTCGTCGCGGACGCGGTCGCCGCGGGAGCCACCGTGCTCACCGGCGGAACCGAGCCGCGGGGCGCGGTGCACCCGCCGACCGTACTCAGCGGTGTGACCCGGGAGATGGAGCTCTACTACGCGGAGGTCTTCGGGCCGGTGTGCGTGGTCGAAACCTTCGCCGACGACGAGACGGCCATCGCCCTGGCCAACGACACCGAGAACGGGCTGACCTGCGGCATCATCACCGAGAACGCGACCCATGGACTGGCGGTCGCCCGCCGGGTCCACTCCGGCATCGTGCACATCAACAACCAGTCCGTCGCCGACGAGCCCCACGCCCCCTTCGGTGGCGTGAAGGCCTCCGGTTACGGGCGCTTCGGCGGGCGGTGGGGCATCGAGTCCTTCTCCAACACCCGCTGGGTCACGATCGCCGGCCGGCAGGCCCGCTACCCCTTCTGAGGCGGCGCGACGAGCGTGTCCGACTGGTGCGCCCGGCGCAGCGCGTCGGCGACGAACCCGTCCGCCTTCAGCTCCTCGACGAGGTCGGACAGGAACCGGACGGTCGCGGGCCGCCGGGACAGGGTCGTGCCCACGGCCTGCCGGATCTCCATGAACCGGTCCTCGATCAGACGGAGTTCGGGACGCGCGGCGACGTACTCGGCCATCGGCTGCCGGATGCCGGCCGCGACCTCCAGCCCCTCGGAGCGGAAGACGTCCACGCCCTCCTCGCCGCGTACGACGGACGCGTGACGCAACGTGCGCGAGAGGTAGAGGTCGTAGGCGGACCCCCGCTTCACCCCGATCCGCACACCGTCGCGGTCGACGTCGGCGACGGTGGTGAGGGCCGAGTCCCGGTCGACCGCGAACACCCCCTCGATCACGACGTAAGGGGCGGTGAAGGCGACCTCGGCCTCCCGGGCGGGTTCGACGGCGAGGAAGCAGAGGTCGGCCCGGCCCGTGGCCATCGCCTCGTACGACTTGCGTGCCGCGTCGAAGCAGACGAGTTCGACCGGTACCCCGAGCCGCGCGCCGATCTCCCGTGCGAGGTCGACCGTGACCCCTGCCGGGGCCTCGGGCGTGCCGGCGGCCAGAACCGGATTGCCCAGGTTGATCGAGGCCCGCAGTACGCCGGTCGGTGCCAGATCCTCGCTGATGTCAGCCGTCGTGCTCGTCATGGGCGGAGTCTAGGACACCGCCTCACACCGGGTGCGTGGCGTCCTCACACCGGGTGCGTGGCGTCCGGGCGCGGCCAGGGGCGGCCTTCGAGGCGTTCGATGTCGCTGTTGAACCGCCTGAGATACGCGGCGAAGTCGGCCACCTCGTCGGCCGTCCAGTCGCTGAGGACCCGCTCCAGGCCGTGGACGTTCTCCGCCCGGTCCGCGTCGAGGCGGCGCAGCCCCTCGGTGGTGATGCTGAACTTGCGGGCGATGCCGCCGTCCGGGTCGGCGATGCGCTCGACGACCCCGGCCTTCAGCATGGCGGCGGTCTGCCGGTTGAGCGTGGAGGCGTCCAGGCCGAACGCCTCGCTGAGCTGGCCGATGGACATGGGCCCGTCCATCCGGATGCGGCTGAGCAGGACGTAGGCGCTCCGGTCGAGGCGCCCCGTGGTGCTCCGCGTCCGGGGGTCGAACAGATGCGAGTGCCGCCCGACGAGCATGGTCTCGAACTCGATCAGGTGCGTGGGCTTTTCCATGGGTGCCATCCTCCCAACCCCGCACGGCCGTCCGCCAACCACCGGCCCTCCATGTGCAGGATACATGCAATGTGTACTCTGCATTTGATGTGTACGATGCATATCATCGAGCAAGCCCCGAGGGAGAACCACGTGAACAGCTCAAGGACCGACGCCCGCCCCGGTGGCGTCGTCGGCGTACTCGCCTTCGCGGGCATCGTGGCCGCGCTCATGCAGACCCTGGTCGTCCCTCTCCTCGGCGACCTGCCACGCCTCTTCGGCACCAGCGCGTCGAACGCGTCCTGGGTCGTCACCGCGACCCTTCTCGCGGCCGCGGTGGCCACGCCCGTCGCCGGACGCCTCGGCGACATGTACGGCAAGCGCCGCATGTTGCTGGTCTCCGTGGCGCCCCTCGTCCTCGGATCCGTCGTCTGCGCCCTGTCCTCCTCCGTCGTCCCGATGATCGTCGGACGCGGCCTCCAGGGCATGGGCATGGGTGTGGTGCCCCTCGGCATCAGCCTGCTGCGTGATGTGCTGCCCGCCGAGCGGCTCGGCGGATCCATCGCCCTCATCAGCGCCTCCATGGGCGTGGGCGGCGCGCTCGGGCTGCCGTTCGCGGCGGCCGTCGCGGAGAACGCCAGCTGGCGCGTGCTCTTCTGGGTCGCCGCGGCCCTGAGTCTCGCGGTCGGTGTGCTGATCCGGCTGCTCGTCCCCGCAGGCCGAACCGACTCCGACCCGGGCCGGTTCGACGTACCGGGAGCCCTCGGTCTCGGCAGTGCCCTGGTCTGTCTGCTGCTCGCCGTGTCCAAGGGATCCGACTGGGGCTGGGGGAGCGCCACCACGCTCGGCCTCTTCGGTGCCGCGGTCGTCACGCTGCTGGTCTGGGGGTGGTGGGAGCTGCGCACCGCCGAGCCGCTGGTGGATCTGCGCGTCACCGCCCGCCCGCAGGTGCTGATGACGAACGGCGCCTCGATCCTGGTCGGCTTCGCGATGTACGCCCAGTCGCTGGTCGTGCCGCAGCTCCTCCAGCTGCCCGAGGCCACCGGCTACGGTCTCGGCCAGTCGATGCTGGCGATGGGACTGTGGATGGCCCCCGCGGGCCTGATGATGATGGTCCTCGCCCCGCTCGGCGCCAAGCTCACCGCCGCCCGTGGCCCCAAGGTCACCCTGGCCGTCGGCAGCCTGGTCATCGCCCTCGGCTACGCGTCCGCCCTGCCGCTCATGGGATCCACCGGCGGCCTGCTCGTCGTCACCCTCGTCTGCAACACGGGCGTCGGCCTGGCGTACGGCGCGATGCCCGCCCTCATCATGGGCGCCGTCCCCCTCTCGGAGACCGCGTCGGCCAACAGCTTCAACACGCTGATGCGTTCGATCGGCAGCTCCGTCTCGGCCGCCGTGATGGGCGTCGTCCTGGCCCAGATGACCACGGACTTCGGCGGCCGTCTGCTGCCCTCCGAGGACGGCTTCCGTGCCGCCCTGCTGATCGGCAGCGTCGTGGGCCTCGCGGCGGCGGTGGTCGCCATCCTCATCCCGGTACGCCCGGGGGCCGGCGAGCCGGGGACCACCGCCACCTCGCGCCCCGTTTCCGAGGCCAAGGTCTGACCGTCCGTTGTCCGTCGGCGGTCGGGACCCGTGACGAGGGCTCGGCCGTCCTTCATCGCACGGCCACCGAAAGGTCCTCCGAGGTTCGCAGGGGTACGGCAAGACTGATATGGGCATGTCAGTCGCAGCCGCGCACCCCCATACAGCGGCCCGTCAGGAGGACACAGGTGAAGACGAGTTCGCGGATCCGCAGGGTCTCGCTCATCCTCGGCAGCAGCATCGCGTTGGTCGTCGCCGTCCCGGGCAGCGCCTTCGCCGCGCCGCCCACGGCGCTGCCCGCGTCGGCGGACGAGCTGGAGCGGACGTTCCAGCCCGCCTTCGACTACGACACGGACGGCTGCTACGCCACGCCTGCCATCGGCCCGGACGGAACCGTCAACGGCGGTCTCAAGCCCTCCGGAGCCCTCAACGGCCAGTGCAGGGACTCCTGGGACCTCGACAACACCAACGGCTACGCGCGCTCGAAGTGCAACAACGGCTGGTGCGCCGTCATCTACGGCCTCTACTTCGAGAAGGACCAGGCCGTGGCGGGCAGCGGACTCGGCGGGCACCGCCACGACTGGGAGCATGTCGTGGTGTGGATCCAGAACAACCAGGCCCAGTACGTCTCCACCTCCGCGCACGGCGACTTCGACACCTACGGCCGCGACCGGATCCGCTGGGACGGGACGCATGCCAAGGTCGTCTACCACAAGGACGGTCTGAGCACGCACTGCTTCCGACCCGCCAACTCCAACGACGAGCCGCCGGAGAACCACAAGCACCAGTGGCAGTTCCCCGCCCTGGTCGGCTGGAACGGCTACCCCGCCGGACTCCGCGACAAGCTGAGCCAAGCCGACTTCGGAAGCGCCCACTTCGGTCTGAAGGACGGTAGCTTCCCCGGCCATCTGGCAAAGGCGAAGCCGGCCGGGATCCCGTTCGACCCCTACGCGTGACGAACCACGCGTGATGAACCGCGCCTGACCGGCTGCGCCTGAGGGGAGGTCACGGCGAGGGGGCGGCGCGCACGGGCACGTCGTGACTCTGGTGGCCTCCGCTGGCCAGTATCCGTACGTTGCCCTGCTCGTCGATCTCGGCCTGCACGATGCCGGTCTCGTCGGCGTACACCGGGTGCCCGCCCGCGCCCTTGCGGTCCGTGCGGGTGACGACGATGGCGTCACCCGACACCGGAAATGTCAGCTCGTAGCGTTCGACGTTTCCCATCCGCCCTTTATAGGTGAACCGCCCGCCGGTCAGCCGTTCCGACACCGCCCACAGGCGGCGGGCGATGGCATATCTCACGGTGCGGTGAGCCAGGATCAGGGTTTCGCCCTGCGACGATTGAGATCGTGATTGCCTCGATCATCGCCGTCGCCGCCACACTCGTCGTCTGGTCCCTGCTGGCCCGGAAGTTCGAGCAGTGGCGGTTCACCGCGCCTCTGGTCGTGGTGGTGGCGGGCGCGGTCGTGGGACTCACGGTGCGGGACACCATCGGGGAGACGCTCAGCACCGAGGCGGCCCTGAGGGCGGCCGAGATCACGCTGGCGATCCTGCTGTTCGTCGATGCGGCCGATGTCCGGGGCGGGATGTTGGGCAGCCATCCGGGCGCCGCGCTGCGGGTGCTGCTCATCGCGTTGCCGTTGAGTCTGGCGGCGGCGGTGGCTCTGGGGTGGTGGCTGCTGCCGGGGGTGGGATGGCCGGTGCTGCTCGTGCTCGCCTGTGTGGTGGTGCCGACCGACTTCGCGCCCGCGCAGGCGATCCTGCGGGATCCGCGGCTGCCGGTCCGGGTGCGGGACGTACTCAACGTCGAGGGCGGGTACAACGACGGAATCGTGTCTCCGGTCATCCTCTTCGCGCTGGTCCTGGCGGGCGACACCCACGCGGCGCGGACACCCTGGGAAGCCTTGGCCTCGGCCGGGCCTTCCGCGCTGAAGGCGCTCCTGGTGGGCTTCGCGCTGGGGGCGCTGCTGGGGTTCCTCGTGAACCGCGCCGACCGGGCGGGGTCCATGAGCACCCAGTCGAAGCGGCTGGTGCCGGTCGCGGCACCGTTGTTGGTCTATGCCACCGCGGTGGGCATCGGGGGGAACGGCTTCGTGGCGTCGTTCGTCTGCGGGGTCGTCTTCCATGCCGTCGGGCACAAGGCGCAGACGCATCGGGAGATGGAACTGATCGATGACGTCGGCTTTCTGCTCGGGGTCGTGATGTGGTTCGTCTTCGGTACGACGGCCGTGTTCGCCCTCTGGGGAGGGGTGGACTGGCAACTGGTCGTGTTCTCCGCGGCAGCGTTGACGGTTGTGCGGATGGTGCCCGTGCTGCTGTCGCTCATCGGGTCGAAGGTGCCCGCAAGGGAAGGAGTGCTCATCGGCTGGCTCGGGCCGCGTGGGACGACGTCGATCGTGTTCGGCCTGCTGGCGTTCAACGAGCTGCACGACGACGACGGCATTCTCGTACTGACCATCCTGGTGGTCACCGTGCTCGGCAGCATCGCCCTGCACGGGCTGGGGTCTCCCGTGACGGCGCGGAAGTACGGGCCCCAGGAGCCAGGTCAGGCGTCGGCTTCCGCGAAGTAGGCGGCGCTCTCCGCGTCCGCCGGGTAGTACGACTCGATCGTGAGCTCGGCCAGCGTGATGTCCATCGGGTTGCCGAACGTGGTGGTGGTCGAGAACAGTCGCAGTTCTCCCCCTCGTCCGCCGAAGCGGAAGACCATCGGGAGCACGGTGTCCGATTCGCTCGCCAGGCTCGTCGTCTCCTCGGCCGTGGGCGCCAGCAGTTCCTCGAAGAGCGCGGTGAGTTCCGCGTCGGGAGCGGTGGCTAGTTGACGCGCGATGCGGGAGCGGAACACCGCGCGTACGTCGGCCAGGTTGACGAGCCGCGGAGCGAGCCCGCGCGGGTCGAGCGCCAGCCGCACCATGTTGATCGGCGGCCGCAGCAGGTCGGGAGTGACGTCCGCGAAGAACGCGTCGACCGCGCGATTGGTCATCACGACGTTCCATCGCCGGTCGAGGACCAGCGCGGGGTAGGGCTCGTGCGCGCGGAGCACCCTCCCGACCGCGTCCCCGGCCACCGCCAGGGCGTCGCTGTCGAGGGGGCGCTCGGCGTACCGGGGTGCGAAGCCGGCCGCGAGCAACAGCTGGTTGCGATCGCGCAGCGGCACATCGAGCCGATCCGCGAGCCGGAGGACCATGTCGGCGCTCGGCCTGGACCTGCCGGTCTCGACCAGGCTGACATGACGAGCCGACACATCGGCGGCGATCGCCAGATCGAGCTGACTGAGCCGTCGGCGATTGCGCCACTGCCGCAGGAGCTCCCCGACCGTGTACACGATCACCAGGATCGCGGATCGTGGAGCCGTACGCCATGACATCGGAGTTCATCGACAAGCCTCGCGACCGCCGAACACACTGCGTCCATGACCACGGACACGGAGAACAAGGGCATCGTCGAACGGGCGCTGGCGCAGCTGGTCGGGACGGGTGACGTCGACGAGCTCGCGCCGCTGCTGAGTGACGACTTCGTCCATCATCGGCCGGACTCGACCTCGTCCACCAAGTCGGAATGGCTCGCCGCCGTGCGCGCGGTGCCGCTGGACGACCTGCGGGTCGAGGTCCACCACGTGATGGCCGACGGTGATCACGTCATGATGCATTCGCGGCGTCGGATCGCGGGAGACGCAGGGCCGGGTATCGCGGGCGTCGACATCTGGCGGTTGGCCGATGGGCTGATCGTCGAGGGGTGGGAGATCATCGAGCCGGTCGCGGACGCGGCGGCCCATGTGGTCTGGTACGCGGCGGCCGCCCCGGCCGAACGCTAGACCGGATCGCCGTCCGCGACCGGGTGCCGTCGCGGACGGGGCCGCCGGGAGTCATCTGTACGAGGCGACCAGACGTGCCAGATGCCGCCCCGCGACCTCCAGCGGCGTCGCGCTGCGAGCGACCTGGGCAGCCAGTTCCGCGCCCTCCAGAGTGGCGATCACCGTGTGCGCAAGCTCCTCGGTGTCCTCTTCGGCGAACCCCGTGGAGCGCAGCTTCTCGGCGACGACCGTGCGCCACCGTGCGAACGCCTCGGCCGCCGCCTGCTGGATGTCCGGCGCGCTGGTCGCCGTGCCCACGACCGTGCTGGTCACCGGGCAGCCGTCGAGCCAGTCGGAGTCGCGCAGCCCTTCGGCGAGCGACACGGTGAGCGCGAGAAGGGCCTTCTCCGGCTCCGGCTCCGCGTCGAGGGCTTCGCGAAGGAACGCGGTGAACTCCTCGTCGCCGAGACGCACGGCGGCCGTGCCGAGCTCCTGCTTGCCGCCGGGGAAGAAGTGGTACACGGAGCCGAGCGTCGCCCCGGCCTCGCGGGAGATCTGCTTGATGCCGGTGCCCTCGTAGCCCTGGCGCTGCATCAGGCGTGAGGTCGTACGGACGATCCGCTCGCGCGTTCCGGCGGTCTCGGGATCCTGCGGGGCCTTGGTCTTCACGCCTCCACACTACCGAACTAGAGCGTTCGTTCTAGCCTCTGTGCTACGTTCTTCTCTAGATAGAGCGTTCGTTCTAGCGATTCTCGGGGAGAACTCTGTGAGCACGTCTGCTGTGAGTACGTCTGCTGTGAACACCTCGTCCGTGACCGTCATCGGTCTCGGACCGATGGGCCAGGCGATGGCCGGCGCCTACCTGGATGCCGGCTACCAGGTCACGGTCTGGAACCGCACCGCGAGCCGCGCCGACGGTCTGGTCGCCAGGGGCGCGGTGCGCGCCGACACCGTCGGGGAGGCGCTGGCGGCCAACGAGGTGGTGGTGCTGAGCCTCACCGACTACGCCGCCATGTACGCCATCCTGGAGCCCGCCGCCCCGGCGCTGCAGGGCCGCGTCCTGGTCAACCTCAGCTCGGACACCCCCGAGCAGGCCCGCGAGGGGGCCGCCTGGGCGGCGAAGCACGGAGCGCGCCATCTGACCGGCGGAGTGCAGACACCGCCGTCCGGTATCGGCTCGACGGAGTTCGACACCTTCTACAGCGGTCCGAGGGATCTCTTCGAGGAGTTCGAAGGCGTCCTGAAGGTGATCACGGGGACGGACTACCGCGGCGAGGACCCGGGGCTGGCAGCGCTCTACTACCAGCTTCAGATGGACCTTTTCTGGACCGCCCTCACCGCCTGGCTGCACATGGTGGCGCTGGCGAACGCGAACGGCATCAGCGCCTCGGAGATCGGTCCGTTCGCGAGCCGGACGCTGGGCGGGATGAGCCGGTTCATCGACTTCTACACGCCGCGGATCGAGGCGGGGCAGCACTCCGGCGATGTCGAGCGCATCTCGATGGCCGTGGCGAGCCTGGAGCACGTCGTGCACACGACGCGGGACTCGGGCGTGGACGCGACGCTGCCCGCGGCGCTGCTGGAGACGTTCCGGCGCGGCGCGGCCGAGGGCTACGAGGAGGACAGTCTGACGCGGCTGATCGAGGTGTTCGGGCGGGGAGCGGCGGAGAAGTAGCCGCTCCCCCGCGGGGGGTGGGCCGCGTCAGGAGAGCGCGAGGCTAGGCCCGCCGCCACGGCCGGCGTCAGCCGTACCGTCACCGGCGAGTGCGGCGACCTGGTCCGTGATCAGGTCGAGGATGGTCGCCGAGGCATCCGGGTCGTGGCCCAGGACGAGGAAGTTCAGGGTCAGCCCGTCGGTCACGGCGGCCAGATAGCGTGCCAGGACCGGTACGGAGACGCGGAGTTCGAGCCCCATGCCGACGCTGAGCTCCTCGATGAGCCCGTGGTAGATCTCGGCGTACCGCTCGTGCTGGCGGCGTGCCAGTGGCTCGAACCCCGGTGTGCGCAGGGCGTACTGGGTGAGCTCGTAGGTGAGCATGTGCTCGCCCGGGTGGTCGCGGACATGGTCCCAGTAGGCGTCGAAGCCGGCCCGGATCGTCTCCCGGAAGGTGGCCCGCGGGCGCAGCGCCTCCTTCACGACCCCCACGTAGTGGTCGGTGATCGTCGTGATCACGGACTCCAGGAGCGCCTGCTTGGAGTCGAAGCAGTAGTGGAAGACGCTCAGCGACACGCCCGCCTCGGCGACGATGGACCGGGTCGTCGTCCTCGGGACGCCGTCCCGGGTCATCGCGCGGATCGCGGCCTCGGTCAGTTGCCGGCGCCGGTCGGCGAGGGGCATGCGGGACATACGGTGGATCCTTTCGGTTCTGCGGTCGGCCGCCCCGGGGGAGCGGCGAGGGCCGGGCGGGGTGGATCCGATCGGATCCACCC